>CAYYOB010000010.1:0-21730 GCA_964473225.1 uncultured Polynucleobacter sp.
GATCATGCCATCTCTGATTACCCCAATCATTTAAATCAGTTGATGGATTTTCACTTCACATCTTTCACGCATCTAAAACCAACATAAGCCACTTTGGTGTCTCTTGATTTGGTTGCTGTGGCTGATTCAATTTGATTCTCTGGACCGTACCACCAAGAGGCTCCTCGAGTGACTCTCTCGTTGCCTGGACCATCATCGACCCATTCCCAAACATTGCCACCCATATCGTATAAACCATTCACACCTGGTTGGGTGGTCATCACTGCCACATGACCTGTGCCACGATTAAGTACATTAGCAGGGGCAAGGCCTTTTAGACCTGCACAGCCATTTAAACAATGTGAGTTTCGTGGAGTATCACCATTGGCGTAGGTGTAGCGCTTGCCTTTGACAAATGGCTGTGGAGGAGTGGCCCGCTGCTCTAGAAAAGCGGCTGATGTCCATTCTTGATCCTTGGGTAGTCGTTTGCCAAAAAATTGGCAGATGGCTTGTGCTTCATCAAAATTTAAATGAACCGCTGGCTCTTGATCTTTAGCTGGTACGCCAAAAGGTTGTAACCAAGTCCAACCTTTTTTACGAGTCCAGCCGTATTCATAAATAAAGCTACCACCTTCTTTTTCGCCAGAACTAACAAACTTGGTTTGTTGCGCATAAAGTTTCACTGTGCCAATCGTCACTTCATGCAAGTCCCATTCAAGTTGACCGATCCGAGTTGTTTTTTCTAAAGCAGTTGGTTTTGTTTGAGCGCTGGCTGCACTCATCATAGAAGCCATGAGTATGGCCAATAGGCCACTATAAAGAGATATCTTTAAATATGGTTGTTTGATCGGCTTCATGGTTTTAACCTCAGTCTTAATCTAGATGCGAGAAGTATCAAAAGGACAGCACCATAGATACTCACAGTGAAGTAATCATTTTTTCCGGACTTGTGCCAAAAATAATGAAGGATCACCAAGGGTGCTATCAAGTAAATTAATTGATGAAGTCTTGACCAGTTGCGCTTAAGTTTTTTAACGGCCCATTGATTGGAGGTCAGTGCTAGCGGTATGAGTAAAACAAAAGATATGAATCCAACCGTGATGAAAGGACGCTTGATGACATCTACAATCATTTCTGAAAAGATTAAACCGTGATCCAGCCAAAACCAAATTGAAAAGTGCAGGCAGGTATAGAAAAACACAAACAAACCCAAAGTTCTTCTGTATTGGATCAATTCGTTGATGCCAGTAATTCTTCTCAAAGGGGTGATTGACAATGTTAGGCATAAAAATACCAAGGCCCAGGTACCCGTTGAACGAGTGATAAATTCAATGGGGTTGGCTGTCAAATCATCTTGGTAGCCCAAAACTATTAATCGGACCAATGGCAGTAAACCAATGCCGACCAATAAAGCTTTCATCACTTAATAAAATTTCCGTAAATCCATGCCTTTGTAAAGGTGGGCTACTTGTTCAGCGTAGCCATTGAAAGGCAAGGTTTTGATCTTAGGTGCAAAGATACCGCCTTCAGCACCGATTCTTCTCTCGGTTGCTTGACTCCAGCGAGGATGGTTGACCTCTGGGTTCACGTTCGAGTAGAAGCCATACTCATAAGGAGCTGATACTTTCCAGCTGGTTGCTGGTTCTTTATCGGTGATACGGATTTTTACAATTGATTTGGCGCTCTTGAAGCCGTATTTCCAAGGCACATTGATACGAACTGGCGCGCCATTTTGATTGGGCAGCACTTCTCCATAAAGACCAAATGTTAAAAGTGCCAAAGGATTCATGGCTTCATCCAAACGCAAGCCTTCTGTGTATGGCCAATTCAATACACGGCTATTAACGCCTGGCATTTGTTTTGGATCTGCTAAGGAAATGAATTCAATGTATTTTGCAGAACCTTGTGGTTGACTGGCTTTGATCAGGTGAGATAAAGAATAGCCAATCCAAGGGATGACCATTGACCAGCCCTCCACACAGCGAAAGCGATAGACTCGTTCTTCCATCGGAGCTAACTTGAGGAGGGCATCAATGTCCCACACCTTGGGTTTGTTCACCAAGCCCTCAACACTCACAGTCCATGGTCTTGTTTTTAAAGTGTGAGCATTGCGCGCTGGATCAGCTTTATCTGTTCCGAACTCATAAAAATTATTGTAGGTTGTGACATCTTTGTAGCTTGTGAGCTTATCTGCCACAAAGAACTGTGGATTGACTTTGGCTGGAAGCTTTTGGCCGCTCTGAGCAAAAGCGTTTCTACTAAAAACTTCGGCTTGAGATAAGCCAAACGCACCCATCGCTGCCAATTTGATTAATTGGCGTCTTTTTTCAAAGATATTTTGAGGGGTGATTTCGCTGGCCAGGATGTCATGGTTATTTTTCATGCATCTAGCTTAATCCAGAATCCAAATTTCTGCTTCGCTTGCCTTAACAAAGCGGGCTTAAAGACCCAGTTTGCGGTGTTCCACCATCAGGCATTGGTCCATGATGCCAGTTAGTCCATGAGCACTGGCGTAATCCAAGGCTTCTTGATTAATCACACCCATTTGAAGCCACAGTGATTTTGCACCAATTTTGACTGCTTCATGAGCAACTTCAAGGCAGTCTTCTGATTTTCTGAAAACATTCACCATGTCAACCGGTACTGGGATGCTGCTTAAATCTGGGTAACAGGTTTCACCCAAAATTTCAGAACAGGTGGGATTCACAGGAATGATCTTGTAGCCATGCGCCTGCATGTATTTCGTCACGCCATAAGATGGTCGATCAGGTTTATTGGATAGACCCACCACAGCAATTGTTTTAGTTTCTTGCAATAATTGTTTCATCTTCATAGTATCTATTGAAATGAATAAAAATTAAAGAGCTACTAAGCTTCCAACAATTTCACCCATGACCAAGAATCCTCTTCATCCTAAAAAACTGCTCCTGAGTAAATGGACGGCTGTCACGCCTTTGAATAAAGAAAAACACTTCATGGTGATCAAGGTGATTGATCCAGAAATCGAAGGTGGTGCAGTGGAGCAAGTGGTGATTGAGGCGGTGATGAGTAAACGCCAAAAAACCATTCAGTGGCGATCACTCACCGATGGATTGGAATGGAAGCAAGGGTGGGTTTAATTTGTAGGGTTTAATTCTTTTCTATGTACTTATAGAAAGGAATGGCCAGTAATAAACTTAGTACTGCTGATACGCACATTCCCAAGACGTTCATCCAAGGGTCGCTTGGATAAAGTTGAACGCACAGAATCTTATTGCGGCCAAACAACTGATTGTTTTTGAAACTTGCCTTCTTCAATCACCAATGAACGTTTTAATACTTTTCCTTCAAATGAATACTCGGCCTCGTATTTGCCTGGATTGATTTTGAGCAACATGATGGGGCCCTCACACAAGGCATCAAAAACAACTTTCTTTTTTTGATCCATGATTTTGACGGTGACATCAGCCACCCACAATGGTCTTTGGGGATGATCTTGTGAGAACTCCAAGACCAAAGGCCATTTTTTGCCCAAAGCCAACAATGCATCGGATTCTTCGCTACCAATGCCGCCGTCGATGTATTCAATGCCCAGAGAAACTTGGGAATCTGGGATTTCAATCTGCGCTAACGATAAGCTGGAAAAAAATACCAAGCAAACGCCACATAAAACCCGAGAGAGTGGTGTGCGTATAGTTGTTAACTGCATGGCAATGCCTCCTTATTGCGATGAGTCTTTTTTACTTGGGCAAGAAGAGCAAGATCCTGAACCGGAATCTGAGCTTGAGCAGCCTGATGCGGGTTTTTGGCTTGCGCGAAACATCACCCAGTAGCGACGGACCATATAGAAAACCACCAGACCGCCAATCAACCAAACCAATCCATCAAAAATCATTTCTGCCAGTGTCATTATTAATCCTGTTATTGATTGAGTTGCCCAAGGCTGACCAGTATGCCGAGCCTTTATGAATTATCAATTATCTGCCCAATAAAGCCATTTTTAAGAATTTTTAGCAATTTCTTGACATCTTTTAAAAATACTGTATATTTATACAGTATTGGCGCTGTGCCTTATATCTAGTGGCTTTAAAAGGAGTATTTAAATGAAAACTTTGATTTCTAACCCAATTTGGTCTTTGATGAGTGGTTTGGTCATTTGGATGGTGTTTGCTGAAAAACCAGGTGAATGGCAAAGACGTGAGTGGGTTTGTTCTCGTTCTGAGTGAGATTTGTTCACTCTCAGAGTGGCCCTAAATTTTTAATCTTGTTTTGATTGCTTTTCCAGCTGCTGTTGAAGGCAGTCGGGGCACCAACAAGAACTGCTTTTCTCGCCATCATTGAAGTTCACTGGTGGCAGTGACATGCACCAGCAATCTTCCACATTTGTGGCAGAGAGGCACTCAAAAATCTTGCCACATTGCGGGCATTGAGAATCCGTTAAGGGTTTATTCATCTTTTCAGAATAATCAAGGTAATACCGGGGTTACCAAAAATATCCTTTGTCAGAATATCTTTGACAGTAGGGTATTGTCTGCACAGTTCTTGGTAAGACTCTTTACCAGGGCCCAAATCTTCACCAGCGAAATAACTACTGATCAAGTGAGACCGTCTTTGATAAATCAGTTCTTGGCGAATCGCTTCTTTGATTCTGCCGCCTTGTCCGCCAGAGCCGTATCCATGAATCACTTTCACAACCCTGATGGCTGTTTTGGCCAGTTCATCTAAAGCCTGATCAAAAAGAATCAAGGCTTCGTCGACCCTGGGTAAATTCTCTTCTAAATTAAGCGTAAAAATACCCGCCAACTTTTTTGGCAATGGTGGCGTTTCTTGCGATCCACAGTAAGGGCACTCTGATTGCAGAGCACCTCGTGGGTTGCCGCAATCAGGGCAGAGGACGGATGATGGCTTGACCATTTAACCAAGCTTCTAAAGATTCCACCACACCCGTTGTGAATGACTTGAACACTGGTTGTGCGACAAAGCCAAGGTGTGGGGTGAGCAATGTATTAGGGGTGCTGCGTAATGGGTGATCAGCGGGCAAAGGCTCGATGTCAAAAACATCCAAGGCTGCACCACCGATACTTTGTTTTTGAAGTGCTTGAACCAATGCGTTGGTATCCACCAGGGTTGAGCGCGAAGTATTGATCAGCAAAGCATCTTTTTTCATCAACGCTATTTTTTCTTGATTGATCATGCCCTTAGTTGTGGGGCTCGCAACGATGTGCAATGAAACAATGTCAGAGGTTTGCATAAGAATGTCTAAGCTGACTGATTCAGCGCCTATGGCTGCCGCTCTCTCGGCAGTCATGTTTGGGCTCCAAGTGACTACCTTCATGCCAAAGGCGATCGCAACTTTTGCCACGCGTGAGCCAATTTCACCTAAGCCCACCAAGCCCAAGGTTTGACCCTTTAAAACAGGTAATAAAGAATACTGATTGCGCCACTGATTGTCAGTGATCAATTTATTTTGTTCGACCAATCTTTTGTGGAGACCCAAGATCACTGCCCAAGTTAACTCGGCTGTGCTGTCTTTGGATGGTCCCCATTCTGTATGACTGATGGGAATCCCGCGTTGTTTTAAGGTTTCGGTATCCAGTGCCAAATTTCTGGTGCCGGTGAAAACCACATATTCCAAATGTTTTAACTGAGCAATCAGCTCTGCTTTCAGGGGAGTGCGGTCACGCATCAAGACCAAGGCATGTGCATCTTGGATTTTTTCTAAAAGGGCGGCGCCAAGCAGGGGCTGATTGAAGATCTGCACGTCGGCCAAACCTTTGATGGTGCTCCAATCAGATAGTTTTTCGTATGAATTTTCATAATCATCTAAAACCACAATTTTCTTGCGCATGCTTTGTCCCGTTTTTTTAATTGCATTCATTATAGGAGTGTGGGATATTTATGAAGTCACAGAGCCAAAAAGGCCGGACAAAACTTAAAGGAGACGAAATGAATAAGCTTTTAGCCGGCTTGATGTCGGTTTTATGTATCGCTGGTGCTGCTCAGGCACAAGGCAAGGATTGGCCAACTCAAAAAGTAGTGAAATTGGTAGCGGTTTTCCCGCCAGGGGGATCAGTTGACCAAGTGGCCAGAATGTTGGCTCCTGTATTGCAAAATCAAATGAAGCAAAACGTGATTGTTGAAAACATTGGTGGAGCATCAGGCTCAATCGGTGCTGCTGCAGTTGCAAGAGCTCAGCCTGATGGCTATACCTTTGGCGTTGTGTTCGACACTCATGGTGTGAACGAGAACATGATTGATAAATTGCCGTACAACACCAAAACTGATTTGACGACTGTGACCATGATTGGTACAGCGCCAATGGTGTTAACTGCAAGCAAAACATCAGGTATTACCAGCTTTAAGCAGTTGTTGGCTGATGCAAAAGCAAACAAAGCGAATAACTACGGCTCAATTGGTACGGGTAGCTTAGGTCATTTGGCTTTGGCATCTTTGGCCAAAGACGCTAAATTTGATTGGACACATGTACCTTATCGTGGTGGTGGTCCTTTGATGCAAGATGCGTTGGCTGGTCATGTGTCTTTGGCAATTGGTTCATTGTTCTTGGTCAAGCCTCACGTTGATTCAGGTGGTGTGATTCCTTTGGCAGTAACAACTAGCAAGCGTTCACCAGAATTGCCAAACGTTCCAACTGTTGCTGAGAGCGGTTACCCTAACTTTGAAGCACCAGCTTGGTGGGCCATCATTGCACCAGCAAAAACTCCAGCTGCGATCGTTAATCGCATGCATGAAGAAGTTGCAAAAGCTTTGAAAAATCCTGAGATTGCACAGCGTCTTAAGTCTCAAGGTATTGAAGTGACTGCATTGGGTCCTAAGCCTGCTCAAGAGTTTGTTAATAAGCAAATTGATGTATGGGGTGCTTTCATCAAGACCAATAACATCAAGGCAACTAAGTAATCAATGACTGAGCGTCTTGTGCCTTATCAACCGCTGGACTTGCAAGAGCCAGCGGACTTGGTGGCCGCTATTCGTCAAAGACGAGGCGGCCAATTCATTAATCTTGATCGCATGCTTTTGCACAGCGCTCCATTTGCAACGGGTTGGAATGCCTTTTTAGGTGAGGTCCGTAATGGCCTTGGCCTAGATCCCAAACTTCGTGAATTAGGCATGTGTGGTGTAGCAATATTGAATCGTGCTGAATATGAGTTCATTCATCATGCCCCGGTTTTTCTGAGCTCTGGCGGCACCGAGGAACAAGTCAAAGCCATGCGCCAAATTGGCTCTGGCCCAATGCCATCAGGTTTATTTAGTCAACTGGAAGAGGATGCTATTGAATTAACGATTCAAATGACGCGTTCGATTGAAGTTGATCCTGCTTTGATGAAGCGCTTACAAAGTTCTTTGGGTAACTCTCATTTGGTGGAGTTGGTGGGTGTGATTGCCACCTACAACATGGTCTCAAGATTTTTAGTTGCTTTGCAGGTCACTCCCGAGCACTGATCGAGGGGATTGATTCAACCCAAATAGGCTGCACTATTTTGTGTGGCCTTTTTTATTAGCTTTAAAGCTAATAGCCGAAAATTATTAATATAACTAATATGACCAAAGTTAAATATCTGAAAGATATAACATTTTGAGTGAAATAGGCCACATATACATCATTGATGACGACGCTTCCATGCGCACTTCCTTGACTCGCATGTTAAAGAGTTGCGGTTACTCTATTGAGTCACATGAATCGCCAGAATCATTTTTGGAGAAATCAATTCCAGTTTCTCCAGCAACTATCCTATTGGATATGCGCATGCCAAGCATGTCAGGTGTTGAGTTACAAAAGAAATTAAAAGAGATGGGGCGAGAGACTCCCATCATTTTTATTTCAGGTGAATCGATGCCTCATGAGATTGTGACCAGTATGAAACAAGGCGCTATTGATTTTTTATTCAAGCCATTTAATTTGGACGACTTATTGCGCTGTATTACCTCTGCGATTGAAAAAGACAAAGAAATCTTTCAATCAATGACTCAATCATTGACCATTAATCAACGTTATGACTCTTTAACTCCAAGAGAAAAAGAAGTTTGTGCCCTATTGGTAGAGGGTTTAATGAACAAAGATGTGGCGGTTCGCTTGGGTACCACGGACGCCACCATCAAAGTACATAAATCACGTGTCATGGAAAAAATGAGGGCGCCTTCTTTGCAAGAGTTGGTTCGTTTATACGATTTAGTGAAGAATAAATGACAGATCTTTGATGAATTTAGAGTTTTTAGTAATTTAACGATGTTAAAGTAATGCAATGAGGCCAAAGAGCCCATGGAGACAGCATGTCAATAGGATCAAAAAACAAAATAGAAATCCTGCCTGAAATTCAGGGGAAGGTGTTTAAAGCCGCCCGTGAAAAGCTAAAACTTGACCCTCAAGAACTTGCAGTCAAAGCATGTCTGTCGAAAAAACACATCAATGAGTTGGAGCAGGGTGGCATCAGTAGTTTTTACTCTGAATCTCATAAGATCACTGTGGCAAAAAAAGTTGCCAAAATATTACAGCTAGATGAATCGCTTGTGTTGGTTCACCCAGATGGTGATTTATCTCAGCAAGAGTCATTGCCGTTTGATGCAGTTATAGAAAATACGGAGCAGTCTGCCAAAGTTGAAGAAACAAAAGCTGCCAAGGAAGAAAAAGTAAGTGCGCCGGATGCTGTGCCGGCTGGCGAAGAATCAAATCAACAAACTGCTAAATCTGCAAAAGCCACAACAAGTAAGCCAGCGAAGGTAAGCTTAGAAAATATTCAAACCAGTGGTCAGATGAATTCTTCAAGACCAAAGTCAAAGCAATCACGCAATGGTTTGGTATCAATCTTTTTGTTAGTCTTAGTTGCCATTGGTTTGTACTCAAGTAAAAATGACATCATTGCTTTGTTCAACCCGCCAGCACAGGATTCTCAAGCTGTGGTCATCGAAGGCGCTGCACCTCAAGACTCTAAAGATGAGAGCGCTACTCCAGCTACCCCATCTACCCCAGCTACTCCCGTTAGTCCATCTGCTCCATCGGGAGCTTCGCCAAGCTCAGCGGTACCAGCAGCGGCGAATGTGGCAGCTGTTGTGCCATTGCCCTCTGATGTCAGTTGCCCTAAACCTGATGCGAACGTGACAGACCAATCGGTGATCGAACCTGCCAAGCCTGGTAACTTTGTACATGTGCATGTGGAGTCTAGGCAAATTGTTTGTGTGGTGGATTCCACAGGAAAATCAATGATGCGATCGATTGAAGCAGGCACTGGTCATACCTTTGGTGGTAAATCACCATTCACTATTTTGACGAATGGCTTTGCGCAAATTTCTGTTTACTTCCAAGGAAAGCGTGTTCGACCTCTCAACGAGCAAGCGAGAACAATGCGCGTACAAGAAGTTGCGGTTAATTAACGAGTTGTTGAAGATACGTTCTCTTGATCAAAGGAGCTTCGGCTCCTTTTTTATTTACTTCTGGTTAGAGCAATCAGCCACGATAAAATAAAACCATGAGCCAATTACCCCAATCAAAATCTGAAATTTTCTGGGTATTTACTTGGCTTGCTCTTCAGGGTTTCGGTGGAGTGCTACCTGTTGCTGAACGTGAATTAGTCGATAAAAAGCGTTGGTACAGCCGGGAGGAGTTTCTTGAAGAATGGGCGGTTGCGCAAGTTTTACCAGGCCCCAATGTGGTTAACTTAGCGATTATTTTTGGTGCGCGGCATTTTGGTTTACCTGGCGCGTTGGCAGCAATTGCCGGTATGTTGGTGTTCCCAATGCTGGCGCTGATTGTCATCGCAATCACTTATCTTCATTGGGGCGCTAATCCAGTGGTTGCAGGGGCTATCAAAGGGATGGGTGCTGTTGCTGCCGGATTGATTGCAGGGACATCTCTTAAATTGGCCAGTGCATTGAAAAAACACCCACTGGGTTATTTGCCATCGATTGGAATTGCCTTGCTTTGTTTTATTTTGGTGGCTTGGATCAGAATACCTCTGGTGCATGTGCTCTTGAGCCTTGGGGTCTTATCCATTTATCTGACCTATCGTCGGGTGAAGTCATGATTCAATTCACTTGGGCCAATTGGCTCGATGTGTTTTTACACTTCACGGCGGTTTCATTGATGGCCGTTGGTGGTGCCGTCACTGTCATCCCTGAAATGCACCGACATTTGGTTTATAAAAATGTGTGGATGTCTGAAGATCAATTTGCAGCATCGATCGCGATTGCTCAATCAGCCCCAGGTCCAAATATCTTGGTGATTGCGATGATGGGGTGGCACATTGGGATTAACTCTGTGGCAACAATTCATGCGCAGTATTTCTGGGGTAGCTTTGGCATGGTATTGGCCATGATCGGGGTGATGCTGCCCAGTTCAATTTTGACCTACTCAACAGCGAAGTGGGTTCAGGCAAACAAAGACAGTGATTTTGTTTTGGCATTTAAGCAAGGGTTGGCCCCATTGGTGATCGGTGCCATTCTTGCGACTAGTTGGCTGATCAGTGCGGCCAATACTAATTTGGAAAATGACTGGGCACTGTGGTTGTGCACCATCATCACCGTTTTTCTGATTTGGAAAACTAAGATACACATCTTATTGTTGTTACTGCTTGGCGCAGTGCTCGGTGGGGTGGGTCTAATTTAAATAACCTAAGTAAAGCCAACACCAAGCTATAAAAGTAGAGAAAAAATAGGCAATAAAAAACCCGACCGAAGTCGGGTTCTTATGAACATAACACCAAATTACATTGGGTTGATGTTAGAAGCTTGCTTGCCCTTAGGGCCAGTTGTTACTTCAAAGCTAACCTTTTGGTTTTCTTTCAAGCTTTTGAATCCGTTACCTTGAATCGCTGAGAAGTGAGCGAATAGATCTTCACCACCACCGTCAGGAGTAATAAAACCAAAACCTTTTGCGTCGTTGAACCACTTAACAATACCTGTTGCCATTACTGAAATTCCTTAAAAAAATTAAACGTGATGATTTCTCACCATTTCTTTGCAGGGCTGGAAGATTCAACTAACCGAATCACCCATTTTGAAAAATGGAAACGACGGAAGCTACTTGAAGACCTACGCGCTAAGTATCGCACAATTTGAATAAAGGGATATGAATATTTAATCAGGGCTTTTACTAGGTTTTATGGGGCTAAAACACCCAAAAACAGTCATTTTTGGCAAAAAAAGCAGTTATTGAGCTTTGAGGACTAAAAAACCAAGCTTTTTTGACCTAATTTCATGAAATATGAGCATTTAATTCATCAGCGAAGATTTAAAGTCTGTTTTATCCTCTAGCCTACCCAATAAAAAGAAGAGACAAATAGAATGAATGCTGCAGAAATTACCAAAATCATTGATGACAACATCAAGTCAAGACGTTCAATCCGTGCTTTTTTGCCAACAGAAGTAAAAAAGCAGGACATTTTGGACATCATGAATGTGGCTGCACGTGCCCCATCTGGCACCAATACACAACCTTGGCAAGTGCACATTGTTCAAGGGGCTGCTAAGCAAGCCATCACCGATGAAATCCTCAGTATTTTTAATGATCCTGAGGCCCTCAAAGAACACACCGAAGAATATAACTACTACCCATCCAAGTGGGTTGATCCTTATTTGGCCCGTCGTCGCAAAGTTGGTTTTGATTTATATGGTCTATTGGGGATTGGTAAGGAAGATAAAGATCGCATGAAAGCCCAAGGCGCTCGCAACTATGAATTTTTTGATGCGCCAGTAGGTGTGTTCTTTACGATTGATCGCGTGATGCAGCAAGGTAGTTGGTTTGACTACGGCATGTTTGTGCAAAACGTGATGTTAGCAGCCAAGGCTCGCGGTCTTGATACATGTCCTCAAGCAGCCTTCACACAATTTCATCGAGTAATTGCAAAACATTTGAACCTCAATTCAGAGCAGCAATTGATCTGCGGAATGTCATTGGGTTACGCTGATCAAAGCAAAGTTGAAAACACTTTGACCACCGATCGTGAAAATGCTGAAAGCTTCACACATTTTTTTAATTAGTTTTAATGAGTTTTTAATAGGTAATTGTTTATGAGTCAGACTTTTCAATGGAATGATCCACTGCGTTTGGATGATCAGTTAACTGAAGAAGAGCGCATGATCAAAGATGCTGCTCATGACTATTGTCAGGGTCAGCTATTGCCCAGAGTGACTGAAGCTTTCCGTCATGAAAAAACAGACATTGCCATTTTTAAAGAAATGGGTGACTTGGGATTATTGGGCGTGACCATTCCTGAACAATATGGCGGCGCTGGTTTGAATTACGTGGCCTATGGTTTGGTCGCTCGTGAAGTTGAGCGAGTGGATTCTGGTTATAGATCCATGTTGAGCGTGCAGTCTTCTTTGGTGATGGTGCCGATCAATGAATTCGGTAGCGAAGAGCAGAAAAAGAAATACCTGCCAAAGCTAGCTACTGGTGAGTGGATTGGTTGCTTTGGTTTGACTGAGCCTGATCATGGTTCAGATCCTGCCAGCATGGTGACACGCGCCAAGCCAGTAGATGGTGGTTATTCATTGTCTGGTTCAAAAATGTGGATTACCAACAGTCCTATTGCTGATGTGTTTGTGGTGTGGGGTAAGTTGATTGATGAGGCCACTGGCAAAGACAATATCCGCGGTTTCATTTTGGAAAAAGGTTGGAAGGGTTTAACAGCCCCTGCGATTCATGGCAAAGTTGGCTTGAGAACTTCTTTGACGGGTGAGATCGTGATGGATGAAGTATTTGTTCCGAAGGAAAACATGTTCCCTGAGATCAAAGGCCTCAAGGGACCTTTCACTTGCTTGAACAGTGCTCGTTACGGTATTGCTTGGGGTGCATTGGGCGCCGCTGAAGATTGCTGGTTCAGAGCACGTGACTACGTGATGAATCGCCAACAATTTGGTCGCCCACTAGCGGCTAATCAATTGATTCAAGTTAAGTTGGCCGATATGCAAACAGAGATCAGTTTAGGTTTGCAGGCTTGCTTGCGTTTAGGTCGCATGAAAGATGAAGGCACGGATGCTGTTGAAATCACATCAATCTTGAAGCGCAACTCTTGCGGTAAGTCATTGGCTGTTGCCAGAATGGCCAGAGACATGATGGGCGGCAATGGTATTTCTGATGAATATGGTGTGGCAAGACACATGGTGAACTTAGAAGTGGTCAACACTTACGAAGGAACACACGATATTCATGCCTTGATTTTGGGTCGTGCTCAAACCAATATCCAGGCATTCTTTTAAAAACATTAAAAGTAATGTGCAACACAGGCCATTCACTTGAATGGCCTTTTTCTTTATTTCGTTTATTCTTGATTCTATGCAAGGACTATTTAAACCCTCTTCTAAGCTATTGAAGTTGATCATGCTTGTAGGCATGGTCTTTACTTTGCTGTCATCGCAAGCCAATGCGATTGAAGTCGGCGATTCATTGCCTTTGGGGCAGATTCAGTCAATTCAAGGTGAAACATTCACCCCTGAGCACTGGAGTAAAAGAAACACGATTGTTGAGGTTTGGGCCACATGGTGCTCGTATTGCCGAACTCAAAATAAATATCTGCAACAGCTAAGGCAAAAAATACCCGCTGATCAATTGAATATCGTGACGATTTCAATAGACCGCCGTGTTGAGTCAGTCAAAGACTACATGGAGAAAAACCAATACACCTTTCCAGTTGTGATGATGACTCCAGAGTTGGCTAAGGCGATTGGCAAAAGGCGAGGAGTGCCCGAGCTCTACGTGATCAACCCCCAGGGGAAAGTCATTCAAAAGGATTACGGTTTGATGGTTGATTTAGATCTAATCGACCTAGCCCGGTACGCCAAAAAACAATAATAAAACCCCGATGAAAAGTGCGTGGCTGAGAGCAGCGTCATGCACTTTTGACATATCCATATAAGAAGAATGAATTTGTTTTAAATCCTGGTTTCGCCAATAATCTATTACTTAGTAATTTTAATAAAGTGTAGGGTTAAACCCCAAGATATAAAAAGGGCTTAACCAATTAGAATCAAATCGTTACTTAAGGGGGGAAATGATGCAATCATTCATTCGTAAACCATCACTATTGATGGCTGGCTTATTTGTGAGCCTACTTGGTGCAACTTCTTTGGCAAATGCCCAAAGTTTGCAAGTTAAACAATGGGCTGCATCATGTTCAGCCTGTCACGGTACCGATGGTTATTCTGAAGGTGGAATGGCTAGCTTAGCGGGACAAAATAAAGATGAAATGATCAAGAAGATGAACGAATACAAAACTGGTAAGCGCACAGCTTCGATCATGCATCAATTGAGTAAAGGTTATACGAGTGAGCAGATCGAACAGATTTCTGCTTATTTCGCATCTTTGCCTGCAGTTAAACCAGTAGCTAAAACAAAATAATCGGGGGTTGATCATGCAAAGACGCGAATTTATACAGTTAGTAGGTGCGGGTGCAGCTGCGACAACTCTTGTTGGTTGCGCTTCAACACAAATTGATGCGAAAAATGCCAAAGTATTGGTGATTGGTGGCGGTTATGGTGGTGCAACAGCTGCTAAATACGTGCGCAAGTTTTCAAATTACACAGCTGATGTAACTCTGATCGAGCCAAATCAAAACTTCATTTCTTGCCCGCTATCAAACTTAGTGATTGGTGGTAACAAAAAGATTGAAGACATCACAGTTTCATACGCAGGTTTGAGTAAGAACCACGGTGTGAAATTAGTCAAAGACTACGTGGTGTCAGTAGATGTTGCTAAGAGACAGGTAAAGCTTGCCAGCGGTTCAACATTGTTCTATGACCGCTTGATCGTTTCTCCAGGTATTGATCTAAATTATGACAAGTTACCTGGCATGCTCAAACCAAATGCTCAAAATCAAGTATTGCACGCTTGGAAAGCTGGCGAGCAAACTTTGGGTCTCAGAAAGCAATTGGAAAGCATGAAAAATGGTGGTGTATTCGCCATCGCTATTCCATTGGCTCCGTACCGTTGCCCTCCAGGACCATACGAGCGCGCTTGCCAAGTGGCTGACTATTTCCAAAAGAACAAGCCAAAGAGCAAAGTGCTTATCTTGGACGCCAACGATGACGTGACTTCTAAAGGTAAGTTATTTAAGTTGGCATGGTCACGCCGTTATCAAGGCATGGTTGAATATCGCGGCAAACACAACCTAACGGATGTGGATGTTAAGGGCAAGACCCTCAAGTTTGAATTCAACGACGATATCAAGGCTGATGTATTGAACGTATTGCCTCCAATGCGTGCCGGTTCAATTGCCCTTAAGACAGGTTTGGCCAATATGAATGCACGTTGGTGTGAGGTTGACTTCCTAACATTTGAATCCAAAGTTGCTCCAAACGTTCACGTATTGGGTGACTCGATTCAAGTCGCTCCAGGCATGCCAAAGTCTGGTCACATGGCCAATCAGCACGGTAAGACTTGTGCTGCAGCAGTTGTGGCTATCTTGAGTGGTGCAGAAGTAAATCAATTACCGATTTACAACAACACTTGCTACAGCTTTGTGTCTGCGCAAGACGTGGTTCACGTAGCCAGCGTTCATACTTATGATGCTGTTAAGAAAACCATGGTTACTGTTCCTGGATCTGGTGGTGTTTCACCTGCCGCTAATCCTCTTGAAGGCGAGTATGCAAATGCTTGGGCCAGAAATATTTGGGCTGACATGTTGGTATAAGCTGCTGAATTATTTTCGGCCTTATCAAATAAAAAAGTCTGCTTCGGCAGACTTTTTTATTGACTCAATTCTTTAAATCTTTATTTTTTCTTAAGTTATCTCTTTAGTTATTTTTTTAAGTTACTTTTTACTCTTAGCTGCCTCATCCAAGGATTTTAAGAAGTCTAATTTCTCCTTGATTTTTGCTTCCAAGCCTCGATCGCTTGGTTGATACCAATTGGCTTCTTTCACACCATCTGGAAGATAATTTTCTCCAGCGGCATAAGCATGGGGTTCGTCGTGTGCATAACGATAAGATTTACCATGACCCAACTCATCCATTAATTTTGTTGGAGCGTTGCGTAAATGCATGGGCACATCTCGACTGGCATCTCTTGCCACAAAGTCTTTTGCTTGATTGAATGCTTTGTAAGCCGCATTACTTTTCGGAGCTGCGCATAAGTAAATCAGGGCTTCAGCAAGGGCTAATTCACCCTCGGGACTGCCTAGGCGCTCAAAAGTTAATGCCGCATCATTGGCTAACTGCATCGCGCGTGGGTCTGCTAATCCAATATCTTCCCAAGCCATACGAACAATGCGACGTGATAAATATTTCACATCAACGCCACCATCAACCATGCGGCAAAACCAATACAAGGCGCCATCTGAATTGGATCCTCTGACAGATTTATGTAGCGCTGAAATCTGATCATAAAAATGATCACCAGATTTATCAAATCGTCTTGATAGATGACCTAAGGATTGCTCTAGAAATTCTGCGTTGATATTGCTTATTTGACTGGTTTTTGCGGCATTGAATGTTTGCTCAATCAAATTAAGAAAACGCCTAGCATCACCATCGGCCATATGAAGAAGCATGGCTTTGGCTGCCTCATCAAATTCTATGGTGTCTGGAAGTGCTGCCAATGCTCGATTCAGTAACTGTAAAAGTTCATCATGAGTCAGGGACTTGAGAACATAGACCTGGGCTCTTGAAAGCAATGCTGAATTGACTTCAAACGAAGGGTTTTCGGTGGTGGCTCCAATGAATGTCACCAAGCCTGACTCAACAAAGGGAAGTAGGGCATCTTGTTGAGACTTATTGAATCGATGAATCTCATCCACAAACAAGATGGTTTTTTTACCAAACTGCTGCAGATTATTCTCAGCCTGTTCAATGGCTTGTCTGATTTCTTTTACCCCAGCTAGAACCGCTGAAATAGCAATAAATTCACAATCAAAGGTGTTGGCAGTTAAACGTGCAATGGTGGTCTTACCTACACCAGGAGGACCCCATAAAAGCATTGAATGAGGTTTGCCGGAACGAAATGCCAAATCAAGAGGTTTGCCTGGCCCAAAGAGATGAGTTTGACCAACCAGGTCCTCTTTTTGCTGAGGACGAAGTATTTCCGCTAGGGGCGTAAAATTCTCGTTGTTTGGTAATAAAGACATGGTTTAATACGCAAATTGTCGCATGTTGTTTAAGTGCCAAACCCTTTTTTAATTATCAACTCACCCTTATTTAAAAGTAGCCCATGAACCAAGATACACAAGATCAAAGAAAAGACACATTACGTCCATTACCGCGCTGGATTTTTATGAGTCGCTGGTTGCAGGCCCCTTTGTACATGGGTCTGATTGTTGCTCAAGTGGTTTATGTGATTCAGTTCTGGCGTGAATTAGTTCACTTGATGGGCATGATGATGTCCAAGGGTGGTACGACTGAAGCTGAAATCATGTTGATTGTTTTGGGTTTGATTGACGTTGTGATGATTTCAAATCTATTGGTGATGGTCATTGTGGGTGGTTGGGAAACATTCGTTTCTCGTTTAGAGCTCAAGAATCACCCTGATCAACCTGAGTGGTTATCGCATGTGAATGCCGGAGTTTTAAAGGTCAAGTTGGCAACAGCCATCATTGGCATCTCTTCAATTCACTTATTGAAGACTTTCATCAATGCAGAACAATTAGACGATAAAACCTTGTTATGGCAAACCATCATTCATTTGACGTTTGTGGCTTCTGCTTTGGCGATTGCCTACACAGAAACATTATTGGCTAAAGCCAAGTCTCACTAAGTTGACCACTAAGTAGACTAAAAACCAATCAAAATTGCCTGATAGCAATGCCGGCCAAAACAAGGCTGGCAGTTGCAACTGTCGTTAGCACTGTTCTCATTTTCAAGAATTCCGCCAAATAGGCTTCGTCATGAATCAAATGGCGAAACTGTTTGCGGTCAATGACAAGAGCCAGAACAAGAGTTGCCGCAATCAAGAAGTAACCAGAAGAAAAGGGTAGGTGTAGTGCTACCCACGCCAACAAAGCTGGGATAACACCCCAGATCCAAGCGCCTTTGGCTCTCCAAAAGCCATGACCCTCTTGATTTGAGAGTGGGTTCAATAAAGGCCCCCAATGCAAGGCTCCCACAAAAGAAGCAATCGTTGCTGCATATAAAAGCAATGAGTTCGCAGCCCAAAAATCCAGTGGAGATTCAGCAAACTGAACCAAGGCGGATAGCAAGATAAAAGGAATCAGTCCTGCGTAACCTAAAAGTTTAGCAATTGGAGTCAACATGATCAGTTGTAGCTGTAAACGCCTTTTCCAGATTTTCTGCCAAGATAACCGGCAGCCACCATTTCGCGTAGTAATGGGCAAGGGCGGTACTTAGAATCATTGAAGTTCTTGAAGTACACCTCCATGATGGCCAAACAAGTATCTAAACCAATCATGTCGGCTAATGCCAAAGGTCCAATAGGATGATTGCAGCCAAGCTTCATGCCTGCATCGATGTCTTCTGGGGTCGCCAAACCTTCAGCCAACACAAAGAAGGCTTCGTTGATCATTGGAACCAAGATACGGTTCACCACAAAACCCGGAGCATTCTTAACTGTGATCGGTTCTTTGCCTAATACTTTTGACATCTCTTGTACCAAGGCATGAGTTTGATCATCTGTTTGTAAGCCGCGAATAATTTCAACCAACGTCATCATTGGGACGGGATTGAAAAAATGCATGCCAATAAAACGCTGTGGGTTGCTGACTTCAGCGGCCATTTGCGTGATTGAAATAGATGAAGTATTGGAAGCAATGATGGTGTCTTTACTGACAATGCCATCCAGTTGTTTCAAGATCTTGATTTTAAGATCGTAATTTTCAGTCGCGGCCTCGATCACCATTTGTGAATTTGTGAAATCTTGGTAATTGGTGCTGGTTTTGATGCGTGATAAGGCCGCTGCTTTCTCAGCCTCAGTCATCTTTTCTTTTTTGATCAAGCGATCTAGGCTACTTGCAATGGTTGAGAGTCCTTTTGCTACCGCAGCCTCATTAATATCAACCATGATCACGTTCAAGCCAGAAACCGCGCAAGCCTGAGCAATGCCATTGCCCATCGTGCCAGCGCCAATAATGCCAACAGACTGAATACCCATGTCTTGACCTTCTAATTAAGTGCTAAAAGCTCAAGTTTAAGCTTCCTCTGGAAAATAGTAGAAATTTTTCAATATTCCTCAGGCTTTATGGATAATGTCGGTATGTCTACACAAGGTTTCATCCTCAAAATCTCCTGCCCAGACCGACCAGGCATCGTTCATGCTGTCAGTCAGTTTTTGTTCAACCAAACGGCCAATATTCTAGATTCGGCGCAATTTAGTGACACCTTCACAAGTCGCTTTTTTATGCGCGTTCATTTTGCTAAAACTTCGCAAGAATTGAATTTGCAAAAGTTACAAGAGTTGTTCAAAGAAATTGGCGATAGCTTCCAAATGGATTGGGAATTATTTGATGCAGCCAGCAAGCCTCGAGTATTGATCATGGTCTCTAAGCTTGGTCACTGCTTGAATGATCTTTTGTTTAGAACCCATAGCGGATATTTGCCAATCGAGATCGCTGGCATTGTTTCTAACCATCAAGATTTTCAGAATCTAGCAGCAGGCTACAAAATACCGTTTCATTACATGCCACTTTGCAGTGCTAATGATGAGCGCAAAGAAGAGCAAGAAGAACAGTTACTGAAATTGATTGATCAAGAAAAAATTGATTTGGTTGTTCTGGCCAGATACATGCAAATCTTATCCCCTAAAGTGTGTCAAAAATTATCCGGCAAGGCCATCAATATTCATCACTCTTTCTTGCCGAGCTTTAAGGGCGCTAAGCCTTATTGGCAAGCCCATCAGCGTGGTGTGAAATTGATTGGCGCAACAGCTCACTACGTGACAACTGATTTGGATGAGGGCCCAATCATCGAGCAGGGCGTTGAACGTGTTGATCACGCCATGGATCCAGACCAATTGGCTGCCGTTGGTAGAGATGTGGAATGTATGGCTTTATCTCGTGCCGTTCGTTGGCACGCAGAGCACCGTATCTTGTTAAATGGAAAAAGTACGGTGGTGTTTCAGTAATGGATTTTTCACTTTTATTAGATATCTTTTTGCATTTAGACAAACACTTGGTCACCATTGTTGATCAATGGGGTCCTTGGGTGTATGTCTTATTGTTCGCCATCATCTTCATTGAGACAGGTGTCGTGGTGATGCCATTTCTACCGGGTGATTCTTTGTTGTTCGTTGCTGGTGCAATTGCCGCCGTGGGTGGTATGAGTTTGCCCCTTTTATTGATCTTATTGATCATTGCTGCGATTGCAGGTGATGCAGTCAACTATTCAATCGGTCGCTGGTTTGGTCCCAAAGTGTTTGGTTGGGAAAACTCTCGCTGGTTCAATAAAGATGCTTTTGATAAAACCCATGCTTTTTATGAAAAGCATGGGCCCATTACCATTGTCGTTGGCCGCTTCATGCCCTTCATTAGAACCTTTGCGCCATTCATTGCGGGTGCTGCGCAGATGTCTTATTCAAAATTCGCCACCTATAACGTGGGTGGTGGCATCTTGTGGGTTGGAAGTTTGACAACCTTGGGTTACATGATTGGTGAGCACCCATGGGTCAAAGCCAATTTCTCAATGGTGGCTTTGGCAATGATCATCATCCCAGGTTTGCCGGCTTTGTGGGTATTCTTGCAAGCGATGGTGCAAAAGCTAAAGCGCTGATTATCTTTTTTGATACTGCGTTTTGCCGTAGAGCATTTCCTTGGCTTTATCGTCATTCAAAGGTTTTCTCAAAGACGTTAAAACTTCAACGCCTCGTTTAACGGCTGGGCGCTCTGCAATTTCTTCATGCCAGCGCAAAACGTTTGGAAACTCTTCGAGAGTGATGCCTTGATTTTTCCATGAGCGAGTCCAAGGAAAAATTGCAATATCGGCAATGCTGTAGTCTTTGCCAGCAATAAAACGTTTCTTAGAAAGTTCTTTGTCCATTACGCCATAAATTCTGCGAGTTTCATTGGTGTAACGATTAATGGCGTATTCAACTTTTTCTGGTGCGTAGATTCTGAAGTGATGAGTTTGCCCAAGCATTGGACCAACGCCGCCCATTTGGAACATCAACCATTGCATCACATCAAATTTAGCGCGATCTGTTTTTGGTAAGAAGCGGCCTGTCTTGCTCGCCAGGTATAACAAAATAGCGCCGGATTCAAAGAGGGCGATTGGTTTGCCATCAGGGCCGTTCGGGTCGACCATGGCTGGAATCTTATTATTTGGGCTGATGGCTAAAAACTCCTTGGTGAATTGATCTCCAGCACCAATATCAATTGGGTGAGCTAGCCAATCCTTACCTAAGCGATAGCCACATTCTTCCATCATGATGTGAACTTTGTGACCGTTGGGTGTTGCCCAGCTATAAATATCAATCATGCCTTGTTTCTTTGTCATCATTTTTCCTTTTACAGCAAACTTAGATATTCAAATAATCAAACGACTAATTAAATACTCTGAAGTCGTTTGAGTGCTTCAGCCAAAGTACTCTCTTTTTTAGCAAAACAAAACCTGATCACTCCTGATTCAACAGGGTCGCTATAAAAAGCAGAAACAGGAATGGCTGCTACGCCCACTTCTTTTGTTAACCACTGACAAAAATCAGAGCTACTTAATTTAACTTGGGGAATGTCCAGCTGAGTGTAGTCAACACACTGGAAGTAGGTGCCGGGAGCCGGTAAGAGTTTGAACTTTGTTTGTTCTAATCCTTGGCGCATGTAATTTCTTTTGGTTTGGTAAAAGCCAGCCAAATTTAAATAAGGGTCAGGATTTTTTAAGTACTCGGCT
>CAYYOB010000011.1:0-21520 GCA_964473225.1 uncultured Polynucleobacter sp.
CTGAGGGCAAAGAAGCCACTGAAAAAACCAGAGAACATTTGGATCGCTGCTTGACTTGCCGCAACTGCGAAAGCACCTGTCCTAGTGGCGTTGATTATGGTCACTTGATTGATATTGGTCGTAAATGGGCTGAAGAACAAACCAATCCAAGACCATTCATGGAAAGAATGCTTCGCAAAGCATTGGCCAATGGTTTGACCAATAAAACGCTGTTTGATAATGCCATGCGCATCGGCAGAATCGTCCGCCCTTTGATGCCAGCCGCTATCAAGCAAAAAATTCCTCAAGGAAAAAATCCAGGCACAAGACCAGCGGCTAATTTGAATAAAGCCAAGATGCTGATCTTAGAAGGTTGTGTTCAGCCAGGGATGCTACCCAACATCAACAATGCAAGCTTCAGAGTGATGTCTCACTTGGGCGTAGATGTTTTAGCAGCTCCTAAAGCGGGTTGCTGTGGCGCCTTGAAATACCATTTAAACGAACAAGAAGCTGGTTTAAATGACATGCGTCGCAATATTGATGCTTGGTGGCCATACATCGAAGGAACTGCTCCTGAATGTCATGGGGAGAAGGTTCAAGCCATTTTGATGAACGCCTCAGGTTGTGGTGTCACCATCAAAGAATATGGTCACATCCTAAAAGATGATCCTATTTATGCCAAGAAAGCCCAAGTCATTTCAGATCTATGCAAAGACTTGGTAGAAGTCTTACCTCAGTATCTTGACAAGCTTCAAGGCTTGGTTGGTGATCGCGCCAAACAAGAAGGCGTGATTTTCCATCCACCTTGCACGTTGCAGCATGGTCAGAAAATCAAAGGTCAGCTAGAAGCCATGCTTGGAAAGCTAGGCATTAGCGTCAATACTTGCCAAGACAGTCACTTATGCTGTGGCTCAGCGGGTACTTATTCAATTTTGCAAGCTGATCTATCGAAACAATTAAAAGAGCAAAAACTGAATAATCTTCAGCAAGCAGTTTCTGATCATCAAGCGCAAAGAATTGTTTCTGCCAACGTTGGTTGCATCACTCATTTGCAAAATGAAACAACTCCTGTTGAACATTGGATTGAACTGATTGACTCTCTCATCGAGAAGAACATGGGACATGTCAGCACTTCAAAATAATTTACATGCCATCCAAGAGCGCATCCATCAAGCTGCAAAAGCTTGTGGTCGCTCTGCGCAAGACATCAAGTTACTGGCTGTCTCCAAAACATTTCCGGCAGAAGATGTCAGAGATGCCTATGACCTCGGTCAAACATGCTTTGGCGAAAACTATGTTCAAGAAGGTGTTGCAAAAGTATTAGAACTAAAAGATTTGCGCTCAAGCCTTGAGTGGCACTTTATCGGCCCGATTCAAAGCAATAAATCGAAAGATGTCGCAGAAAACTTTGACTGGGTTCATAGCATTGATCGCATCAAAATTGCGCAACGCTTAAATGATCAGAGACCCGCTCATTTACCGCCATTAGAGGTTTGCGTTCAAGTAAACATCAGCGGTGAGACATCCAAGAGTGGCATTCAACCAGACGAGCTTTTAGAAATCTGCCAAAAAATATCAGCCATGCCGAATCTTCACCTAAGAGGTCTGATGAGTATTCCAGAGCCCACAGATGATGTGCAGGTTCAAAGAAAGTCTCACCAACAATTGCGTGAGCTTTTAAGCAAACTACAACAATCCGCTGCCCTTGATCATCAAAAGGTCCAGTTAGATACTTTATCCATGGGCATGTCTTCAGATATTGAAGCTGCGATTGCGGAAGGTAGTACGATGGTGCGTGTTGGTACAGCAATTTTTGGCAAAAGAACTTATTTATGACCTCATTAGCAAATTTAAAAATCGGTTTCATCGGTGGCGGAAACATGGCCAGCGCTTTGATTGGTGGCCTGATTAATCAGGGAGCCTTGGCAAAGAACATGTTTGTCGCTGATCCATTTGATCAAACACGCCATCGCCTTGAAAGCGATCTTTCAATCATTTGCGCAGCGTCTGTGGATAAATTAGCGCCACACATTGAAAGCTGCGATGTTCTTGTCATGGCTGTTAAGCCACAACAATTTAAAGAAGCTGCTGCTGAGTTAGCAGTTGTATTGAAGTCAATATCGAGCAAACCTCTTTGCTTGAGTGTGGCCGCTGGCATTAAAACAGCCGACATGGCCAAGTGGCTTGGTCACCAAAGAATCATCCGCGCCATGCCCAACACCCCTGCTTTGATTGGTGAAGGCATGACTGGCTTATTTGCAGATGGCAATATCAGCGCAGCAGACAAATCACTTGCAAGCTCAATTTGTGAAGCTGTGGGCAAGATTGTTTGGGTTGATTCTGAAAAACAAATGGACGACATCACGGCCGTGTCTGGCAGTGGTCCAGCGTATGTATTTGCCTTCTTGGAATCTCTTGAGAAAGCAGCCATTGCACAAGGTCTCTCACAAGAGCAAGCACGTCTGTTAGCGATACAAACCTTGCAAGGAGCTGCCAAGCTTGCTGCTCAATCGTCAGAGTCACCAGCCACTCTTAGAGAACGCGTGACCTCAAAAGGCGGCACGACCTATGCTGCACTGACGGTTCTTGAACAAGAGTCTTGGGCCAACATCATGATGAAAGCAGTAGCTGCAGCCAGTGATCGCAGTGAAGCCATGGGCGAAGAATTTAGTAAGCAATAAGAACCAAGATCAATCTTTTCACTGATTGATGGGCCGCTAGAATTTTAGTAAGCGAAGGCGATGGCTAAAAACAAGCTCATGCCAAACCAATTGTTTCTTCTGAATGCCAAAAAGCACTTTTCTTTTTGACGATCTTTGATCAACTGGAAATAGTAAATAGCCAGTAAAAAAGCCAACCCTAAAAAGATCCAAAAAATTGTGGGGAATGCTAACAGCCATCCAAGCACAACAAAGCAAAGAAGGCTGATGCCATAGCAAATGCAAATGGCTAAAACATCATAGCGCCCAAATGTGATGGCAGACGTCTTGATACCCAAACTCAAATCATCATCCCGATCAACCATCGCATAAGCGGTGTCGTAAGCAATCGCCCAAGCGATATTTGCCAGAACCAACAACCAGGCATAAGCAGGTATTTCGTTCAAAACGGCCGCAAAAGCCATTGGAATACCAAATGAAAACGCGATCCCCAAAATGGCTTGAGGGATTGAGAAAAATCTTTTAGTGAACGGGTAAATAATTGCAATAGCCACTGCAGGAACAGACAGCAGCTTGGTAAATGCATTAAGTGGCAAGATCAAGATGAATGCCACAATCGCAAGCGTTGCAGCAACGATCAAGGCTTCTGTAGGTTTAATTCTTCCAGCTGTAACAGGACGGTCTTGGGTTCTTGAAACGTGCTTATCAAAGTCTCTATCAGCATAATCATTGATGGCGCAACCGGCGCTTCTCATCAAAAAGCAACCCAAAACAAAAATGATCAGATGAGACAGTTTTGGCTCACCACTCGATGCGATCCATAAACCCCACAAAGTTGGCCACAAGACCAACAAGGTACCAATTGGTTTATCAAATCGAATCAGCGCTAAATAATCAGACAACCTTGAAGCCATTACAAGAAATCCACTCCAGTCATACCCGATGATTTAATTGCGTCTGCCAAAGCATGCATGGCTTTTGTTCTGGCGTAACTTTTACGCCAAGCCAAGACCACACGACGTTTAGGAATCGGATCAGCAAATGGAATGTAGCGAATCAAACCATTGCTATTAGCATCTTCAGGAATGGATGTGATTGGCATGATGCTGATACCAATACCACCAGCCACCATCTGCCTGATAGTTTCTAAAGAGGATCCTTCAAAAGTACTGAGTTCTTCGTCTTTTTGATTTTTTTGCATATCAGGACAAATATCTAAGACCTGGTCTCTGAAACAATGCCCCTCACCCAATAGCAATGTTTTTTGTGATTGCAATTCAGTGTGCTGAATGATCGATAGAGTTTGCCAAGGATGCCCCTGAGGAACCGCCACCATGAAACCCTCTTCATACAAAGGGAGAACTTCAAGCCCGCTTGGTGAAAATGTATCAGCCATGATGGCAGCATCAATATCACCCTGCTTTAAAAGCTCTAAAAGCTTTGTTGTGAAATTTTCTTGAAGGTACAAAGGCATTTGTGGCAAAGCTTGACGACACTTAGCAATCAGTTTTGGCAACAAATAAGGGGCGATTGTATAGATGGTCCCCAAACGAACCGGGCCTGATAGAGGGTCCTGACCATGTTGAGCCAAGTGCTTGATAACTTGAGCTTCATCCAAAACCTTTTGAGCCTGATGAATGATTGTCTGACCCAAGGCAGTGATGGCTAGCTCAGAACCAGAGCGCTCAAAAATCTGAACATTGAGCTCATCTTCTAACTTTTTGATTGCAACAGATAAGGTTGGCTGAGAAACAAAGCAAGCTTCAGCTGCTCGGCCAAAATGGCGTTCTCTTGCAACGGCAACAATATATCGAAGTTCTGTGAGTGTCATACAGAGAGGATATCAAGCTTTTAGGTATTCGGCACGATTGCCCAGCCAACGCAATAAATGTTCTTGAGCAATTTCAGGATGTTTGGTGAGAAGTTGCTTGGCCAACTCTTGAGTTTTTTCAATCAACCAAGATTCTTTTTGTAAATCAATGAAACGCAACATCGCATCACCTGATTGCTTTGAACCCAGCAATTCACCGGGTCCGCGCAAAGCCAAATCTCGCTCGGCAATCACAAAACCATCCTGGGTCTCCTTGAGAGTTTGTAAACGCTCTTTAGCTGCCATTGACAGTTCTGGGCCATATAACAAAATACACACCGACTCTGCTGAACCTCGTCCGACCCGACCTCTTAATTGATGAAGTTGCGAGTAGCCAAATCTTTCTGCATGTTCAATGATCATCAATGAGGCATTGGGCACATCAACTCCCACCTCAATCACAGTGGTGGCCACCAAAACCTTAATATCGCCTGCGGCAAATGCTTGCATGACAGCATTCTTCTCAACACCCTTTAAGCGACCATGGACCAAACCAATGGCGATCCCAGGTAAAGCCTCTTGAAGCGCCGCATGGGTCTCTACCGCTGTCTTTAATTGCAAGACTTCGGACTCTTCAATTAAAGGACACACCCAATAAACTTGGCGCCCTTTATTTAATTCAGATACCAAACCCGAGACCAACTCTTGGCGACGTTCGTTTTTAACCAGCTTTGTAACAATCGGAGTTCTACCAGGGGGTAATTCATTGATGACAGACACCTCTAAGTCAGCATAAAAAGTCATCGCCAATGTTCTCGGTATCGGTGTTGCAGACATCATCAACTGATGACAATCAACTTCAACATCATCAATCTTTTGCTGTAAACGCAAACGCTGCTTGACCCCAAATCGATGTTGCTCATCAATCACCGCAAACCCTAATCTTGCAAATTCAACACCCTCTTGAATCAAAGCGTGCGTTCCAATCACCAACTGAGCTTCACCATTACAGATCAGCTCTTGAGCCTCTCGCTTTTCCTTAGCCTTCAGAGAACCCGTCAACCAAGTAATCTTTACACCCAAAGGCTCAAGCCAATTTTTTAATTTTCGGTAGTGTTGCTCTGCGAGTATTTCCGTTGGCGCCATGATTGCTGCTTGATAGCCATGATCAATGCAATGCAAAGCAGCCAAAGTGGCCACCACAGTTTTGCCACTGCCAACATCTCCTTGCAAAAGCCTGTTCATTGGATATGACTCGCCCAAGTCTTTCAAGATATCCAGCCAAGATTGCTGTTGAGCATTGGTCAATTGAAAAGGCAATTGCTTTAAAAAGTTCTCCAGCACGCCACCTTTGACAGCCTTCTCACTCATCCGCACTGCTTGACGAGCCAAACGCTTTTCACGAGCCTGCAAAAGAGATAACTGCTGAGCCAGCAACTCCTCTATCTGAACTCGTCTCCAAGCAGGATGATGACGATCCTGAATCGCAGCTAAATCATCAGACTTGCCTGGTTGATGCAAAGTATTTAAAGCACTCCACAAACTTGGAATATCCAAACCGACAAAAGTGCTTGCCATGACTTCTTTAGGCAAAAGATCTTTTAAATGTGACTGCAATTCATCATCTTTAAAGGCCTTGCTGATGGCTTGGCGAATCACATGCTGACCAACACCTGCCACGGTTGAATAAACCGGCGTCAAGGTACTTGGTAAGGGCGTGTCAGGGCTCACTGCTTTAACACCTGGGTGAACCATCTCAGGGCCATAAAACCCATCTCTGATTTCACCCCGAACCCTCAAATTAACACCAACCGCCATTTGCTTTTGCTGGCTGGGGTAAAAGTTCAACCATCTCAGAAATAACTCATCACCATGTTCATCCCTGATCACCACCAACAATTGCCTTCTGGGACGGAACAAAACCTCCTGCTTGATCACTACCCCCTGAACCTGAAAGGTCAAACCACCAAAAGTACCAATCGCCTGAGCAATCGTTGATAATTTGGTTTCGTCCTCATAACGAATAGGTAGATGTAAAACGCAGTCCAAGCTGGAGTGCAATCCTAGCTTTTCTAATGAAGGTGAACTGGCTTTTTTGGTCATTGATAAAATCTTTATATTCCCATGGTACAGCGATGCGTCTTTCAGACTTTAATTACAACCTGCCGCCTGAGTTAATTGCTCAAAACCCACTACCGAATAGAACGGCTAGCAGGTTACTCGTTCTGGAAAATCATGCTGCAGACATCGTCATCAAAGATCAACAATTCACTGATTTGATTGATTTGTTAAATCCTAATGACTTATTGGTATTCAATGATACAAAAGTTATCCCAGCCCGTTTGTTTGGCAAAAAGGAATCTGGCGGAGCTGTTGAAGTCTTCTTAGAAAGAATCACAGGCGAAACCACAGCTGTTGCCCAAATCAGAGCTTCAAAATCACCAAAACCTGGCAACAAGATCATCTTGGGTAGCGATGATGAGCCTTTTGAAATAGAAGTCATGGGTCGCCCTGACGACTCGGACAATCGCTTCTATGAGATTAAATTCTCATCCCCATGTTTATCCCTGCTAGAAAAACACGGACAACTACCACTACCCCCCTACATCACCCATGAAGCAAATGCTGATGATTTAGAGCGCTACCAAACTGTCGTAGCTAAAAATCCTGGTGCAGTTGCTGCCCCAACCGCAGGCCTTCACTTTGATCAAGCAACCTTAGACAAAGTCATAGCCAAGGGAATCAAATACACCACCCTCACCTTGCACGTTGGCGCTGGAACCTTCACGCCTGTTAGAACTGAAGATTTATCTGAACACAAAATGCACAGCGAATGGTTTTCCATACCAACAGAAACACAAGAGCTCATCAAGCAAACCAAATTGGCAGGTGGAAAAGTGATTGCGGTGGGCACCACCAGTTTGAGAGCTCTTGAGTCATCAGCTGCCTTTGGCATCCAAGAAGGTGAAACAAAATTATTCATCACCCCAGGGTATGAATTTAAAGTGATCGATCAATTGATCACCAACTTTCACCTACCCTGCTCAACCCTGCTCATGTTAGTCAGCGCCTTTGCAGGGGTAGAGCCCATCAGAAAAGCTTATGATCATGCCATTCAACAACAATATCGCTTCTTCAGCTACGGCGATGCAATGCTACTCACACGTCAATGAATTCATTTAACTTCAAACTGCTCAAAAAAGATTCTCGAACGCATGCCCGCCGAGGTGAGTTAAGCCTCACGCATGGCAAAGTTCAAACCCCTATTTTTATGCCGGTTGGCACCTACGGCACGGTCAAAGGAATGACTCCTCGAGACCTTGAGGAAGCGGCTGCGCAAATCGTTCTTGGCAATACCTTCCATTTATGGCTAAGACCAGGTCTTGATGTGATCGGTAAGCATCAAGGCTTACATGACTTCATGGGTTGGAAAAAGCCTATCTTGACGGATTCTGGTGGTTTTCAGGTATTCAGCTTGGGTGCTTTGAGAAAAATCACAGAAGAAGGCGTTGCCTTCGCCTCTCCAGTGAATGGCGACAAGTTATTCATGTCCCCTGAAATCTCAATGGATATCCAAGCGGTGTTGAACAGTGACATTGCGATGCAATTTGATGAGTGCACCCCTTACGAAACCAATGGCATCACCACTGACGAAAAAACAGCTAAGAACTCACTAGAACTATCACTCAGATGGGGTGAGCGCTCCATCCGCAGATTCAGAGAACTCAACACAGGCAATGCTTTGTTTGGCATCGTGCAAGGCGGAATGTTTGAACATCTCAGAGACGTTTCTTTAGATGGAGTCGCTAATCAAGATTTTGACGGTATTGCCATTGGTGGCTTATCAGTAGGTGAGCCAAAGCCTGAATTTGAAAGAATTTTGAGCCACATTGGTCCTAAGCTACCTGAAAACAAACCTCATTATTTGATGGGCGTTGGCACTCCTGAAGACTTGGTTCTAGGTGTGAGCCAAGGCATTGATATGTTTGACTGCGTGATGCCGACCAGAAACGCAAGAAATGGTTGGTTATTCACCCGATTTGGCGACTTAAAGCTCAGAAATGCCGCTTTCAAAGACGATACCCGCCCATTAGATGCAAGCTGTGGCTGCTACACCTGCCGCAACTTTTCAAGAGCCTATTTGCACCATTTACAAAAAACCAATGAGATCCTTGGGGCACAACTCAACACGATTCATAACATTCACTATTACATCAATCTAATGAGCGAAATTAGGCAATCCTTAGATGAAGACCTATTCCCTGAATTTATTAAGGAATTTCATAAAAACAGAGCTTTGGGTGTCCTTGAGACTACAGGGTAAAATCAGACTTTCTACTTGGAGGAAATAAGATGTTGATCAGTAACGCATATGCACAGACAGCCGGAGCAGAATCTGGTGGATTAATGGGTTTTTTACCTTTGGTATTGATGTTTGTCGTTTTATATTTTGTGATGATTCGTCCACAAATGAAACGTCAAAAAGAAGTTAAAAACATGCTTGAAGCCTTAGCAATTGGCGATGAAGTTGTGACTGTTGGTGGCTTAATGGGCAAGGTAACTAGCCTTAAGGATCCGTATGTAACAGTTGAGTTGCTACCTGGAACAGAAGTAAAAATGCAAAAAAATGCAATTACAGCTGTTTTACCTAAAGGCACGATCAAAGAAATCTAAGAAAGCTTTAGCATGAACCGTTACCCGCTGTGGAAATACCTCGTCATCGTTGTAGCGCTTGTTATTGGAGCTCTATACACTCTTCCTAATTTTTTCGGAGAGGCCCCGGCAGTTCAAGTCTCAGCGGGTAAAGTCACGGTAAAAATTGATAGCAGCATGCAAGAGCGTGTTGCTGAAATATTAAAAAATGCGCAAATTGAACCAAAGGGTATTCAGTTTGAACGCATTGGTGCCAACGGTACGATCAAAATTCGTCTCGACAGTACTGACACTCAATTAAAGGCCAAGGATGTTTTACAGAAATCCTTGAATCCTGACAGCAATGATCAAAGTTATGTCATTGCGCTCAATCTAATCTCTAATACACCAGCATGGCTCAGCTCTATGGGTGCGATGCCCATGTATCTTGGACTTGATTTAAGAGGCGGCGTCCACTTTCTCTTACAAGTGGACATGAGCGGTGCATTGCAAAAGCAATTAGAGAGTTTGAGCACTGATACTCGCTCACAACTTCGTGAAAAAGGTTTGCGTCACTCCGGCATTGAACGCCAAGGCGATTCAATTGTTATTAGATTTTCGAAGCAGGAAGATGCAGCAAGCGCTAGAACTTTACTCAACAATAATTTACAAAGTCTTGACTTCAATGTTGAAAAGGCGGCTGACGGATTCAAGTTGCTTGGAAAATTCAAAGACTCTGCGATCAAAGAAGTTCAAGAAAATGCTGTTAAACAAAATATCACCACCCTTCACAATCGTGTGAACGAATTGGGCGTGGCAGAACCAGTGATTCAACAGCAAGGTCAAGACAGAATCATTGTGCAATTGCCAGGTGTACAAGATACAGCCAGAGCAAAAGACATCATCGGACGTACAGCGACTCTTGAGTCTCGCCTGGCTGATCCAGTGACAACCTATTTGCTATCTGGCGAATTACCACCTCCCGGCTCTGATGTTTTCAAGATGGGTGATGGCCGTCAGGTTGTATTTAAAAAATCAGTGATTTTTAGTGGTGATCGAATCACCAGTGCATCTGCAGGCTTTGATTCAAATCAACGCCCAGCAGTTAGCATCACGCTTGACTCTGCCGGTGGACGCGTGATGCAAGAAATCACTCGCGAAAATATTGGTAAACCAATGGGCATGATTCTTTTTGAAAAAGGTCGTGGCGAAGTACTAACAGTTGCGACGATCCAAGGTGAATTTGGTTCAAAGTTTCAAATCACTGGTCAGCCAAGTACTGACAGTGCCAATGATTTAGCCCTGTTGTTACGTGCAGGCTCATTGGCAGCGCCAATGGAAATCATTGAAGAAAGAACGATTGGTCCTAGCTTGGGCGCTGAGAATATTTCGATGGGCTTCAACTCTGTTATTTATGGATTTATCGCAATTGCGATATTCATGATTGCCTACTATTTGCTATTTGGTGTTTTCTCTGTTTTAGCCTTATCGGTTAACTTATTCTTATTGGTAGCATTACTTTCAATGCTACAAGCCACATTGACTCTCCCAGGCATTGCTGCGATGGCTCTTGCTTTAGGTATGGCGATTGACTCCAACGTTTTGATCAACGAGCGTATCCGTGAAGAGTTGCGTGCCGGTGCTACCCCACAAGCCGCTATTACAACTGGCTTTGAAAAAGCCTGGGGTACCATTCTTGATTCAAACATCACCACCCTGATTGCCGGTATTGCCTTATTGGCATTTGGTTCTGGTCCAGTGAGAGGCTTTGCTGTGGTTCACAGCTTAGGCATCTTAACGTCGATGTTCTCTGCGGTGTTTTTCGCAAGAGGTCTTGCCAACCTTTGGTACGGTCGCAAGAAAAAACTCGATAAATTATCAATTGGCCAAGTTTGGCGCCCTACTAAATAAAAGGAAAACATCATGGAATTTTTTCGTATCCGCCGTGACATTCCCTTTATGCGCCATGCCTTGGTGCTAAATGCAATTTCTGCGATCACTTTTTTAGCCGCCGTCTTTTTCTTAGTCACCAAGGGCTTACATCTATCTGTTGAATTCACAGGTGGCACGGTCATGGAAATCAGCTATCAACAAGCTGCGCCTTTAAACACCATCAGAGCAGACTTAAGCAAGCTTGGCTATGAAGAGGTTCAAGTTCAAAACTTTGGTAGCTCAAAAGATGTTTTGATTCGCTTACCTCTCCAGAGAAATGCTGAAGGCAAAGCTATTTCATCTGCCCAACAAAGCAATCAAGTACTCGACACTCTCAAGGCGTCAAATGCTGACGTTACTTTAAAGCGTGTTGAGTTCGTCGGACCTCAGGTTGGTAAAGAATTGGCAACCGATGGCTTATTGGCTCTTCTATTTGTTGTATTAGGTATTGTTATTTACCTATCCATTCGCTTCGAATGGAAGTTTGCCGTAGCCGGTATTTTGGCCAACTTGCATGACGTGGTGATTATTTTGGGATTCTTCGCGCTATTCCAGTGGGAATTCTCTTTATCCGTTTTAGCGGCTGTTTTAGCTGTTCTTGGATATTCAGTGAATGAGTCTGTGGTTATTTTTGACCGTATCCGAGAAAACTTCCGCAAATTCAGAAAAATGGAAGTATCTGCCGTTATTGATAACGCCATCACCAGCACAGTTAGTAGAACAATCATCACACATGGCAGTACGCAAATGATGGTTTTGGCCATGTTGCTATTTGGTGGTCCAACGCTTTACTACTTCTCTTTGGCTTTGACCATCGGTATCTTGTTTGGCATTTACTCTTCAGTGTTCGTTGCCGCAGCCTTAGCGATGTGGTTTGGTGTCAAGCGCGAAGATCTTGTGGCTGCTGAAACAAAAGCCGCTGCAACTAATGGCAAGTCTGATGACCCTAATTTTGGGGCTCAAGTTTAAAAAGTTTGAAGCATCTCTTACAAACAAAAAAGCGGGCATTGCCCGCTTTTTTGTTGTCTTCCTCAGTAACCCTTAATGCCTTAATGAGTCATCAATATTTATTGACTGTTATTAAATAGTCACTGCAGCTTTTTTGCCAGACTTCTTAGATAGCTTGAACTGAATGGCTGTCAATGCAATAGCAAACATCCATGGAGATAGTTTGAGTATCCAAGGATCGACACCTACAAGGTAGTCAACGAACAAGATCTCTTTCAAAACCATCTGAACAGATACGGCAAACAGAACAAAGCCGCCGATAAAAACAGCGTTAGGCCAACGATCCAAAATCTTGGTCACCATGCTAGAACCGAAAATAACCACTGGGATACTGATCAACAATCCCATGATGATGAAGCCCCAATTACCGTTTGCAGCTGCGGCAATACCCAAGGCGTTATCAACACCCATGACAGCATCTGCAATCACGATGGTTGTAATGGCTGACCAAAACGTATCGGCTGCTTTAACTTCTTCGTGATCGTCTTGGAAAGCTAATTTCCAACCAATCCACACCAAAGCAATACCGCCCACAAGTCTTAAACCAGGAAGCATCATGAGATAGGTGATGATGGCGACAGAAATAAAACGAATCGCGATGGCGCCAAAGGTGCCCCAGAAAATTGCTTTCTTACGCAAATGTGGTGGCAATCGATTCGCTGCCATACCAATCACTAAAGCGTTGTCTCCTGCGAGCACTAGGTCGATGAGAATAATCGCCAAAACAGCCCAAATAGCATCAATGGACATGAAATCCATAGAAATTCCTTTTATAGTATTTGGTCTTGCCAAGGACCCATTCCCCTCATGTACCGGGCGCTTAAACGCCGTGTTGACGATACAAAAGACTCATGACTATGAGCTGGCTACTCCCCAGTGTTTTGAGGGATTCTATAGAAGTAATGGCATTAACCATTAAACCTTATAAAGATTAGGGCTTTAATCTAGCTAGGAAAGGGTTTCCCGAACAACTGCGACGATCTTTTTTGTGGCGCCCGTGTGTTGATTCGCGAAATCCAGAGCATTGGTGCTCATCTCTTCTTTGACTTGATGATTCGTCAATAACAAATCCATGGCTTTCACTAAATCATCAGTATCGGCAATCCGAATGGCAGCCCTAGAATCAATCACATCTGCACTGGCTTGCTGAAAATTAAAGGTGTGCTCGCCCAAAATGATTGGACGACCTAATGCACATGCTTCAATAAAATTTTGACCGCCCAAAGGTAACAAACTTCCGCCCATGATCACAATGTCAGATAAGGCGTAATAAAAACTCATCTCACCCATCGAGTCGCCAAGTATCACTGCACCCTGATTAATGGCGTCGGTAAATTCTTGATCACCGAGGCTTGATCGACGCAAGACCTTTGGAAAGCTTGACTGTAATTGAGTAAAAACATCATCAAAGCGCTGTGGATGTCTTGGCACAATTAATAAACAAAAAAGTTTGGCATCATTGGCATCGCTGGCATTTACTTTGGTCTTAAGAAACTTTTGCCATGCCTCAATGATCAATGATTCTTCACCATCTCTGGTACTGGCTGCACAAACAATTTGAACCTGATGAGTCAGCTGCTTCTTTAGAGCTAAGGCATGTTCAATCTGCTCAAGATGAGGCAGTACATCAAATTTCAAATTGCCCGTGACCATCACATTGCTCAAGCCTAAAGAAGCATAGCGCTTGGCATCCAAATTTGTTTGAGCCAAAATTTTTGTGAACGACTGATAAATCAATCGAGCGAAATTTGAAAAACGTCCAATGCGACGCGCGCTGCGCTCAGACAATCTGGCATTGATAAGAATGACCGGCAAAGACTTTTGACGAGCAGACAAAATCAATCTTGGCCAAACCTCAGTCTCCATGATCAAACCAACTTTGATTGAAAAGTATCGGTAGAAAGAATCAACAGCCCAATGAATGTCGTAGGGGAGATAGCTTTGCACCAATTGGCCAGAGGCAATGTGCTCTGCAAACAATTGGCGCCCAGTATCTCTTCCGGTAGGCGTCATATGAGTCAATAAGATCTTTTCGCCACTTTGGATCAAGGCATCAATCAATGGAGCAGACGCTCTTGTTTCACCCACTGATACTGCGTGCACCCAAATACGTGGAGTTGCTCCGCTGATGGGCCAAGACAAGCCCAAGCGCTCATTGATGTGCTCTCTATAGCCTTGTTGCAGCCGGCCCTTCCATAGCAAACGAGCAAGCGCCAAGGGCAAGGCCAGATACCAAACAAATTGGTAAAGCCCCAACCATAGTCGTTGACTGATACTCATTGGGGCATGACCTGCAGACGTCATTATTTTTTTAGACGCTGCGCTAACTCTGTCGCTTTACCGATATAAGAAGCAGGAGTCATTTCTAACAGAAGTTTCTTGGCATCTTCCGGAATCGCCAAACCTTGGATGAAGCTTCTCAAACCTTCTGGAGTAATACCTTTACCTCTGGTCAACTCTTTCAACTGCTCATAAGGATTAGGCACACCAAAACGACGCATCACTGTTTGCACAGGCTCTGCCAATACTTCCCAGCAATTGTTCAGATCTTCAGCCAAACGCTCTGGGTTGGTTTCTAATTTACCCAAACCTTTGAGCGCGCTGTCGTAGGCCAACAGACTATGACCAAGTGCCGTACCCAAATTACGCAACACGGTTGAATCCGTTAAATCTCTTTGCCAACGTGACACAGGTAATTTTTCTGACAAATGTTTCAACAATGCATTTGCAATACCCAAGTTACCTTCTGAGTTTTCAAAATCAATTGGGTTCACTTTGTGCGGCATGGTGGATGAGCCGATTTCACCTGCTTTGGTTTTTTGTTTGAAATAACCAACAGAGATGTAACCCCAAATATCGCGGTTCATGTCTAGCAAAATTGTATTGGCCCTGGCAACCGCATCAAACAACTCAGCCATGTAGTCATGAGGCTCAATCTGAATGGTATACGGGTTGAACTCCAAACCTAAGCGCTTCTCAACCACTTCCTTAGAAAACTTTTCCCAGTCCACATCTGGGTATGCAGACAAGTGAGCGTTGTAGTTACCCACAGCGCCATTCATCTTTCCAAGCAAAGGCACTCTTTCAATATTGGCAATCGCTCTTTGCAAACGCATCGCCACGTTCGCCATTTCTTTACCCAAGGTTGTTGGTGAAGCTGGCTGTCCATGTGTGCGAGACAACATCGGTACATCAGCATTCGCCACAGCTAAATAAGTCAAAGCTGTCAAAAGCTCACGCAATTTAGGCAAGATCACTTCTTCGCGAGCGCCCTTCAACATCAAACCATGGGATGTGTTGTTGATATCTTCCGATGTGCAAGCAAAGTGAATGAACTCGCTGGCCTTTTCTAATTCAGCGTGGCCAACCACCTTTTCTTTCATCCAATATTCAACGGCTTTCACGTCATGATTGGTCACAGCTTCAATGGCTTTGATTCTTTCTGCGTCCACATCAGAAAAATCTGCAACCAATTTCAATAAAACCGCCTCAGCATTGGCGCTAAAACTTGGGAAATCGGGCAATTTAGCCTGAGATAGGGCAATTAACCAGTGAACCTCAACCTGGACGCGCTGCTTCATAAAAGCAGCCTCTGATAACCAAGGGCGCAAACCATCGGTTTTTGAGGCATAACGGCCATCCAAAGGGGATAAAGCACTTAATGTAGATAGTTGAGTAGTCACAGCTAATTCCTAAAAAAGCATCGAAAACATGATTTTAGTCCTTCTGAAGAGATAAACCTAAATAGCTATACTTACGCCATGAAATTAATCGGATCACTCACCAGCCCCTACGTGCGCAAAGCAAGAATTGTTTTTGCGGAAAAGAAAATTGAAGTTCCACTCATTCAAGAGAATGTGTGGAGCCAAGACACAGCCATCATGGAGTCCAACCCCCTTGGAAAGGTTCCTTGCTTGGTCATGGACGATGGTGGAGCCATGTTTGACTCACGTGTGATTGTTGAATACGCCGACACTTTGAGTCCCGTGAACAAACTCATTCCAGCCTCTGGCAAAGAAAAAGCCGCGGTTAAAACATGGGAAGCATTGGCAGACGGCATTTTGGATGCTTCGATTCTGGCAAGATTAGAAGCCACTTGGAGACCGGATGAGCAAAAAAGCCAAGCCTGGATAGACCGTCAGCTGCATAAAGTGGATGTATCGCTCAAAGCGATGTCTAACGGTTTGGGTGAGTCTGAATGGTGCTTTGGCACTCAGATCAGCTTGGCTGATATTTCAGTGGGCTGCGCTTTAGATTATTTGATCTTTAGATTTCCAAATATCCAGTGGCAAGCGACTTACCCAAATTTAGATCGACTTCATAAAAAGTTGATGTCGCGCCCTTCTTTTGCAAACACGGCGCCACCACAGTAATTAATCTGTTTTCACCAGTTAAATTGTTTTAACTGGTGATAATTCCACCGCCTAAGCAGCGGTCACCGTCATACAAAACAGCTGACTGGCCCGGCGTGACAGCCCATTGGGCTTGATCAAACTCCAACGTGAAACTGTCTGCAGAAACCTGCGTTAATTGGCAAGGTGCATCTGATTGTCTGTACCTTGTTTTGGCAGTGTAATTTTTTGCTACAGGTAAACCATCAAACGTCCAACTGATTTGCGATGTGTGTAACACCTTGTTCAATAACCATGGATGCTCATGACCCTGAACGATGTACAGCGAATTACTCGCCATATCTTTTTTCGCCACAAACCATGGATCCCCACTGCCATCCTTGCTACCACCCATGCCAATGCCTTTTCTTTGCCCAAGGGTATAAAAAGCCAAACCAATGTGCTCACCAATCACCTTACCGTCTTCCGTTTTGATTGGGCCAGGTTTATTGGGTAAATAGCGATTCAAGAAATCTCTAAAAGGTCGCTCACCAATAAAACAAATACCTGTTGAATCTTTTTTCTTGGCATTAGGCAAACCAATCATTTCAGCAATTTCTCTCACCATTGATTTTCTGATGCCACCCAATGGAAAAATAACGTGGCTCAATTGTTGCTGAGTCAAACGATATAAGAAGTAACTTTGATCTTTGGTGTCATCAATCGCTTTGAGTAAATGAACGCCATCATCAGTTCTTGCAGTTTTTGCGTAATGCCCTGTTGCAATAGCTTGCGCACCCAAACTGATGGCGTGATCTAAGAAAGCTTTGAATTTAATTTCAGCATTGCATAGAACATCTGGATTCGGCGTTCTACCTGCTGAGTATTCTTTTAAAAATTCAGCAAAAACTCGATCTTTGTACTCGGCTGCAAAATTGACTGCTTCAACATCAATTCCAATTAAATCGGCCACCGAGACAACATCCAACCAATCTTGGCGAGAGGAACAAAATTCACTGTTGTCATCGTCTTCCCAATTCTTCATGAATAGCCCGACAACGTGATACCCCTGCTGTTTCAAAATCCAAGCAGCCACAGACGAATCAACCCCTCCAGACATCCCAATCACAACGGTGGCGGGCGGCAAGACTGGGGCTGCTTCCAAAAAGCCTGTGTCAAAAGCTGGGAAATTCATAGGTGTTGTCAAAATAAGTTACTCATTAAAGTTAGGATAAAGCACTAAATAATCAAAAAAACATAAAATGGAGGGTCAATTTGATCAGAAATCCCGGAAAATTAGGGTAATCTTAAACTTTTTACAATAACAGGGAGAAACCCATGCGCATTGGCGTGCCCTTAGAAACGCGGGCGAATGAAACGCGCGTTGCTGCTACACCGGAAACAGTGAAGAAATTCATTAGTCTTGGTCACACAGTTATAGTTCAAAACAATGCTGGCGTCGCAAGTAGCCAGCCAGATTCTGCTTATGAAGCAGTTGGTGCAAGTATCGGTTCTGCTGCTGATGCATTTGGCGCAGATATTGTGCTGAAAGTCAGAGCACCAGATACCAATGAATTAGCTCAAATGAAATCAAACGCTGTCTTATTGGGCATGCTTGATCCATTTGATAACGCTAACAATGCTGCTATGGCTGCCAAAGGCATCACTGCCTTTGCTCTTGAAGCTGCTCCAAGAACGACCAGAGCTCAAAGCTTGGACGTTCTGTCATCACAGGCCAACATTGCTGGTTACAAAGCTGTGATGGTTGCTGCGAATGAATACCAACGCTTTATGCCAATGTTGATGACAGCTGCTGGAACAGTGAAAGCAGCTCGTGTATTGATTCTTGGTGCAGGTGTTGCAGGCTTGCAAGCGATTGCGACTGCTAAACGTTTGGGTGCTGTGATTGAAGCCTCAGATGTACGTCCAGCTGCAAAAGAGCAAATTGAATCATTGGGTGGTAAGTTTGTCGACGTGCCTTTTGAAACTGAAGAAGAACGCGAAATCGCTCAAGGTGTTGGTGGCTATGCCCGTCCAATGCCTGCGTCTTGGATGCAACGTCAAGCAGCCTTGGTTGCAGAACGTGCCAAGCAAGCAGATATCGTGATCGCAACAGCTTTGATCCCGGGCCGTAAAGCACCAACCCTATTGCACTCAGAAACTGTTGCTCAAATGAAACCAGGTTCAGTGGTGATCGATTTGGCTGCAGGCAAAGGTGACAATGGTGGTGGTAACTGCCCACTCACAGAAGCAGATAAAGTGGTTGTGAAGCATGGCGTTAAATTAGTTGGTTACACCAACTTAGCCAGCATGGTTGCAGCAGATGCATCTGCCCTCTATGCACGCAATCTTCTAGACTTCATGAAGCTCATCGTTGACAAGGAAGCAGCTTTGGCTATTCCGACTGATGATGACATCGTGACAGCCTGCTTGATGTGTCAAAACGGTCAAGTTCTTCGTCAGAACGCATAAGAAGAATTACAAGGAAAAAATCATGGACATGATCAGCCCAACTATTTATAACCTCATCATCTTCGTACTAGCCATTTATGTTGGTTATCACGTTGTATGGAACGTCACCCCAGCACTTCACACGCCTTTGATGGCTGTGACGAATGCTATTTCAGCCATCATCATCGTTGGTGCCATGCTTGCTGCAGCTTTAACAGAAGGCGCGCTTGGTAAATCAATGGGCACCATTGCTGTTGCTTTAGCCGCAGTGAACGTGTTCGGTGGTTTCTTGGTAACACGACGCATGCTAGAAATGTTTAAGAAAAAAGATAAAAAAGCTAAAGGAGAAACAGCATGAGCTTAAATCTCGTTACGCTTTTGTATTTGGTCGCCTCAATTTGTTTTATTCAGGCACTTAAAGGTTTATCCCATCCAACCACGTCTATCAAAGGTAACGTCTTTGGTATGACAGGTATGGCGATTGCCATCATCACAACCGTTGGCTTGGTCATGATGCTTGCTAAAGAATCAGCAGCTGGCGGTATGGCTTATGTTCTAGCAGGTCTTGTGATTGGTGGCGGCGCTGGTGCCATCATGGCCAAGCGTGTTGAAATGACAAAAATGCCTGAGCTAGTGGCTTTCATGCACAGCATGATTGGTCTTGCAGCAGTTTGTATCGCTGTGGCTGCAGTTGCAGAGCCTCACGCTTTCGGTATCGTGACTGTGGGTGAGCCAATTCCATTGGGTAACCGTCTTGAGTTGTTCATCGGTACATTTGTTGGTGCAATTACTTTCTCAGGATCAGTGATTGCCTTCGGTAAATTATCTGGCAAATACAAGTTCCGTTTATTCCAAGGTGCACCTGTTACTTTCCCAGGTCAGCACATGCTCAATCTGATTCTTGCGATTGTGATGGTGGGTTGCGGTGTGATGTTCTCTATCGCTCCTGGTGCAGAACCTGCTTGGAACTACTTCGTTGTGATGGTAGCGATTGCCTTCATCTTGGGTGTGTTAATCATCATCCCAATTGGCGGTGCTGACATGCCTGTGGTTGTTTCAATGTTGAACTCATATTCTGGCTGGGCTGCAGCTGGTATTGGTTTCTCATTGAATAACTCAATGTTGATTGTGGCTGGTTCATTGGTGGGCTCTTCTGGTGCCATCTTGTCTTACATCATGTGTAAAGCGATGAACCGTTCATTCTTTAATGTGATTCTTGGTGGTTTCGGTGGCGATGCTGGTAGTGCAGCAGCTGGTGGATCACAAGAGCAGCGCAACGTTAAATCAGGTTCTGCAGACGATGCAGCATTCTTGATGACTAATGCTGAGACAGTCATCATTGTTCCAGGTTATGGTCTTGCAGTTGCTCGTGCCCAGCACGCACTAAAAGAACTAACAGAGAAACTAACTCACGCTGGTGTCACCGTGAAGTATGCGATTCACCCAGTGGCTGGTCGTATGCCTGGTCACATGAACGTTCTTTTGGCTGAAGCTGAAGTTCCATACGATCAAGTATTCGAGATGGAAGACATCAACAGTGAATTCGGTCAAGCCGACGTTGTATTGATTCTAGGTGCTAACGACGTTGTGAACCCAGCGGCAAGAACTCCAGGTAGCCCGATTTTCGGTATGCCGATTCTTGAGGCTTACAAAGCCAAGACCGTGATCGTGAACAAGCGTTCAATGGCTTCAGGTTATGCTGGTCTAGACAACGAGTTGTTCTACATGGACAAAACAATGATGGTCTTCGGTGATGCGAAGAAAGTCATTGAAGACATGGTGAAAGCTGTTGAGTAATCCTCAATCGCTTCGCAAAGAACCGCCTACGGGCGGTTTTTTGTTGCCTATAGTATTTGTTTGTCCTTGTTCTGTCCTGATCCTGTCCTAATGATGATCTGGCTAATTGGGTATGATTGCATCATGAATATCAAAAAACGTTTATCTCTTGCTCAAATCAAACGCCAAGCATTATTGATGGCAGGTGTTCCACCAAAGTCATATGGCCAGAAGAAAGCCACCCAAGTAGTTAAAAGTCGTAAGAAGGCATTAACTACAAGAGGTCAGAAACACCGTCACAGTGAGTCTCTTAATTGAACTGAACTGAATTGCAGACAATAAAAAAGGCGCCGAAGCGCCTTTTTTATTTGAGTATGGACTCAATTACATCATGCCGCCCATACCACCCATGCCACCCATACCGCCGCCCATATCAGGCATTGCTGGAGCATCATCCTTTGGTGAATCAACTACTGCGCAGTCTGTTGTCAACAACAAACCAGCAACAGATGCTGCGTTCACTAAAGCTGTCTTAGTTACTTTAGCTGGATCGATAACACCCATCTCAACCATGTCACCATACTCACCAGATGCTGCGTTGTAACCATAGTTGCCTTTACCAGCAGCTACGTTATTCACAACAACACTTGCCTCGTCACCAGCGTTTGAAACGATGATGCGAAGTGGCTCTTCCATGGCGCGCAACACAATGCTGATACCAGCATTTTGGTCTGCGTTATCGCCCTTCAAAGTAATGATGGCTTGTTTAGCACGAACCAAGGCAACACCGCCGCCAGGAACAATACCTTCTTCAACAGCAGCACGTGTAGCGTGCAATGCGTCGTCGACACGTGCCTTCTTCTCTTTCATTTCTACTTCTGTGGCTGCGCCAACACGTAGAACTGCAACACCGCCTGCCAACTTAGCAACGCGCTCTTGTA
>CAYYOB010000012.1:0-20829 GCA_964473225.1 uncultured Polynucleobacter sp.
TCATATGTTTCTGTGGCGTGATGCATGCCGTTGGCATAAAGCTCATAAAACGTTGGGGCGCGTTCGGTGTATGACAAACCGCTGGTAGCAGTCCAACCAGAACCCATGTCTTGGCGATAGCCGACTGAAGCGCTGAACGGTTTGAATTTTTTGCTATCAGCATCAAATTCAGAATTCTCTCCATTGGTGCCACCACCAAAACTATCCACCTTCACAGACTCAAGTCTTAAGCCTGCGTTAACAGCTTTACCTGGGGCAAAAGAAAGTTCTTCAAATACAAACAGGGCCATGCTATTGGTCTGTGTGTTGGGAACAAAAGTTGCATCGCCAATTGCAGAGAACTTAGACTCAGCACCCTGAACACCCCATGCGCCCTTTAATGAGCCTAAAGAAGTTTGAATCGGCAAATGAGTGCCTTCAATGCGACTGTCCCAACCTTTGTTTTTAAAGGTTGACTCAACCACTCCACCAGCTGATTCTTCATGCTTGTAATCTGTTGTACTGAATGAGCCTCTGATAGATTCAAAAGGACCGGCTTTGCCTGATAAATTTCTTTGTTCACCCGCAAGCGTTAGTTTGTCTTGTTTTAATTTGATTCTGGTTGGGCTCGCAATATCACCTTCTTCATATAAACCTGTGCCGTATTCATTGCGATAAGTGTCAACTGAAAGTCCCAGATACCCATGATCATTGGTCAAAGAAAATCCAACAGCTCCACCTTGTTGATCAGCATCGCTGTTTAATAAGGCGCCTGAATTTACAAACCCTCCGTTCTCATCGTGCGGTCGTCCGGCTTGCTTAGGCACCTTAAGGTTGTCTGTTTTTCTGCTAGAACCATCGACATGGATTGCAAACGCACCATCGCCTGCTGTTACCAAACCAGCTGCTGCTTTTTCTGATTCGGCACCACCAGCTCTTACTTCAGCGCGACCATGAACACCTTTTACAGGAGCTTTTGGTATGCGGTTATCAATCACGTTAACCGCGCCTCCAATAGCACTGCCACCATACTGAAGAGCTGCTGGCCCGCGGACCACTTCAATTTGTTCAACCAACAAAGGCTCTATTGCAACTGCATGATCGTAAGACAAAGTGGAAGCATCCAAACTTGCTCCACCATTACTCATCACACGAACACGATCGCCATCTAAACCTCGAATGGTTGGCCGACTAGAATTTGGCCCAAAGTCTGTTGAGCCAACGCCTGGCAAACCATTCAGGGTCTGACCCAAAGTACTTGATTGTTTTTGTGACAACTGTTCGCCACGCAAAACGCTGACCGGGGTGATTAAATCATTGATATCTGCACCAAGAGGATTGGCGCTGACAACCACAGGCTCTAATGTTTGTTGAGCATGAGCGAATGGAATTGATAAAGCAGCAATAGCTGCAGCACTGAAAGCAGTGCGCATAAAGACTTGCATGTGTTTCTCCTAAACATGAATAAAGATCACGCAATTAGCGTGAAGAAAATTTCAATGTTTAAGAATTGGGCGGACCTCTGACATCAAAAGGTCGATAGGCTTCGATCGAAGCTTGGTAAGTTAAATAGCTATTGATAGCGACATTGGTTTTATCAATGACTGGCAAACTCGTGGGCAGGGTTGGCATGGCCACCCCTAAAGTTTGCGCATCATAAGCAGCGCAATGATGTTTTCCATCAGACTCATCGCCATGATGGCCATGGTGATGTTTAGCAGCATCAAGCTGATGCGTATTCTTAACAACAACATCAGCCACAGACTTGACTGCCAAGCCATGAGAAACGCCATGGCTAAAACCCTGCCACTGGGCTACAAATAAGCCCATGACAAGGAAAATCAAAAAGGAAATTATGCGAGCTTTAAACACCGATGAATGTGTTTAATTACCAAATAACTTTTGGCGCAGTTCGCGGCGCTCTTGCGCCTCTAAAGATAGATTAGCTGTTGGACGTGCCAATAAACGTGGAATACCAATTGGCTCACCAGTTTCTTCACACCAACCATAGTCACCAGATTCAATGCTCAACAAAGACTGTTCTACTTTCTTGAGTAGTTTGCGCTCACGGTCACGTGTGCGTAGTTCCAAAGCATGCTCTTCTTCAATCGTGGCACGATCTGCTGGATCAGGAACTAAAACGTTTTCACGAAGATGCTCAGTGGTTTCGTTTGCGTGCAGCAAAAGATCTGCCTTCAAAGCCAATAGCTTTGCTTTGAAAAATTCTAGTTGAGCAGCATTCATATAATCCTTTTCAGGCATTTTTACGATATCTGCTTCTGTTAATACTTTCTTACTCATTTCTTGTCCTTTCGGGACTTTATTCTTACTTCACTAAATTTAAAACTCTTGCTGTCTCTTTACAAGCTCTTTAGAAGCTCTTTATTGCACCGCAATAGCACTTGGTTTTTATAAGAGCTCAGGGCGCGGATTCTACTCTAATCTATAAAGATTACACCAAACATGTTTCAAGACCACCCAATAAAACATCTTTAGGTAGATCAATTCCAATGAAAACCATCCTGGTTTCTTTTTTATCTTTACCCCAAGGCGCGCCCAAATCTGAGCCCATCATTTCATGAACACCCTGAATAATGACTTTACGTGCGCCACCCTTGATATACAAAACACCTTTATATCTCAACATCTTAGCGCCGAATACGGACAAAATTCCACCCAAAAAGTCCTCAAGTTTCTGAGAATCAAATGGTCGATCACTTTTAAATACAAATGATTGGATTTTGTCTGTGTGGGTCTTTTTCATGAATTGCACGGGCTGAGCATGCTGGTGACCATGCTCATGGTCATGCCCATGGTTGCAGTCTGGGCCGTGCTCGTGATGATCGTGACCACAATTTTCATGATCATGGTCTTCTTGCTCCAAGAAATGCGGGTCAATATCCAATTTGTCATTCAAATTGAAGCCGCGCAAATCCAAAACTTGATCCAAAGACACAGTTCCCTGAGTAATGCCCGTGATCGGTGCACGAGGATTCATATGCATCAATCGATGCTTTAACTGATCCACCGCTTTTGCGTCCACCAAATCTGTTTTGGTGATAAAAATTCTGTCAGCAAAACCAACTTGCTGTTGCGCCTCTTCGTGCTGATCCAATTGTTGGTTGCCGTGCTTGGCATCCACCAAGGTCACAATGGCATCCAAAATGTAATGGCTGGCAATTTCATCATCCATGAAGAATGTTTGAGCCACTGGACCAGGATTAGCAACACCCGTGGTTTCAATCACCACACGATCAAAAGAAATCTTCTTGTCTTTGCGAGACTCGAATAAATCATTCAGTGCTTTGACCAAATCACCGCGAATCGTGCAGCAAACACAACCATTGCTCATCTGAACAATTTGCTCATCACTGTCCTGAATCAAAATGTCATTATCGATATTCTCTTCACCGAACTCGTTTTCAATCACAGCAATCTTTTTGCCATGGTTTTCATGAAGAATGTGTTTGAGCAAAGTGGTCTTGCCACTACCCAAAAAACCGGAAAGAATTGTTACTGGTATCAAAGCCATGATTGCATCCTTGTGTAATCTGTTAATTATGAGCCCATCGAGCGCAGATGACTATAGCCTCTGAAGCAACAGGCCTTTTAAGTAATCCCCTTCGGGGAAACTTGTCAAAAGTGGGTGGTCGGCGCCCGAAGACAAACGCTGCATTAATCTAAAGTCCATCGAGGTACTGCCTGAATGCGCCATCGCCTCGGCGCTCGCCATCGCAATGGTTCTTTCAAACAATGCTGAATCAACGGCGCCAGAGCAAGAAAACGTGAACAATAAGCCGCCCGGTTTTAATAACTGCATGCCAGCACGATTAATCTCTTTGTAAGCACGCAAAGCTTTATCCAAATGATGTGACGATGGGGCAAATTTAGGCGGATCTAAAACAACGATATCGAATTGCTTTTCTTCTTTTCTTAACTGTGTCAAAACTGCGAACGCATCTGAATCAATCCATGTTGCTCGTGACTCATCAAATCCGTTCAACAACATCTGTCTTTGCGCCATCGCCAAAGCTTCACCTGAAGAATCTACTGAAGTGACATGCTTTGCACCACCTTTTAAGGCTGCCAAAGAAAAGCCGCCGGTGTAGCAAAACATATTTAAGACTTCTTTATCCTTTGATAGCTCACTTAAAAGATGTCGGCTATCTCTTTGGTCAATATAAAAACCTGTTTTGTGGCCATGCACCACATCCACGCTGTAAAGAACGCCGCATTCGTTCACATTGATGGGAGCCTCTGGCATCTCGCCAAAGAGGGCCCCAATGTGTGGCTCAAGACCTTCGCGAGCGCGAACTGCGGCATCTGATCTCTCAACAATGGTCTTACACCCTGTTTGCTGAACCAATGCCTGCACGATCGCTTCTTTCCAATGCTCCATGCCAACGAATAAAAATTGGCAAACCAAGGTATCTGCGTACTGATCAACTACCAAACCTGGCAAGCCATCGCTCTCACCAAAAATCAAACGAATCGCGTTGGTGTTTTTTACCCACTGCGCTCTGTGCGCAAGAGCCTTAGAAATACGCTCTTTAAAAAAAGCATGGTCAATTGTTTTAGCTTCATCCCAGGTCAGCACCCGCACCCTGATTTGCGATGTTGGACTGTAAAGTCCTTTCGCAATGAACTTGCCTTCATCAGATAAAACTTGAACTGTGGCGCCAGGATAAATCTTGCCATCAACGCGCTCGATCGCATTCGAATACACCCAAGGATGTCGTCTTAGGAGTGGGCGTTCTTTACCGGCTTTTAATGTGATGCTCGCTTGCATTATTCACTCTTCTTATTTTTAGCTCTTGGATGAGCTGAATCATAGGCCTGAGCCAAATGCTGAAAATCCAAGGCGGTATAAATCTGCGTACTGGTGATGCTGGCATGACCCAACATTTCTTGAACCGCACGCAAATCACCCGATGATTGTAGAACGTGACTGGCAAAACTATGTCTCAACATATGTGGGTGCACATGTGTGGGCAATCCTGCCTTGACTGCCAGCGCTGCCAAATGTTGCTGAACAGTTCTCGCCGAAGCTCGCCTACCTTGTTTATTGATAAAGAGCGCCTGAACCACATCTTTATCAGTCGACGCGTAATTAGTGCGCACCACCAGCCAATCTTTCAAAGCATGAAGGGCTGCCTCACCAACAGGCACCGTTCTTCTTTTTTTACCTTTACCTAAAACCATCACTTCACCAGCTTCAAAATCAATCCAACCAGCAGAGGCATATTCCTTGGTTTCGATCGGGGTCAGATCAACACCGAGCAATTCAGATAAGCGCAAACCAGAGGAATACAGTAATTCAACAATCGCCCGGTCTCTTGCTCTTAAAAAATCATCTGCTTGAACGCTTTCTTTATTAGCGCTTTCCACCAAATTGATTGCTTGCTCAACAGACAGGGCTTTAGGCAAAGGCTTGTTGCGTTTGGGAGCCTTGATATCACTCAAAGGACTTTTATTGACCAAACCTTTTTGATTAGCCAACCACAAATAAAAACCTCTCCAAGCCGACAACATCCTTGCAATGCTTCTTGAGGCTTGACCCTGAGAGTGGAGCTTTACAACCCAGGATCGCACTTGATCTGATGTGACATCCGCCAGCTCAAGTTTTTGCTCATCAAGTCTGGCCAACAAATAATCAAGGTCTTTTGTATAGGCAGCAATTGTGTGCTGAGATACCTGCCTGACCACATGAAGTTCACGCAGGTATTCTTGCGCGAGCAATGACTTCATGATTGGTTCAATCCTATTCTTTTGAGCGGGTTAGCGCTGCTAAAGCGAGCTCGCCGATTTGATCTAAGTAAACGCGGCCCATGTCCGATGTGAACTTTTCATTATTGCGACTGGCTAGCAATATTTGAACTTTTAACGGGGATAGATTCACCACCGCAAGACTCTTCATCTCTTCGTTTAAATGAGCTTTGACAGCGTCATCAGCTTGATCAATAGAACCACAAAAATTATCATGCTCGCCATCGAGCAGTTCAACTTGCTCAATATCAAAAATTTTGGCCAGCCCAGAGCTGATGGCCGCTCTGACGTCAGCTTCAGATTTAGCGGACAACAAATTGGACAACCACTGAATCATCAAACCCTGAGTTTTATCGTTTTGACTACCAAAGCGCAGCATGTCTGAAAGGCGCTGATTCAAGGCTTGGTTTTGTTGACGCAAAACACCCAACTGACGCTCTTGCAAAGAAATGGCGCGATCACCGTGTGGATTTTTTAATTGAATGTCTGCCAACAAATCAGCGTGTCTTTCAAAAAAACCTGGGGTTGCCAAAAGCCACTCTGCCACCAAAGCTTCGCGCTCTTGTTGCTCAGCTGTTTGATTGTTTGCTTGTGTCATGATTGATTTAACTTATCCGTGAGTAATTTGTTGACTTGCTGTGGATTGGCCTTGCCTTGAGTTGCTTTCATGATCTGACCAATCAAAGCATTAAAAGCTTTTTCTTTGCCAGCGCGGAACTCCTCTACCGACTTTTGATTGGCAGTCAACACTTGATCAATGATCGCCTCTAAGGCACCGCTGTCACTGATCTGCTTGAGCCCTTTTGCCTCAATGATGCGATCAACCGCATCCAGGTCCGAGGCTTTCTCATCCCACATCGCCGTAAAAATTTCTTTGGCAATTTTGTTAGAAATCGTGCCATCAGCAATGCGCTGAATTAATTGCGCTAACTGAGAAGGGTTCAGCGGTGATTGCGCTGCACCGATACCTTCTTTATTCAGAGCTGAAGCAAATTCACCCGTCATCAAATTGGCCGCTGCCTTGGCTTGATCTTTGCCCACTTGCTTAAGCAAGTCTTCATAAAAATCAGCCGTGGCTCGCTCTTGCGTGAGAACCTGACAATCATAAGCAGACAAGCCAAACTCAGACTGCCAGCGTTCTGATTTTTGTGCTGGCAATTCTGTCATTTCAGCGCGCTCTTTAGCGATCCACTCTTCAGAAATCATCAGCGGCAATAAATCAGGATCCGGGAAATAGCGATAGTCATGCGCGTCTTCCTTGCTGCGCATGCTGCGTGTTTCTTTTTTATCTGGATCGTATAGTCGCGTTTCTTGAACAACTCGGCCACCGTCTTCAATCAATTCAATTTGACGACGAACTTCGTATTGAATCGCCTCTTCTAAAAAGCGGAAAGAGTTCAAGTTTTTAATTTCGCAACGGGTACCGTACTCTTTTTGTCCAACAGGTCTAACTGAAACGTTGGCATCGCAACGGAAAGAGCCCTCTTGCATATTGCCATCGCAAACGCCCAACCAAACCACCAAGCTATGCAGCGCCTTGGCATAAGCCACAGCTTCTGCAGCACTTCGCATGTCTGGCTCTGTGACAATCTCAAGCAAAGGCGTACCAGCACGATTCAAATCGATGCCACTGGATGCTTCACCATGAGGGCCGCGGAAATCTTCATGCAATGATTTGCCCGCGTCTTCTTCCAAGTGAGCCCTGGTCAACTGAACAGTTTTGGCCTCACCGTCTAAAACAATGTGAACCTTGCCACCTTGCACCACTGGGATTTCAAATTGACTGATTTGATAACCCTTAGGCAAATCAGGATAGAAATAATTCTTACGAGCAAAAATACTCAATGGTGCAATGTGTGCGCCAACGGCCAAACCAAAACGAATCGCATGGGCCACTGCGCCTTTATTCAAAACTGGCAACACGCCCGGCAAAGCTAAATCAACCGCGCACGCTTGTCTGTTTGGCTCTGCACCAAACTCAATTGAAGCACCGCTAAATATCTTTGAATTAGTTCTTAATTGCGCATGGGTTTCCATGCCGATCACGACTTCCCATTTCATCACGCACCACCTTTCACTGCAAAAGGTGATTGGGCTTGATGCCAATTAGTTTCTTGTTGGTAAGCATGTGCCACTTGTAACAAGGCAGCTTCAGAGAAGTAATTACCAATTAATTGCAAACCAACAGGCATGCCATGATCGCCAAAACCACAAGGCACACTCATCGCTGGCAATCCTGCTAAATTTGGTGAAAGCGTATAAATATCTTCTAAATACATTTGCGTTGGATCTGAAACTTTTTCACCCAGCTTGCCGGCAACATTCGGTGCAACGGGTCCAGCGATGATGTCGCATGCAGCAAATGCATTTTGAAAATCTTGCGCAATGATGCGACGAATTCTCTGTGCTTTTAAATAATAAGCATCGTAATAACCGTGCGATAAAACATAAGCACCAATCATGATGCGGCGTTTAACTTCTGAACCAAAACCTTCAGATCTTGAGCGCTTGTACATGTCTGATAAATCGCTGTACTCTGCTGCGCGATGTCCATAACGAACACCATCAAAACGACTCAAATTACTCGATGCTTCTGCAGGAGCCAAGACGTAATACACCGGAATCGATAATTCTGTTTTAGGCAAAGACACAGGCACACACTCGGCGCCCATTTTTTTCAATTGCTCAATGGCAGCATCAACAGCAGCTCTAACGTCTGCATTCAAGCCATCACCAAAATACTCTTTAGGTAATCCAACCCTTAAACCTTTCAGAGGCAAGCCTGGTTCACCTGACCAAGTTTTACCCAGGGCTTTTGTGTAATCTTCTTTGGCGCGATCCAAGCTCGTGGAATCTTTTGCATCATGTCCTGCCATGGCGTTGAGCATGATGGCGCAATCTTCTGCCGTCTTGGCCATTGGTCCGGCTTGATCAAGAGAAGACGCATAAGCAATCATGCCGTAACGTGACACTCGGCCATAGGTTGGCTTAATGCCGGTGATGCCGCAAAAAGCTGCGGGCTGACGAATCGATCCGCCCGTGTCCGTACCGGTTGAAGCAGGTGCCAAACCCGCAGCAATGGCTGCAGCAGAACCACCTGAAGAACCACCTGGTACTCGCGCGAGATCCCAAGGATTTTTAGTGGGGCCGGCATAAGCACTTTCATTGGAAGAGCCCATGGCGAACTCATCCATGTTGACCTTACCCAAGCAAACCATGCCGGCACGACCAACTCCAAGCTCAGCAACCACATGCGCATCAAATGGACTGATGTAGTTATTCAATATCTTTGAGCCAGCCGTTGTCTTCCAATGCTTAGTAACAAAGATATCTTTGTGCGCCAAAGGCACACCTGTCAAAGTGGTTGCAGAACCATCGGCCAATTGAGCATCGGCCGCCTTGGCTTGCAACAAAGTTTGTTCAACGTTCACATCAACGAAAGCGTTCAGCTCTTTGGACTCAGCAATACGACTTAAGAAGTAATTCGCGAGCTCTTCGCTGCTCACTTCTTTTGAATGAAGTGATTTTGATAATTCTGCAATAGTTTTAGTGTGCCAGCTCATTCGATCACCTTTGGCACAAGAAATAAACCATCATGTTCAGCGGGTGCATTTTTTAAATACGCATCTCTTTGATCATGCTCCGTGACCACGTCTTCACGCAATGGCTGGGCAATGGCCATGATTTGCTCAATTGGATGGGCCAAAGGCTCAATACCATCGGTATTAACAGCCTGCATTTGCTCTACCAAATGGAAAACTTTCTGCAATTGGGCCAAAGTGGCCTTTGCCTCGTCTTCCGAGAGCGATAAATGGGATAAATGCGCTATGCGCTTAACATCTTCGAGATTCATTTGTCCTGCTACGGTATCATTAAAGGGTTCATTAACGTATTAATTAATCTATTTTCCTACTTATATTATGTTTGGTCTCTTTCGCAATTACTTTTCTAATGATTTAGCCATTGACTTGGGTACCGCAAACACCCTTATTTACATGCGTGATAAGGGTATTGTCCTTGATGAGCCATCGGTTGTGGCGATTCGTCAAGAAGGCGGTCCAAGCGGTAAAAAGACTATTTTAGCCGTAGGTAAGGAAGCCAAGCAGATGCTTGGTCGAGTTCCGGGCAATATTGAAGCAATTCGCCCTATGAAAGATGGCGTTATTGCTGATTTCACGATCACTGAGCAAATGCTCAAGCAATTCATCAAAATGGTTCATGAGACCAAATTGCTCAAACCAAGCCCAAGAATCATCATTTGCGTACCTTGCGGCTCAACACAGGTTGAAAGACGTGCCATTCGTGAATCTGCCCTAGGCGCAGGCGCCTCACAGGTTTATTTGATTGAAGAGCCGATGGCTGCAGCGATCGGCGCCGGTTTACCAGTATCAGAAGCTTCTGGCTCAATGGTGGTGGACATCGGCGGCGGCACAACCGAAGTGGGCGTGATGTCCCTAGGCGGCATGGTTTACAAGGGTTCTATCCGTGTTGGTGGTGATAAATTTGACGAAGCCATCATCAATTACATCCGTCGTAACTACGGTATGTTGATTGGTGAGCAAACCTCTGAAGCGATCAAGAAAACGATTGGCTCAGCCTTCCCAGGCTCAGAAGTGAAAGACATGGAAATCCGTGGTCGCAACCTTTCTGAAGGTATCCCACGCAGTTTCACAGTAACAAGTAATGAAATTCTAGAAGCCTTGACCGATCCATTGAATCAAATTGTGACGGCCGTGAAGGTAGCCCTAGAGCAAACTCCTCCAGAATTGGCTTCTGACATTGCTGATCGCGGGATGATGTTAACTGGTGGCGGTGCTTTGCTTCGCGACCTAGATCGCTTATTGCTTGAGGAAACTGGCCTTCCTGTTCATATTGCCGAAGATCCATTGACCTGCGTGGTTAGAGGCTCAGGCATGGCGCTTGAGCGCATGGACAAGCTTGGCGGCGTATTCTCACAAGAATAAATTTGCTAAGCAGCTAGAGAGATTTCATTGCAGCTTAGCCCTCCTCCTCTCTTCAAACAAGGTACGCCAGCCCTCATCAAGCTGGCTGGCTGCCTATTGGTCAGCATTATTTTGATGGTCATGGACCATCAATTTAAGGCATTGAATGAAGTGCGCTCTGTGGCAAGTTACTTGCTCACCCCATTTCAATACGCCATGCAAATGCCCAGAAATACATTGGTGGCCACTTATGACTACCTGACCAGCAAAGGTTCTCTAGAAGTTGAAAATGAGCTTCTCACCAAACGAGTGGCTGAGTTAACACTTTTAGCAAATCAATCAGAGTTGCTCATGTCTGAAAATACCCAATTGAGAAATCTGATTGGCATCAAAGAGCAAGCTCGCTTTAAAATTTTAATTGCCCAAATCCTTTACAGTCCGTCCGATCCAATGTCTCAACGCGTGGTGATTGATCGGGGAGCAGCAGACAACATTTCGCCCGGTCAAGCAGTTTCAGATCATCAAGGCATTGTTGGTCAAGTCGTTCGCGTCTTAGAAAATAAATCAGAAGTAGCTTTGTTAGATGACAGAGACATGGTGATTCCAATTCAAGTGGCTAGAAATGGCATCAGGGGCGTCTTGCATGGCAATGGCAGAGGTCAAGCTCTCGAGTTACGACACATGGCCGCAGCAAGTGATTTGCAAGTCGGCGATGTTTTAATGACATCTGGCATTGATGGTATTTATCCCCCAGGATTTGCCGTAGCCACCATCGATAAAATTGAGCGCAACGTAGATAAGAATTTTGCTTACGTTTACTGCTCTCCCGTGGGCGGCGTCAATCGCTTTCGTCATGTGATGATTCTTTTCTATGATTCTGGTTTTGGTCCTAAGCCAGAAGCAATCAAAAATTTAAAAGAATCAAACACAAAATCCAATAATTTATACAGAGGTAAGCCATGATTGAAAGTGGCTACATCCTTCGTCCTGCAAATCCTCTTTTTATTGCAGCAAGCTTGCTAGCAGCAACATTGCTGAACTTTTTACCGTTAGGCAATGCTCCATGGGTGCCTGATTGGTTATTGCTTTGCTTGGTATTTTGGACGATTCACCAACCAAGAAAAGTCGGCGTGATCTGGGCATTTTGTTTGGGCTTGATCATGGACGTTCACAATGGCAACTTACTTGGCCAATATGCTTTCATGTACCCACTGGTTGCTTACTTTGGTATTTTTTGGCAAAGACGAGTGATGGGCTTCACGCGCACTCAACAATCTTTACATCTATTACCTCTTTTTATCTCAGCTTCTATTTGGCCACTGATCATTCGCTGGATTGCAACTGGTGAAATTCCATTCTGGGCCTGGTCCAGTCTTTTTTCTGGTTTTATTGAAGCTCTTTTATGGCCAGTGGCGGTGTTCTTGTTATTAGCGCCGCAACGCAGGCCAACTGATGTTGACCTCAACCGTCCAATTTAATTGACGGCCCATGAACCGATTTAAGCAATCTCAACCAACCGTTAAGTCATTTCAAGATCGACTGGCAGTTGCCATGATTTTTGTATTGATTTGCTTTTCAATACTTTTATTAAGATTTGTCTGGCTTCAAGTATTCACCCATCACCGACACTCTGTTGCAGCAGAAAATAATCGCATTGCCTTGATTCCGATTCCAGCCAATCGTGGGCTTATTTACGATCGCAATGGGGTTGTGATTGCCCGCAATTACTCAGCCTACACCTTAGAAATAAATCCCTCACAAGTTGAAAGTAATTTAAATGATTTGCTTGATCAATTGTCATCGATCATTGATATTCAAGCCAAAGATCGTCGTAATTTTTTGAAATTGGCAGCAGAGTCAAAAACGTTTGACTCATTTCCAGTCAGGACTTTTTTAAGCGATGCCGAGGTTGCAAAATTCACAGCCCATCGCTTCAGGTTTCCTGGTGTTGAGATTCGTGCTCGCCTATTTAGACAATACCCTCATGGTGAGCTTGGCTCCCACTTGATCGGCTACATTGGCAGAGTTTCACAAAGAGATCGGGAAAAATTAATTGCTGAATTAGATTCCAGTAACAGCATGGATGAAGATTGGGCGCAAAGAAAAAATATCAATCTATTGGGCATGCCATACATTGGCAAAGTGGGCATTGAACAAAGTTATGAACGCGCCCTCAGAGGCTCGCCTGGATTTGAACAGGTAGAAATCACCGCAGGCGGAAGAGCAGTCAGAACACTTTCGACGTCCCCTTCGACACCTGGAAAAAATCTAGAACTAGCGGTTGATATCAAACTACAGCATTTGGTTGAACAGCTTTATGGAAAAAGGCGTGGCGCATTTGTGGCGATCGAGCCACAAACAGGCGACATCCTAGCGTTTGTCTCAAAACCAAACTTCAATCCAAATGATTTTGTGGAAGGTATTGATGCAAGCACTTGGAAGAACTTAAATGAATCTCCTGAGAAGCCTCTTTACAACCGACCATTAAAAGGCACCTACGCGCCAGGATCTACTTACAAGCCCTTCATGGCTTTAGCGGCACTTGAAACCGGCAAGAGAACTGCCAATCAATCGATCGTAGATCCTGGTTACTTCATTCTCGGCAACAATACTTTCAGAGACGACAAGGTTGGCGGTCACGGCACAGTCGATATGGCCAAATCAATTGTTGAGTCTTGCAACACTTATTACTATCAATTGGCTCGTGACATGGGCGTCAATCCGATGCACGACTTCATGAAACCACTTGGCTTTGGGCAAATCACAGGCATTGACCTTGAGGGAGAGTCTCGAGGAATCCTGCCCTCCACTTCTTGGAAAGAAAAAGCATTCAAGAAAGTAGAGCAACAAAAATGGTTTGAAGGTGAAACCATTTCTTTGGGCATTGGACAGGGCTACAACAGCTTCACTATTTTGCAGTTAGCGCATGCCACCGCCAACATTGCCAATCAAGGTGTCGTGATGAAACCTCACCTGGTGAAATCAATTGAAAACCCCGTCACCAAAGAACGTGTTTTGACAACCGCTCAAGAAAGTTACAGAGTTGAGTTGAAGAAAGAGAACATTGATGTGGTCACCAAGGCCATGGTGGACGTCAATAGATTCGGTACGTCTGCAGAAGCATTCAAAGGAGCCAGTTACAACGCCGCTGGTAAAACAGGTACTGCCCAGGTGTACAGCTTGAATGCCAAAAATTACAACCATGGCGCCACCCCAGAATTTTTAAGAGACCATGCTTTATATGTCGTCTTTGCACCAGCAGAAAACCCAAAAATTGCAATTGCCATGATTGTTGAAAATGCTGGCTTTGGCGGAGCTCAGGCAGCACCAATTGCGCGACGTGCACTTGATTATTATCTTGAAGGTCGTTGGCCCAAGGAGGTTCCCGAATGGAAAAGCGCTCCTTAATTCATAAAATTGATTTCCTGTGGCGAGGTCTGGATAAATCTCTAGGCCTGATCGTTTTGGCTCTTGTAGCGATCAGCATCGTTACATTCATTTCAGCCACGAGTGGCACACACGTCAAATTAGTTGATCAAGCACGTAATTTAATTTTGTCATTTGGAGTGATGTTGATTGTTTCTAGAATTCCACCCAAGTGGCTAGAAAAATCAGCCGTTTGGATCTACACCATTGGTATTGCACTACTGCTTGCAGTCGCAGCTTTTGGCTTAATCAAAAAAGGTGCGCGACGCTGGGTCAATATTGGCATCGTCATCCAGCCTTCAGAAATCATGAAAATTGCCATGCCAATGATGTTGGCTTGGTACTTTCAGCGTCGAGAAGGCGCCATAAAAACTTGGGATTATGGCGTTGCTGCCTTGCTATTAATTTTGCCAGTTGCCTTGATTGGTAGACAGCCCGACCTTGGTACCGCATTACTGGTCATGGCATCTGGTCTTTACGTGATCATTCTTGCTGGATTTCCTTGGAAGTACATCATTCCAGTTGTGGGCGTCGGCACACTAGGAATTTTATTGATCGTCATTTTTGGTGGCTACATTTGTGAACCAGAAGTGAAGTGGTACATTCTTAAAGAGTATCAAAAAAATCGTGTGTGCACGCTTTTAGACCCAAGCTCAGACCCTCTGGGCAAAGGTTTTCACACGATTCAATCCATCATCGCGATTGGCTCAGGCGGGCTATTTGGCAAAGGCTGGCTCAATGGTACTCAGGCACACCTAGAGTTCATTCCAGAAAAACACACTGACTTTATCTTTGCTGTTTTTGCAGAAGAATTTGGCTTGCTTGGCAACATTGTTTTATTGGGACTGTTCATTGCGCTGATTCAAAGGGGTCTTACCATCTCAGCAAACGCACCAACACTCTTCACCAGACTTTTGGGCGGCGCCGTGACAATGATTTTCTTCACCTATGCATTCGTCAACATGGGCATGGTCAGCGGCCTTTTACCTGTGGTTGGCGTACCCCTTCCATTCATCAGCTATGGCGGCACAGCACTTGTGACCCTGGGCGTCGGCGTGGGTATCTTGATGAGCATTCATCGCTACCGAAGACTCGTACAAAGTTAGAGCTAAGAGATATAAAAAAAGCCCAGCTCACAGCTGGGCTTTTTAACATTGCAAATCAGCGAATTACTTCTTACGCTTATTCACGGCATCTTTAAATGCTTTACCTGCAGTAAATTTAACTGTCTTGGCTGCAGCAATCTTGATTGCTTCGCCAGTTTTTGGATTGCGGCCCATACGAGCAGCACGCTTACCAGAACCAAAAGTACCGAAACCAATTAACTGAACGCTGTCACCTTTGGTAACGGCCTTCTTGATGTTGTCCATTACTGAATTCAATGCAAATTCAGCTTTAGCTTTTGACAACTCAGATTCTTCTGCAATTGCGGAAATAAGTTCTGCTTTATTCAAGTGATGCTCCTTATCAATCATGTTTAGATAGTTGCACGTAGAACCCTACGCGCAACAAATTGTAACCATAATTTTTAGGAAGAATATTAAATTTGAGTTAAATGGTTAAAGTAACAAAATGGCTAACAATTTGTTATATTCTCAGGCATGTCCACGCCTGTTTTTCTTAGCCCTATCTTGATCAGTATTGCTGCCATTCTTTATGCAGCAAGCTTTTCAATCAACACTTATGTGATGAGCTCGTTTTCATTTTCACTGGGGGTGTCTTGGGTTTTTTTGCCAGCAGGATTGAGGTTATTGCTGACTTTGCTATTGGATAAAAGTGGGGCCCTAGGAATTGCCATTGCTTCAACTGCCATCAGCCTTGGCTTCTATTTTGAAGATCCTATTTTGGGCATAGGTGCGGGCATCATCAGCGGTCTTGCCCCCTATATGGCTAAGCTGCTTGTTTTTCGAGAGGCAGATTTAAAACAAGATCTCTCACAACTCGATGCGAAACAATTGCTTAACTGTGTATTCGTTTTTTCAATTGTCAGCCCGCTCATGCATCAGGCTTGGTACACACTGCACAACAAAGATCATCTTTTCTTCGAAGATTTAGGCGTGATGATCATTGGGGATTTGATTGGCACATTCATTGTTATTTATTTTGCTAAAGCTGTCATTTTTCTTTACAAGAAAAGAGCATTCAATCAAAAAGCTTGAGTCACTCAAAGCTTAAACCCTATTTTTAGTATTGGTTTGATGCTTTAGAATGATTTCTTCTTTCAAAAGAAGAGTGTCTTATGACTAAAGAAAATAATCACTTCTCCACAAGAGAAGTAGAAAAAACAGATGTTAAGTTAATTGATAGCAAAGAATTGATGGGCAAGTCCAATTACTTGGACATTGCGCACGAAGGTGAAGTCTATCGACTGAGAATCACCAAGTACAGAAAACTAATTCTGACCAAGTAGTTAATCAACAATCAACACATCTCTTACAAAATGACCCGTTTCACCAAAACAGGTCGTTGGGATTCCCACGTGCTCTTCATAAACCAATGAAACGCGCTTACCCATACTTTCATTGATTTTTTTAACCACCACGTCATCATGAACCGTGAAGTTAAATTTTTCAGTCAAAGTTCCGGGCATATTGATCATCGCCAACTCGCCCTCCCAGGTTTTACATATCCAACCTTTTTTAGAAAACTTTTGCACATAGCCAGCACGCTCACCAGCTGAATAGCTCCAAGTCAAAACCAACCAGGTGTAAAGGCAGAAAAGCAAAACCAATACCAATAAGAATCCAATAAACTTTTTCATGCTCACTCCGGGGTTGGGTCATACCAAGTTGGGTATTTTTGCATCACACTTAAAAATAAAGGTGATTCAAGATGTTGATTTAACCATTGTTTTAAAAAATTAAGGCCTGATTGATCAAACCACTCTGGATCAACCATTGAAAACTGCCGGATAAATGGAAATATCGCTATGTCAGCCAAACTGATCTTTGGTCCCAACAAATAAGCGCTTTTCTTTAGCTGCTCATTGATTGGGCCTAGAAATAATGTTGTTGCTTGACTCAAAGTCTCTTCAACAGAAATGTCTGGATACCTATCGGGGTACTTGTATTGATCCAATAACTTTTTAAAAGGGCCGTCGTTTATCTCGACCCATTCATCAATGACGGATTCTGTTTCTGCAGAAAGCCACTGATCTGTATCAGACTGCTTTAAGGCCCACTTCATGATGTCATAACTTTGTTCGATCACCATGCCATGATCTTGTAACACTGGAACAGTTCCCTTAGGCGAAATAGCCAACAGTGAAGCCGGCTTTTCTCTTAAAGAAATTTCTCGTATTTCAACAGCAATGCCCGAATAAGCCAAAGCCATTCTCGCTCTCATGGCATAAGGACAGCGCCGATAAGAATATAAAACCGCGGTCATTTAAATAGATGGTCCATGATTCTTTTGCTCAATCATTTTTACCAGCGCATAAATAGCTTGGTGATTGGGCACGTTAAGGCCATGTTGTTTTGCTTTTCGAACAATTAAGCCATTTAAATAATCTATCTCTGTTGGCTTACGGCGCATCAAATCTTGTGCAGTAGAAGAACGCTGACCCGCCATTGTTTTGGCAATTTGCTCATTCGCCATTTGGGCTTCAGCTAAAGATATCTCAATCTTTTCTTGATCTGCGACCATCAGAAATTCCGCAGTCAAATCTTTGATTAATTGCCGGATGCTTTCTTGCTGAACCATTTCACCGTAAGTGATCTGTCCAATGGCAGATATGCCGTTGTATGAGCAGTTGACTAAAAATTTGAGCCAAAGCTCACGCTGAATTTTGTCTGACACTGCGCAAGGTATCTGAGCGCTCACAAACAGATTGCAAATTTGCTCTAACTCGGCTGAGATGTTCTCATGACCGCCAAGCTGGCCAATGATGAGCTCTCCTCGACCAAAGTGCTTCACATGACCGTCACCACCCATGCCTGTTGCAACATAGACAACAGCAGAAATTGCATGATTGGGCACAACTTGAGCAATTCTTTCGGCGTTATCAACCCCATTTTGCAAACTCAAAATCAAGGCATCTGGCTTGATCAAATCTTTGATTTCACGCATCACGGGCTCTGTGTCTGGTGATTTAACGCAGCACAAAATAAGATCAGCAGTCGCTATATCTTTGATATTGCTGCTGGCTTCAATCGCCACATATTCTTGTGAATCCTGAAACTCCATCAACAAGCCATTTTTCTTGATGGCCTGAACATGATTATCTCGAGCAATCAATAAAACTTCTTTGCCTGCGCGAGCCAGCATGCCACCAAAAAAGCAACCGACGGCCCCTGCCCCAAGCACCACAATTCGTTTAAATTCTTTTTTCAATCAAATCTCAGATTTGTTTCACTGCTTTAGATTATAGGTTGATACAACAAAGCTTCAACACTCAAAGAAAAAGGGCCGCCAACATTTGTTGGTGGCCCTTGAGAGCAGTTTAGAACTATTTAGAGCTCTTGGTATTTACAAATTAAACTCCAGCTGAGCTGGCGGGCTCTGGTGCCTCTAGAGGATCTTTTGCAGGAGCTGCAGGAGCCGCTGGAGCTTTGGTCTTTGGCTTTGTTCCAGGAATTAATTCAAAGTCTGGAACAAAGGTCACCAATGATGAACGCAATTCGTCAAATGCTTTGCGGTTACCCACAAACTTAACCTTGCCTTCTGATAGCAACTTATCAAAAGTAGACTTGCCACCCATCACCAACTCAAGCTCTTTACGATTGATCGTGATTGTTAGATCAGGATTTTTAGCTTGTTGGCCCTTGATGTTGGTCAAAGCTGAATTGCTCATTTCAACAACAAATTTCTCACGATTGTCTGGTGTTGATAAGTTGATGATGAACTTCTTACCAGCTGCTTTTTTACTGTCCAAAGCAATGCCCAAAGCGTTCAACCACAACTCAGTGGTCATCGCCTTGATGGTGTCTGGACCACTGGACTTCGGTGGAACACCAGCAGGCATACCGTGTCTTAATTCATAAGCAGCAGCTAAGAAACTATTACGAACGCTTGGGCTTTCTTTTTGATAGCCAATTTGCTCGTAAACATCAGCCAATAAATCTTTGGCAGCTGTGTTCTCTGGCTCAGCATAAACAAGCTTATTCAAGATTTCTGTTGCTTCACGATACTTGCCTTCATCGTGTAGTGATTTAGCTTTCTTGATGATTTTTTTAGATCCGCCCATCATCTCAACATAAAGAGGTGCAGAGTCTTTTGGTGACAAAGGCATCAAAGTTGCAGGATTGGCATCCCAGTAACCCAAATAACGATTGATCACTGCGCGGCTGTTGTGTTCCTCTGAACCATGATAACTATGAGCATGCCACTTAGACTTTAGGCTCTCAGGCAAATGGTAAACGTTGTGAACTTCATTGATTGTCACACCCTTGTTGGCTAGATGAAGAACTTCATTGTTCAAGTGCGCATAAGTATCGCGTTGTGTGCGCATGATTTCTTGAATACGCTCATTGCCCCAACGTGGCCAGCTATGTGAAGCAAACATCACTTCAACTTTATTGCCATAACGATACAAGGCTGTGTTGATGTGCTTAGACCATGCCAAAGCATCACGCACCAATGCACCACGCAAGGTGTAAATGTTATGAATCGTGCCAGTGATGTTTTCTGCTGCCCAGAAAGCTTTCATCTGCGGGAAATAAGTATTCATTTCCGCTGGAGCCTCTGTTCCTGGAGTGTTTTGGAACTCCATCACAACACCATCAATCGTCAATGTTTCAAAATCTTTTGAAATGTAACGACTTGGTTCGATCAATCCTAAATTACCAGAGGCTGTATTTTTACCAATCGATTGGTCCACGTGACCAAACGGACTGCGTGGCAAAAGAACGCCATATTGGAAGAACATACGACGGTTCATGGCAGCGCCTGCATAAACGTTCTCTGCAATCGCATGATCCATAAAGCCGATTGGTGCAATCACAGGCACCTTGCCACTTCTAACATCTTTCTCATCAACCACACCACGCACGCCACCGTAATGGTCAGCGTGTGAGTGAGAGTAAACCACTGCCACAACAGGGCGCTTACCTAATTTTTCATTGATCAAATCCAAGGCAGCTTTGGCTGTTTCTTTAGCAGTCAATGGATCGAACACGATCCAACCTGTTTTACCTTTAACAAAACTGATGTTTGCAAGGTCAAAGCCGCGCACTTGATAAATTTTCCCTGGCACAACTTCATACAAACCATAGGCCATGTTCAAAATAGCTTGACGTTGCAATGATGGATGAATGCTGTCGAAATCTTTGCCATCTAATAAGTAGTCATAGCTGCCAATGTCCCAAGCAACGTTACCTGCCTCGGCCATGATTTGCTTATAAGCGGGAGCTGCGATAAAGCCCTTTTTAGCTTCTTCAAAATCACGCTTATCTTCAAACGGCAATGACTTACGCAAACCATTTTGTAATTCAATGGTGAACTTTGAAGGCATTTTGCCTTTTGCATCAAAGTGCTTGCCTTGGCGCGCACCTGGATCTGAGATCACGCCACCACCGCCGGCGGCCATTGCTGAACCAACGTTAGCCAATGCCAAAGCTAGCGCCACGGTTTTAATTACTTTTTTCATGAAAACCCTATTAATTTATGGAAGTTGTAACTGTTTAAATTTAGCGATTAGGAGCATTCAGGGCAATTAGCTTTATGGCTAATTACCCCCAAGAAATCAAGGGGAGATGGGCGCATACTGGGCAGACTT
>CAYYOB010000013.1:0-20308 GCA_964473225.1 uncultured Polynucleobacter sp.
CAAGCGCGCTCGTTTTTTAGCCTTGATGCCTTTCACTGACCAACATAAGAAATAATCAGGAGTCACTATGCAAATTATTCTCCTAGAAAAAGTAGCTAACCTCGGTAACTTGGGCGACGTTGTTCGCGTTAAAGACGGTTTCGCACGTAACTTTTTGATCCCACAACGCATGGCTCGCCGTGCTACAGCTGCAGCGATTGCTGAGTTTGAATCTAAGCGCGCTGAATTAGAGAAGCTAGCTGCTGAGAAATTAGCTGCTGCTCAAGCTGTTGGCGCAAAGTTGGGTGGTCTTGTTCTTGAAATCAGACAAAAAGCGGGTGTTGATGGCCGTTTGTTTGGTTCAGTGACAAACCATGATGTTGCTGATGCTTTGAAAACCAAAGGTTTCACGATTGAGAAAGCTTCAGTTCGTATGCCTACAGGTCCATTGAAGATTGTTGGTGACCATCCGTTATCAGTTGCTGTTCACACAGACGTAGTTGTTGAAATTACTGTCCAAGTGATTGGCGAGCAAGCTTAATTCATCTTTAATTGTTTGATATCTCTCTGATATCATCAGTTCATGGTTGATTTAGCTGTACAAGCTTTAAAAGTACCTCCGCATTCCGTCGAGGCCGAGCAATCGGTACTCGGCGGTTTGCTTTTGGATAACTCCGCCTGGGATCGGGTGGGGGATATCCTCACAGAAAAAGATTTCTATCGTCCTGATCATGGTTTGATTTACCGCGTCATTGGCAAGTTGGCCAGTGAAGGTATGCCAGCAGACGTGATCACGGTCGCAGAGGCCATGAAAACGCAAGGTGGTGGTGAGTCGATTGGGATTGATTACCTCAATGCCTTGGCTCAATCAACGCCCAGTGCTTCAAATATTCGTGGCTACGCTGAAATTGTGCGTGACCGTAGTGTTCTACGTCGCTTGATTCAAACTTCAGATCAAATCGCTGGTACTGCATTTACTCCTGAGGGTCGTTCAGTTAGAACCATCTTGGATGAGGCTGAATCCAGAATCTTGGCGATTGGCGAAGAGGGTAACCGCGGTAAAACAGATTATTTTGAAATTGCCCCATTGTTGACTGAAGTAGTCAGTCGCATTGATGAGCTCTATCACCGTCAAGGTTCAACTGATGTGACAGGTGTGGCAACAAGCTTTGTGGATTTGGATCGTCAAACCAGCGGCTTGCAAAAGGGTGACTTGATCATTGTGGCGGGTCGTCCATCGATGGGTAAAACCAGTTTTGCGGTGAACATTGCTGAGAACGTTGCCCTCAAAGAAGGTTTGCCTGTATTGATTTTCTCTATGGAGATGGGCGCCTCACAGTTAGCCTCGCGTATTTTGGGTTCTGTGGGTCGCATTGATCAATCACGCATGAGAACTGGTAAGTTGTCTGAAGATGAGTGGCCAAAGATCACTGAAGCGATTTCTCGTTTGAACGAAGCCAGCATCATGATTGATGAGACTGGTGCATTGAGTAGTCTTGAGCTTCGTGCCCGAGCCAGACGTATTGCCCGCAAGTGCGGCACACTCGGTTTGATCGTGGTGGATTACCTTCAATTGATGAGTGGTAACAGTGGTGGCGGTAGTTCTGAAAACCGCGCGACTGAAATTTCAGAAATATCCAGATCTCTAAAATCATTGGCCAAAGAGTTGCAGTGCCCAGTGATTGCTTTATCTCAGTTAAACCGTGGCCTAGAACAGCGTCCAAACAAACGCCCAATCATGTCTGATTTGCGTGAATCTGGTGCTATTGAGCAAGATGCCGACGTTATTTTGTTTATTTATCGTGATGAGGTTTATCACGCCGATACAACAACGGATAAAGGCATTGCTGAAATCATTTGCGCCAAGCAACGTAATGGCCCGATTGGCACTGTGAAGCTCAGCTGGCAGGGTCAATATACCAAGTTTGATAACTTGGCATTGGGTCAAGGCCAGTCTTCTGGCGGATACGAGCCCTTCTAATTACTTCTGTACAACACGTCTGGCCTCGGTGTAACGCTTAGACCAATAAGACGATGTGATTTTCTCTAAACGCACAGTGCCTCCCTTAGATGGGGCATGCACAAAGCGTCCTTTGCCCACGTAAATCCCAACATGCGAATGTGGACTGCCTTGAGTGTTGAAGAATACCAAGTCTCCTGGAGCGGGGGTCTGATTGCCCAGGGATTGACCAATTTTGCCAATTTCATCAGTTGTTCTTGGTATTTTTTTATTGGCAGCATTCTTGTAAACATAGCCAATCAAACCACTGCAATCGAAACCACTTTTAGGGGTATTGCCGCCATAACGATAAGGAACGCCCACCAAGCCAATCGCCGCAATTGAAATATCTTCAAGGCCAGCGCTGACTTCTTTGTCAAAATCAGGCAGTGATGAAAACCTTGGCAAACTCGCGCAGGCAGTCAAAATACTGCAGCTGCCAAATATCAATAGGCTTCTTTTGCTTTGTTCAAAACGCAATGAGAAAGAGGGCGAGAGCTTCCTCGCCTTCTTAAGCCATGGTTGATTAAAGAGCGTCTGCTGCATGGTCCGCAAGACGTGAACGCTCGCCGCGCGCCAAGGTCACATGACCGCTGTGACGCCAACCTTTGAAACGATCCACCACATAAGTTAAGCCTGATGAACCTTCTGTGAGGTAAGGTGTATCGATCTGAGCAATGTTGCCCAAACAAACGATCTTGGTTCCTGGACCTGCACGAGTCACCAAGGTTTTCATTTGTTTAGGAGTTAAGTTTTGCGCTTCATCAATGATCAAAAACTTGCTCACAAACGTGCGACCACGCATGAAGTTCATGCTCTTCACTTTGATTCTGGAGCGGATCAATTCTTGCGTTGCTGCTCGACCCCATTCGCCAGCGCCATCTTCATTGCGATGAAGTACTTCCAAATTGTCATCAAATGCTCCCATCCATGGCTGCATTTTTTCTTCTTCAGTACCTGGTAAGAATCCAATGTCTTCGCCAACCGGCACCGTGGCTCGGGTGATGATGATTTCGTTATATCGCTTGCTATCCAAGACTTGCTCAAGAGCTGCAGCCAAGGCCAATAGAGTTTTACCTGTACCAGCTTGACCTAATAAAGTAACAAAATCAATATCAGGATTCATGAGCAAGTTCATCGCAAAGTTCTGTTCGCGATTGCGTGCGGTGATGCTCCAAACATTGTTCTTTTGGTGAGAGAAATCTCGCAAGGTTTGAAGGAGTGCAGTTCTTCCTTGTACTTCTCTGACTTGGGCATAAAAGGGAGTGCCACCATCAGAATTTTCTTGATAGACGAATTGATTGACCATCATGTGAGCAACGGTTGGGCCAGTGACTCGATAGAACATCGTTCCTGACTTGGCATCGCTCCAGCTTTCCATATCTTTGCCATGCTTTGGCCAAAAATCCACAGGCAGCTGAAGTATTCCTGCGTACATCAAATCACGGTCTTCAAGTACTTGGTCGTTGAAGTAATCCTCCGCAGGCAAGCCCAAAGCGCGGGCCTTGATACGCATATTGATATCTTTTGATACCAATACCACTTGTCGATCTTTACGACTTTGCTGAAGCTCTCGCACAACGCCCAGGATCATGTTGTCCGCTTTACCTGTTGGTAGGCCATCAGGCAGGGTGATGCTGTTGAGTTCGATTTGGAAATACAGGCTGCCTGTGGCATCTTTATTGCCCAATTTATTCAGAGGAATGCCTTCCTCTAAAACACCACTGGTGTTGGCTACCAATTGATCAAGTGAGCGGCTCACGGTTCGGGCATTGCGAGCAACTTCACTCATACCTTTTTTGTGGTTATCCAACTCTTCAAGCGTCATCATTGGCAGATAAACATCATGCTCTTCGAAGCGGAATAGGGCTGAAGGATCATGCATCAACACGTTTGTATCAAGAACAAACAGGCGGATAATGCCGTCATCAGGTATTTTTCTAAGGCGTGTTGCGCTCTTAGTTGTTGCAGCAGAAGATTTCTTGCTCGATTTACTCGGGGCACGCATCTTTTCAATGGCAATGTCTGCCAATGATTGAGAGTCATTCGCTTCTAGGTCTAGGCTGACTGAGCTCTCTACTAATTCTGTTACTTCATCTACTTCTTCAATTTCAATTCTTTTTGGACGTTTCTTTAACTCTGCTTTTGGTTGACGGCTGATGTTTACTTTATCTGCTGCTTGAGTGGGGATTGGTGGCAGAGGCATTCCGGAGGTCTCCTAAAAAAGAAAAAACCGCCTACCTGGTGGTTGGGCGGTTGATAAGGTAAATGTAGTTTTGTGCATCTAAGTGATAACTTATCCTAGTTTTTGTGACATTGCAATCATAAATCGATGGCAGCCTTTAAAACGTCTTGAACGTGCCCAGGAATCTTGAGTCCACGCCATTCGTGACGCAAAACACCTTCCTCATCAATCAAGAATGTGCTGCGCTCGATGCCACGAACTTGCTTGCCGTACATGTTCTTCATTTTCATGACGCCAAACATTTGGCACAGGGTTTCTTCGGTGTCAGCCAATAACTCAAAAGGAAGTTCAATCTTTCTCTTGAAGTTCTCGTGTGATTTGAGGTTATCTCTTGAGATTCCAAGGATCAGGGTGTTGGCTTTTGTGAAATCATCAATCGCATCTCTGAACTCCATTGATTCAACTGTACAACCAGGAGTTGAATCTTTCGGATAGAAATACATGACCACTTTGCGACCCTGACAAGCGGCTGGAGTGAAAATCAGACCGCTGGTTGCTGGAATCTCAAAGTAGGGGATTGGTTTACCAAGTGCTACGCTCATTAAGTCTCCAGATTTTTTATTTATGCTACTTTTAAGCATATTTATATCAGACTTATGTAAAAAGTCGATTTTTTTAATCACTTTTCAATCAGTAAAGCGGCCACAACTTTACGACCCTCAGCCATGAGGACGTTATATGTGCGGCAAGCAGCCTGTAAATCCATGGTCTCTAGGCCAATATTGCGAGCAATCAAGGGGGCTATCAAGGCTGCTTGAGGGAATCGGATCTTCTCGCCACTCCCGAAAATGACCACAGCAGGGTCAAGTTTGGCAATTTGTTCAAAATCCTCGGCTTTGATGTCCTCAAAGCGAGTGCAAGACCATTCAATCACGGGGCTTTCAGGCGATAAAAGCAAGGATTGGGTGTAACGCTGAGCGTTGATTTCGATGTAATCAGGGCCGTATGCTGAAACTGTATTCAAAGAGGGCTGCTTATCCGGTTGTAGTTTCACGTTAAATCGCCTCAGGCTCTGTCATAATTACAAAATTATAGATAAATTAAGACGTTATAGTATTCCTATACGTCCCTAAGTGATTATTGTGAAAGAAATTAAGAAATCCTCTAAATTAAACAACGTTTGTTACGACATCCGTGGTCCCGTTCTTGAGCTCGCTCAGCAGATGGAGGAAGAGGGTCAAAAGATCATTAAGTTGAACATCGGTAACGTGGGTGTTTTTGGCTTTGATCCTCCTGAAGAGATTCAGTTGGACATGATTCGCAATCTGCCTAATTCAGCTGCTTACTCAGATTCCAAGGGAATTTTTTCGGCTCGTAAAGCGATCATGCATTACTGCCAAGAAAAAGGCATTCAAGGCGTGACCCTGGATGACATTTATACAGGCAACGGCGTTTCAGAATTAATTGTTCTAGCCATGAATGCTTTGTTAAATGTTGGCGATGAAGTTTTGGTACCGGCGCCTGACTATCCTCTATGGACAGCAGCGGTGAGTCTTTCAGGCGGAACGCCTAAGCATTACTTGTGTGATGAGGCTCAAGATTGGTCTCCAGACATTGCAGACATCAAAGCAAAAATCACGCCTAAGACCAAAGCGATTGTGGTGATCAACCCAAATAATCCAACGGGTGCTTTGTATGGTGATGACGTTCTCAAAGAGATCATTGCTTTGGCCCGTGAACATGGCTTGATCATTTTTGCTGATGAGATTTATGACAAGACTTTATTTGATGGTGAAAAGCACACATCGATTGGTGCTTTATCAACTGATGTTGTGACAGTAACTTTTAATGGCTTGTCGAAGAATTACCGTGCCTGTGGCTACCGCTCTGGCTGGATGGTGGTATCAGGGGATAAGAGCGGCGCCAAAGATTACATTGAAGGCTTGAACATGCTTTCATCCATGCGCTTGTGCGCTAACGTGCCCGGTCAAAACGCTATTCAAACTGCTTTGGGTGGATATCAAAGCATTGATGACTTGGTCGCAGAGGGTGGCCGTTTGCGCCGTCAACGAGATCTTGCTTGGGAATTAGTCACAAAAATCCCGGGCGTGACTTGTGTGAAGCCAAAAGCTGCTTTGTATTTATTCCCTAAATTGGATCCTGAAATGTATCCAATTAATGATGATCAAGAATTCATTGCAACCTTGTTGCGTGAAGAGAAGGTTTTGTTGGTGCAGGGCAGTGGCTTTAATTGGCCAAAGCCAGATCACTTCAGAATTGTTTTCTTGCCGCACGAAGATGTCTTGCGTGAAGCGATTTCAAGGCTTGCTAAGTTCTTGGAGCGTTATCGCCAAAAATACGGCAAAAAATAAGCCGATTTCTTGCAGATATCAGCAGTAACAAATAAGCAGTCATAAGATTTTATTTTCACCTTTAATTAAGTAAGAGTTTTTAGTTATGAAACCTATTCAAGTTGGCCTTCTAGGCATCGGTACTGTTGGTGGCGGCGTGTTCAATGTGCTTGATCGCAATCAAGAGGAAATCACTCGTCGTGCTGGTCGTGGCATCAAGATCCACACTGTTGCTGACCTTGATACTAAGCGTGCTGAAGAGTTGGTCAAAGGTCGCGCCAAAGTAGTTGGTGATGCTAAGCAGGTTGTGAATGATCCTGAAATTGACGTTGTGGTTGAATTGATCGGTGGTTACGGCATCGCTAAAGAATTGGTATTGGCTGCAATCAACAACGGCAAGCACGTTGTGACAGCAAACAAAGCACTATTGGCTGTGCATGGCAATGAAATTTTTGCCGCTGCGCAAGCGAAGGGCGTAACCGTTAACTTTGAAGCCGCTGTTGCGGGCGGCATTCCAATCATCAAAGCTTTACGTGAAGGTTTGACGGCCAACCGTATCGAATGGATTGCTGGCATCATCAACGGCACGACTAATTTTATTTTGTCTGAGATGCGCGACAAAGGCTTGGACTTTGATGTTGTTCTAAAAGAAGCTCAACGTTTAGGTTATGCCGAGGCAGATCCTACTTTTGATATTGAAGGTGTTGATGCGGCTCACAAGGCCACCATCATGAGTGCGATTGCGTTTGGTATTCCGATGCAATTTGATAAGGCTCACGTTGAAGGCATCACCAAACTCTCAGCAATCGATATTAAATATGCTGAGCAATTAGGTTATCGCATCAAACTATTGGGTATCACTAAAAAAACCAAAGACGGCATTGAATTGCGCGTTCACCCAACATTGATTCCAACAAAACGTTTGATTGCCAACGTTGAAGGTGCTATGAATGCAGTTCAAGTAATGGGTGATGCTGTAGGAACAACGCTTTACTACGGAAAAGGTGCGGGCGCAGAGCCAACAGCTTCTGCTGTGATTGCCGACTTGGTCGATGTGGCCCGTTTACAAACAGCTGATCCAGAGCACCGCGTGCCACATTTGGCATTCCAACCTGGTTCAATGGTCAATACGACTGTTTTACCAATGGGCGAAATCACAACCAGCTACTACTTGCGCTTGCGCGTTGCAGATGTGACAGGTGTTTTGGCTGATATCACTCGTATTTTGGCAGATAACAGTATTTCAATTGATGCCATGTTGCAGCGTGAGGCAGGCGATGGTGAAAACCAAACCGACCTCATCATGTTGACGCATGAGACCAAAGAGAAAAATATCTTGGCTGCTATTGCCAAGGTTGAGTCTTTGAAAACTGTTGAAGGTTCAGTTACAAAAATTCGTTTAGAAAACTTAAGTTAATTAAATTACGCAATGCACTACATTTCAACCCGTGGTCATAACGCCCATCAAACATTTTCAGAAATCCTTCTAGGTGGCTTGGCCGCTGACGGAGGTTTGTATTTACCAGTTAAATACCCTCAGGTCACGCCTGCTCAATTAGATGCATGGCGAGGATTGTCTTACGCTGATTTGGCATTTGAAGTTTTAAGCCTCTATTGCGATGACATCCCTCAAGAAGACCTCAGAGCTTTGGTCAGAAAGACTTACACCGCTGAGGTTTATTGCAATGGTCGTACTGATGATTCGGCAAAAGACGTCACACCGATTCATTGGTTGGGTGATGAGCAGGGTACTCGCTTAGGTTTATTGAGTTTGTCGAATGGTCCAACGCTTGCATTCAAAGACATGGCGATGCAGCTTTTAGGTAACTTATTTGAGTACACCTTGAATAAACAAGGGCAAGAATTGAATATCTTGGGTGCCACTTCAGGTGACACTGGTAGTGCTGCTGAGTATGCGATGCGTGGTAAAAAAGGTGTGCGCGTTTTCATGCTCTCACCAAAAGGAAAGATGAGTGCTTTCCAGGTCGCGCAGATGTACTCCTTGCAAGATGAGAATATTTACAACATTGCGATTGATGGTGTTTTTGATGATGCTCAAGACATCGTTAAGGCAGTCAGCAATGATCATGAATTCAAAGCTCGCCAAAAAATCGGTACGGTTAATTCAATCAATTGGGCCCGAGTGGTAGCTCAAGTGGTTTATTACTTCCAAGGTTATTTATTGGCCACCAAAAACAGTACGGAGAAGGTTTCGTTCTGTGTGCCTTCAGGCAACTTCGGTAACGTTTGTGCTGGTCATATCGCACGCATGATGGGCTTGCCAATTGAAAAGTTGGTAGTAGCCACTAATGAGAACGATGTTTTGGATGAGTTCTTCAAAACGGGTGTTTACAGAGCGCGCAAATCTGCCGAGACTTTCCACACCACCAGCCCATCGATGGATATTTCTAAAGCAAGTAATTTTGAGCGCTTCATCTATGACTTGATGGGACGTGATGCTGCAAAAACTGCACAAATGTTCAAGGATGTTGAGACCAAAGGTGGTTTTGATTTGTCACAAGATCCTGTGTATAAAAATATTGCTCAATATGGCTTTGTTTCTGGCAAGAGCACGCATCTCAATCGTCTAGACACAATCAGAGACATTCATGCGAAATACAGTGTCTTGATTGATACGCACACAGCTGATGGTGTGAAGGTTGCCCGTGAATATCTACAAACCAATGTTCCTATGTTGGTTTTAGAAACAGCGCTACCTATCAAGTTTGCGGAAACTATTGAAGAAGCGATTGGGAGAACGCCTGATCGTCCAGCATCATTCATTGGCATTGAGAACAAGCCGCAGCGTGTGGTTGATATGCCAGCGGATGTGAATCAAGTAAAAGACTTTGTTGCTGCCCACACGGGTTTGTGATTGATGAGCCAAGCCCAGAATCAACAAAACGCTTCAATGGCATCTTCTTTGAAGGCCAACTCTACACCTGTGGTTGGTTTTGTTGCTTACTCTGGCACTGGTAAAACAACATTGATTGAGCAGTTGATCACATTTTTGACTCAACGAGCTTATAAAGTAGCGGTCATTAAACACACGCATCATCACTTTGATATTGATAAGCCTGGTAAGGATTCTTATCGTCACCGAGAGGCGGGTGCTGCTGAAGTTTTGATGGTGTCTGATCAAAGGTGGGTGTTGATGCATGAGCTCAGGCAGGCTGCCGAGCCGACCATTGAGGAGCAGCTAAGCAAGTTATCTCCTTGTGACCTTGTTATCGTTGAAGGTTTTAAGAACGCAAATATTCCAAAAATTGAGTTGTGGCGTTTTGAACACGATGAGTGCGCATCCAATCCAGTAAAAGCCAATCAAGATAACTTTATTCAAGCCATTGCTTACCCCGGTGGCATGGATGCTGTGCACAAGCCAGATCTAACGAGAGACATCCCAGTGCTTGATTTGAATGACATTGAGCAGGTGGCGCAGCAAGTCCTTTCAATGGCTGGTGTTTTAGCAAAATAAGCCTAAAACCATTAGACTAAGACGATGTCGCAAGCCATGAACAAACCTCCCATGAAAACTGCTGCTGAGGCCCTTGAGCATTTATTGTCTCAAGCAAAGCCAATGGCAGAGATTGAAGTGGTCAGCACTCAAGATGCTTTGGGCAGAATCTTGGCCACGGATATCCTCAGTCAAGTCGATGTTCCTCCGATGAACAACACCCAGATGGATGGTTATGCCGTTCGTGTGGCGGATATTCAGTCAGCGGGACAAAGTTTTAATGTTTCTCAACGCATTCCTGCTGGTCATGTGGGCACAGAACTTCAGTCTGGCACGATTGCCAGAATTTTCACGGGTGCCACGATTCCACCTGGTGCAGATGCGGTGGTGATGCAGGAAGATTGTGTGGTCAATGGTGATCAAGTCGCTATTCAAGAAATGCCTAAGCAAGGTCAATGGATTCGCTTGCAAGGTGAAGATTTAAAAGCAGGAGGCGTGGCCTTGAGCAAGGGAACTTATCTCAGAGCTCAGGAGTTAGGTGTTGCTGCCTCTGCTGGATACCATCAGTTACCAGTGACTAAGAAAATCAAAGTAGCGGCTTTCTTTACCGGGGATGAATTAACTCTTCCAGGTCAGCCACTAAAGCCTGGCGCTATTTATAACTCCAATAGAGATACTCTGTTGGCATGCATTCGTTCTTTGGGCTGTGAAGCAACAGACTTGGGTATCGTGCCTGACACCTTGGAAGCGACTCGAGATGCTTTGCGTCGTGCCAGTAAAGATCATGATTTGATCATCACTTCTGGTGGTGTGTCAGTCGGTGAAGAAGATCACATCAAGCCAGCGGTGACTGCTGAGGGTCGTCTTGATATGTGGCAAATTGCCATCAAGCCGGGTAAACCATTGGCATTCGGTGCGGTTAAAAAGCAGGGTGCCGATCATTTAGAAACTTGGTTCATGGGTTTGCCTGGTAATCCAGTTTCTAGTTTTGTCACATTTCTATTATTTGTTCGTCCTTTCATTGCCAAGTTGCAGGGAAGATCTCATGCAAAAGCACCAGTGATCATGATGCGAGCTGATTTTGATTGGCCCAAGGCTGATCGTCGCAATGAATTTTTGCGGGTGCGCATCAATGCCCAAGGCGGCTTAGATTTATTCCCGAATCAAAGCTCAGGTGTTTTAACCAGCGCTTCATGGGCGGATGGTTTGGTCGATAATCCGCCACTTCAAGCCATCAAGCCAGGTGATATGGTGAAGTACATCCCTTTTTCAGGAATGATTTAAGCTATTGCTATGAAAATAACCATTAAATTCTTTGCCTCTTTGCGTGAGACCTTGAAAACATCTGAAGAGCAGTTCGATGTTCCTGCATCCGTGAAAACCTTGACGGAATTGCGTCATCATTTGATGGGCAGGGGTGAGTCATGGTCTGATGCATTGGCCGAAGGTAAAGCGGTGCGCATGGCTTTGAATCATCAAATGGTGGAAGGTGATGCAGCGCTGATTGATCAGGCTGAAGTCGCTTTCTTCCCTCCAGTGACGGGCGGATAAATATGCCAGTTCGTATTCAAACTGAAGATTTTGATTTATCACAAGAGATCAAACAATTAAGAGCTGGTGATGCTCGCGTTGGTGCGGTAGCTTCATTTGTCGGTACGGTGCGAGATCGCAATGACGGTTCTGAAGTCGCTGCGATGACTTTAGAGCACTACCCAGGTATGACTGAAAAGTCTCTTGAGGAAATCATTGAAAAAGCCAAAGCACGTTGGGATATTTTTGATGTTTTGATCATTCATCGAGTGGGTCCTTTGAATATTGAAGATCAAATCGTTTTAACGGCTGTGACCAGTGCTCACCGCGGCGAAGCGTTTGCTGCTTGTGAATATGTGATGGATTACCTCAAGACTTTGGCGCCATTTTGGAAAAAAGAAGATACGCCAGAAGGTGCTCGCTGGGTTGATGCACGTCTCAGTGACGATGAAGCTCTGAAAAAGTGGCAGTAATACTGCCAAATCTTTAAAACTCTTCAAAAACTACATCAAACGTTTGAATGGCGGCAAGCCTGCCAGAATCTTTTTGCCATAAGGTTTGGTTTTCAATCGTTTATCTAAAACGATGATGGTGGCATGATCGGTTTCTGTTCTGATGCCACGACCCACCCATTGTTGTAACTTCAAAGCCACTGCAGGAACACTGATTTCGTAAAAAGGATTGCCTTGATTCTTTTCAAGCCATTCTGATTTGGCTTCTTCAACCGGTGAATCGGGTGGCGCAAATGGTAATTTGGTGATCAAGACGGTTTCACATAATTTTCCAGGAAGATCCAAGCCTTCACCAAAGCTCTGCATGCCAAATAAGATGCTGCGATGACCATCCTGGATGCGTGACTCATGCTGGCTGATTAATTTATTACGAGGCATATCACCCTGCATCAAGACGTCTTGTAAAAAATCATCAGGCAAGTCTTCGTGAACCTGTTTCATTTGCTTTTTTGAGGTAAATAAAACCAAGGCGCCATGCTTCAAATCTTTTAGCTGCTTTGGAATTTCATCAGAAAGTTCATCCGTGTGTCCTTGGGCGTTTGCAGTGGGGCAGTTGATCATTTCTGGAACGATGAAAGTGCCTTGCTCCTCATAATTGAACGGTGATTCTGCTTCCAAAGTATTTGTTTTTGGAAACCAGTTCAAGCCACTTTGATTCAAGAAGTATTGAAAGTCACCCATGGTTCTAAGAGTTGCCGAGGTTAAGATGGCCGCAGAACTGGTGGACCACAATGTCTGAGCTAAATTTTGAGCGGCACTGATAGGAGAGGCGTGAAGCTTGAAGTCAAAGGTAGAGCCTAGATCTTGCCATTCCACCCACTTGGCAATTGGAGGGTTAGCATCTGCCTGCATCAAATGCCAGGTGTTGGATAGATTTTCAGTTTTAGATTGATAACTACCGATTTCTAGAATTGCAGGACTGAATGAATCTTTATCAATGCTGTTATTTCTTTGATCGTTGAGTTGTTGCAAAATTTTACCGATCCGATTATTCAGCGAGATGGCCAGTGGCCCAATGGTTTCTGCATAACTTGAGAATTCAGGGCTTAGTTCACCATTTTTAAAGCGATGGATGGCTTGCTCATGAGTCACAAAATTAGCCAATCTCAATGAGTTGATCATTTGCTTGGTGTGCATGATCAAATCTTCAACATGAGCATGAACCTCTTCCACAGTTTTTCCTGAAGAGTCGGGAAGCAGCGCGTCTGCGCGCAAAACTGCGGCCATGATTTTTTCTAACCACCTGGTGCTGGCAATTAATCCTACAGATGAAGCAAAGTGCTTGATGCCAACTTGAGGAAGATTGTGGGCTTCATCAAAGATATAAAGTGTTTCTGATGGATCTGGAAGAATCTTTGATCCCGAGGCAATCGTTGAAATCACCAAATCATGGTTAGCGATGATCACATCTGCTTTGACCAAATCACGTCTGGCATTGAAATAGGGGCATACATTGAAGCGTTGGCAGTGTCTGCCGAGGCATGAGCTTCTTTCTGCAGCAATTCTGGGCCACATGCTGTCGGTGATTTCTGGTGGAGCAGTATCTTTGTCTCCATTCCATGAACCATCATTTAAGCTAAGTAGAGCATCTGCAAAACTATCTTTATCTTGTTCTTTTGGTGGACCGTCCCAGTTGGCGTCTTCAAAAAGAGCTGTTTGCTTGGTTTTGCCGCTGACTTGTTCTAAGCGGATATTGCACACATAACGACTGCGACCCTTGGCCAAGGCATATTCAAAAGAGATGGGTGATAAATCTGCCAAATTAGGCAAATCTTTTTGCATGAGCTGCTCTTGCAGTGCGACTGTCCCAGTACTGATGATCACGCGCTTGTTGAGTAGCTTGCTGAACACAATGGCTGGGATCAGATAGCCAAGCGTTTTACCCACCCCAGTTTTACCTTCAACCACCAATATGTTGTCACCATCCCGGACGTCTTTAGGGCTTTTGGCTTGGCTCAAGGTTTGAGCAATGTGGGCAAACATTTGTTCTTGGCCCACTCGAGTCTTAAAGCCAGGCCAATTTACTTGAACGGCTTGGTAAAACTCTTGGATTTTTTCCTGAATGTCTTTGAGGTTCTCGTTACTCACGCAAAAAATCCTGGTTTGAGGTTTTTGGGGAGCTTTTTGATCTGACTCTCAGCCTTAGAAGCCTCAGAGCGGTTTTCAAATGCCTTCTGAGCGATCAATTTGACTGGACCTCTACCGCGGGTGTATTTGGCACCAGTGCCGTCGTTGTGAGCGTTGATACGGTTCTCCAGGTCATTGGTGATGCCAGCGTAGTAGCTTCCATCAGAACATTCCAAGAGATATAAACACCATGACATCCCTCTATGATAAAGCCAGCGATTTATTTGATCTAAATCACTTGAAATTTAGGCATATGTACCCACATACTGAACATAGATAATGGGAGATATCCATGAGATTAGATAAATTAACCAGTAAATTCCAAGAAGCTCTGGGCGAAGCCCAAAGCCTAGCTTTGAACGCTGATAACCAATACATCGAGTCCGAGCATGTCTTATTAGCGATGTTGCAGCAATCTGATAGCACCGCTAAATCACTCATTAACCGAACCGGTGGTAACGCCCTTGCTTTGGAAAAGGCATGTCAAGCCTTGCTTGCTAAGTTACCTCAAGTGCAGGGCACTGGGGGCGATGTTCAAATTGGCCGCTCTTTGGCGGCTCATTTGAACTTGACTGAAAAGGAAGCTACGAAGCGTGGCGATGATTTCATTGCAGGTGAACTTTTCTTATTGGTCTTAAGTGACGACAAGGGTGACCTTGGTAAAGCGATCAAGGCTGCTGGTATTACTCGTAAAACTTTAGAAGCTGCCATTGAGGCAGTTCGTGGAGGACAGTCTGTGAATAGTGCTGATGCTGAAAATCAACGTGAAGCTTTAAAAAAATACACCCTCGATTTAACTGAGCGTGCACGTCTAGGTAAATTAGATCCTGTCATTGGTCGCGATGATGAAATTCGCCGCGCGATTCAAATTTTGCAACGCCGCACTAAAAATAATCCTGTATTGATTGGTGAACCAGGTGTTGGTAAGACAGCGATCGTTGAAGGCTTGGCCCAAAGAATCATTGATGGGGAGGTTCCAGAAACTTTAAAAAATAAACGCGTTCTAGTTTTAGATATGGCCTTGCTTTTGGCTGGAGCCAAGTACCGCGGAGAATTTGAAGAGCGTCTTAAAGCTGTTTTGAGTGATGTTGCCAAAGATGAAGGACAGACGATTGTTTTCATCGATGAAATACACACCATGGTCGGCGCAGGTAAATCTGAAGGTGCCATGGATGCGGGCAATATGTTGAAGCCTGCCTTGGCTCGCGGAGAGTTGCATTGCATTGGTGCCACAACCTTAGATGAGTACCGCAAATACATTGAAAAAGATGCAGCATTAGAGCGTCGCTTCCAGAAAGTCATGGTTGGTGAGCCAAGTGTTGAAGACACGATCGCTATCTTGCGTGGCTTACAAGAAAAGTATGAATTGCATCACGGTGTAGAAATCACAGATCCTGCAATTGTTGCAGCTGCTGAGTTATCTCATCGGTACATCACCGATCGCTTCTTGCCAGATAAGGCGATTGATTTGATTGATGAGGCCGCATCTCGTATCAGAATGGAAATTGATTCAAAGCCAGAGGTCATGGATAAGTTAGATCGTCGCTTGATTCAATTGAAGATTGAACGCGAGGCAGTAAAGAAAGAAAAAGATGAGGCGTCTCAAAAGCGTTTGGCGCTGATCGAAGAAGAGATCAAGCGTTTGGGCAAAGAATACGCAGACCTTGAGGAAATTTGGAAGTCTGAGAAGGGTGCTGCTCAGGGTACCGCTTCAATCAAAGAAGAGATTGATAAAGTTAAATCTGAAATCACCAAATTACAACGTGATGGCAAATTAGAAAAAGTTGCTGAGTTGCAGTATGGCAAATTGCCAGAACTAGAAGGCAAGTTGAAATCAGCCGCTGTTGCGGAAGAAAAAGGTTCAACGTCTAAAAATAAATTGTTGCGCACGCAAGTCGGAGCAGAAGAAATTGCCGAGGTGGTCTCAAGAGCCACGGGTATTCCTGTGTCAAAAATGATGCAAGGAGAGCGTGACAAGTTATTGCAAATGGAAGATTACTTGCACAATCGAGTGGTTGGTCAAGAGGAAGCTATTTCAGCTGTTTCTGATGCTATTCGCCGCTCACGCGCTGGTCTTTCTGATGAAGGCAAGCCTTATGGCTCATTCTTATTTTTAGGTCCAACAGGTGTTGGTAAAACAGAGCTTTGCAAAGCGCTGGCCGAGTTCTTATTTGACAGTGATGAGCACTTGATTCGCATTGACATGAGTGAATTCATGGAAAAGCACAGCGTGGCTCGTTTGATTGGTGCGCCTCCAGGATATGTGGGTTACGAAGAGGGTGGTTATTTAACTGAACTCGTTCGTCGCAAGCCTTATAGCGTGATTTTGTTAGATGAGGTTGAGAAGGCTCACCCTGATGTTTTCAACGTCTTGTTGCAGGTCTTGGATGATGGTCGCATGACGGATGGACAAGGTCGCACTGTGGACTTTAAAAATACGGTGATCGTGATGACCAGCAATTTGGGTTCTCAAATGATTCAGTCGATGAGTGGTCAGCCACAAGAGAAGCTCAAAGAAGCTGTGATGGGCGATGTGAAAGAGCATTTCCGACCTGAGTTTTTAAATCGTATTGATGAAATGGTTGTGTTCCATGGCTTAGACCAAAAGAACATTGCGGCGATTGCAAAGATTCAGTTGCAACGCTTGCGTGATCGTTTGGCGAAGATGGACATGTTGCTAGAGGTCAGTGATGCTGCACTTGCACGTGTGTCTGAGGCCGGTTATGACCCAGTCTTTGGGGCAAGACCGCTGAAGAGGGCGATTCAACAATACATTGAAAACCCAGTGGCTCGATTGATTCTGGAAGGCAAGTTTGGTCCTAAAGCCATTGTTCCAGTAGACGTTGATAAAAATGGGGCATTCATGTTTGATCGGGTTGTCCATTGAGCTAACTCCAGGCGCTAAGCAAAATCTAGCAGCCTGATTCAATCAGTAGTAACATCGGCCAATGACTATTCGCAGAGACGCGGAGGTTATTGGCCTTGTCAGTGTGGCCCATGGCACCTCCCATTTTTATCACTTAATTCTTGCGCCATTATTTCCATGGTTAAAAGTTGAATTCGGGCTCAGTTACGCTGAGCTTGGATTCTTGATGACCATGTTCTTCATCGTCTCAACTATCATGCAAGCTGCTGCTGGTTTTTGGGTGGATCATTCAGGCCCTTTAAAGGTTCTTTTCTTTGGTGTGGGAACTCTGGCTATCTCAGCAGTTGTCTTGTCGTTTTCAAGTGGCTATTGGAGCTTATTGTTCGGTGCTTGTTTAGCAGGTCTTGGTAATGGCGTGTTTCATCCAGCTGACTACACCTTGATCAATCGTCGAGTTTCACCAGGGCGGGTGGCTCATGCTTATTCAATGCATGGAGTTTCAGGCGCTCTTGGTTGGGCTGCTTCGCCAGCAGTGCTGGTAGCCGTCACCACCTTTGCTGGTTGGCGCCAAGCCTTGTTGGTTGCGTCAGCGATTGCCTTTGTGATGTTGGCTGTTCTCTACTGGAGACGTCATGTCTTAATGGGGTCTCAAGAGCAGCGTGATCTTGAAGAGACTGCTAGGAAAAATTCATCCGCACTGTCTTTTGATTATTTGAAATTACCCATGGTTTGGATGTGTTGGGGTTTCTTCTTTTTAAGTGCTTTGGCTTTGAGTGGTGTGCAAAGTTTCGCGCCAACCGCCATGCAGTTACTTTATGACTTACCCATTGCATTGACCACTACTGCCTATTCATCCTATATGTTGGCCAGTGCTGGCGGCATGTTCCTTGGGGGCTTTGTGGCAACTCGTGCACGCTTCCCAGAGAGAGTCATCGCGATTGGTTTTATTTTAGGTAGCTCAATTTCAGTGTTGATTGCCATGACTGTGGTGTCAGGTTCAACCATGATGAGTTTGTTCACCGTGATGGGTTTTTGCGTGGGCATTGCTGGACCATCAAGAGACTTGATGATTCGTTCAGCGACTCCGAAAGAGGCTTCTGGCCGGGTCTTTGGCACTGTTTATTCAGGACTTGATTCAGGTTTGGCGATTGGTCCATTGATGTTCGGTTTGTTGATGGACTGGAAGTTGGTGCCAGGAGTTTTCATCTTGATTGCTGCATTTTTAATGATGGCCTTGCTCACTGCCTACCGGGTAGGTGAAAATAATCGCTCTGTAGAATTACAAAACGCTTAAAGATATTTTTGGAGAGAGCCATGAGTTTTGCCACCACTGATCTATGTGATGCTAATGAAGATTTGATTGCAACTGGAGTCCTGCGTGTTTGTGCACCCGGTTTTCGTGCATTTGGTGGCTTAACTAAGTTCAAAGGTCCAGCAGTCACTCTCAAGGTGTTTGAAGACAATACCTGGGTCAGAACGATCCTAGATGAACCTGGTCAGGGCAGGGTATTGGTCATCGATGGTGGTGGCTCTATGCGCTGTGCCTTGGTTGGCGGTAATTTAGGTGTATTGGCAGAGAAAAATAACTGGGCTGGCATTCTAGTCAATGGCTGTGTGCGTGACACATTGGAGCTGGCCCAATCTAAAGTGGGCATCAATGCGTTGGCTGTTCATCCGCAGAAAAGCGTCAAACGTAATGTGGGTGAGCGTGACCTGACCATTGATATGGCAGGCACAACAGTAAAGCCTGGCGACATGATTTATGTGGATCAGGATGGGGTATTGGTTGCAGATCGCCCCCTTGATTAACTGATTTATGTAAATTTGCTAAGTGTTGCATGTCATTGCAAGTGATGATTTAGCATTCCACAATATAAAATACATTCCCTAAGTTATTAATTTAATTAGGATATATATTCTTTGTCCTAGTCAAATTAATCCTTGCAATCTTGTTCACAAGTACATACACTCTTATATAAGACATAAGACACAGAAATTTATATCTATATGTCTTATGGGCACATATTTTTGTTATTTAACGGGAGAGAAACATGTCAACACGTCAACAAGAAATCGATGCATTGCAAAAAGATTGGGATACAAACCCACGTTGGAAAGGTATCAAGCGCGGTTACACAGCAGCTGATGTAGTTCGTCTACGCGGTTCATTCCAGATCGAGCACACATTGGCTCGTCGTGGCGCTGAAAAACTATGGAACTTGGTTAACAACGAGCCGTACGTTAACTGTTTAGGTGCTTTGACTGGTGGTCAAGCAATGCAACAGGTTAAAGCTGGTGTGAAGGCTATTTACTTGTCAGGCTGGCAAGTTGCTGCTGATAACAACACATACTCATCAATGTATCCTGATCAATCTTTGTATCCAGTTGATTCAGTACCTAAGGTTGTTGAGCGTATCAACAATACTTTCCGTCGTGCGGATGAAATCCAGTACTCAAAAGGTATTGAAAAAGGTGACAAGGGTCACATTGATTGTTTCGCTCCTATCGTTGCTGATGCTGAAGCTGGTTTCGGTGGTGTATTGAACGCATTTGAATTGATGAAGGCCATGATCAAGGCTGGCGCTGCTGGCGTTCACTGGGAAGACCAATTGGCTTCAGTGAAGAAGTGTGGTCACATGGGCGGTAAAGTGTTGGTTCCAACACAAGAAGCTTGCCAAAAGTTGATCGCTGCTCGTATGGCTGCTGACGTTTGTGGCGTACCAACATTGGTGATCGCTCGTACAGATGCTGAAGCTGCTGACTTGTTGACATCAGACTACGATGAAAACGATAAGCCATTCTTGACTGGTGAGCGTACTGCTGAAGGTTTCTACAAGACTAAGAAGGGTATCGATCAAGCGATTTCACGTGCGATTGCTTATGCTGAATACGCTGACTTGGTGTGGTGTGAAACTGGTACACCTGATCTTGAATTTGCTCGCAAGTTTGCTGAAGCAGTTCACGCTAAGCACCCAGGCAAGATGTTGGCATACAACTGCTCACCATCATTTAACTGGAAGAAGAACTTGGACGACGCAACAATTGCTAAGTTCCAACGTGAGCTTGGTGCGATGGGTTACAAATATCAATTCATCACATTGGCTGGTATTCACTCTATGTGGTACAACATGTTTGACTTGGCTCAAGACTATGTTGCACGCGGTATGTCTGCTTATGTTGAGAAGGTTCAAGAGCCTGAGTTTGCAGCTCGTGACCGTGGTTACACATTCGTTTCTCACCAACAAGAAGTGGGTACTGGTTACTTCGACGAAGTGACGACTGTGATTCAAGGTGGTGCTTCATCA
>CAYYOB010000013.1:20318-20535 GCA_964473225.1 uncultured Polynucleobacter sp.
GCGTATCCCGCCATGGTTGATCAGCCCGGCCAAAAGCCGGGCTTTTTATTTGGGGTAATCGATTTGAGATTCCCAGGAAGCGTTCTGGAATGCTGGCAGATTCATGCATTCTTGAAAGATTCTGTGAATGAGTGGATATGCACTCAGGTCGTGTCCAAATCCTTTGGCATTGAATAGCTGCGGAATGAGGCAAATATCGGCTAATGTGACTTGATCA
>CAYYOB010000014.1:0-18466 GCA_964473225.1 uncultured Polynucleobacter sp.
GTCAGAAATGATGCCTGTGAAGCCCGGGACCTTATCGCGAATATCTTCAATCTCTTTGATGATTGAGTTAGATGAACGATTCTGAATGATTCGGCCTTCATGCTCGGTGATTGAACAGAATGTGCAGCCACCAAAACAGCCGCGCATGATGTTCACTGAAAAACGAATCATGTCCCACGCTGGAATCTTGGCATCGCCATAAGATGGGTGCGGGGCTCTGGCATAAGGTAAATCAAACACTGAATCCATCTCTTCGGTGGTCAGTGGCACAGCAGGAGCGTTCAACCAAACATCTCTGACAGAAGCGCCTTCACCGTGTTGCTGCACCAATGCACGGGCATTGCCTGGATTGGTTTCTAAATGAAGAACGCGACTGGCGTGTGCGTAAAGCACTGGATCACGCTTCACAGCTTCATAGCTTGGAAGACGAATCACGGTTGTGTCACGCTCTAAACGTTTTCTGGCAGTTGGTACAACGGTGATGGCTTGAACTGCTGGTTCTTTTTCAAGTGTGCCATCAGTCTTCTTGCAGCTTGTACCTTGTTCTTTGGCTTGCTCATCAGGAGTGAGGTATGGATTGATGGGCGCATCAATCACACCAGGGATATCAACCGTACTTGAATCAATTTCTGTGAAACCAGGGGCAGGGTGACGTCTAACAAACGCCGTGCCACGAATGTCATTGATATCGGCAATCTTTTCGCCTTTGGCCAAGCGATGGGCAATTTCAACCACAGCTCTTTCAGCATTGCCATAAAGCAAGATATCCGCTTTTGCATCAATCAAAATAGAACGACGTACCTTGTCTTGCCAGTAGTCGTAGTGTGCAATTCGACGTAGGGAGGCTTCAATACCCCCCATAACTATAGGGGTATCAGCGTAGGCTTCACGACAACGTTGGGCATAAACCAATGAACAACGATCAGGTCTCTTACCACCCATGCCACCAGCTGTGTAAGCATCATCACTACGAACTTTGCGATCAGCCGTGTAACGATTGATCATTGAATCCATGTTGCCAGCGGCTACACCATAAAACAAATTAGGTTGACCTAAGGCCTTGAACGGATCGGCTGATTGCCAGTCTGGCTGAGAAATGATGCCGACACGAAAGCCTTGTGCTTCAAGCAAGCGACCAATAATGGCCATACCAAAACTTGGGTGATCCACATAAGCATCCCCAGTCACAATGATGATGTCGCAGCTATCCCAACCAAGCTTATCCATCTCTTCTCGACTCATCGGTAAGAAGGGGGCTGTACCAAAACATTCTGCCCAATATTTTGGGTAAGAATCTAATCTTGGTGAGCTAGGTATTAGGGAGGGATTGAAAGGTGCGTTCACGGCCTGTATTTTAGGCTTTTTAAGCACTTTCTGCTCGTTTAAACTAAGGCCTGTTTGTTCATGACAATTGAATGCCTCAGGTCACTCTTTTGCCACTTAAGCCGCAAAACCATATAAAGCCCCTATAAAGTCCAAGGCATGCAAAGATCCTTCCTGCTAAGTTCACTGCTAATCGCTGGATTGGGATCCATTCTTTTCTCGGCCAAAGCCATCGTGGTCAAACTTTGCTATCAATATGGGGTTGATTCAGCCACTGTGTTGTCTTTGAGGATGCTTTTTTCTTTGCCGTTTTTCTGGGCGGCTGTGTGGTGGTCATCACGTCATCATCAACCATCACCCATGGCCAAACGTGACATCTTGAGCATCATCTTTTTAGGTTTTGTGGGTTATTACCTCTCAAGTTATTTGGACTTCTTGGGACTGCAATACATCACGGTTGGATTAGAAAGAATCATTCTGTATCTCAACCCAACAATTGTCTTGTTGATCTCAATACTTTTTCTAAAAAAGAGAATACAGCCACAGCAGTGGTTGGCTTTGGTTCTTGCTTATGCTGGTGTGATCATTGTGTTCTCACATGACATTCACACCATGGGGCCATCAATTGCTTGGGGTGGCATGTTGGTATTTCTGAGTGCAATTTCTTATGCCGTCTATTTGATTTTTGCCGGAGAGATTGTGGGGCGGGTGGGCAGCATTCGTTTGGTCGCTTATGCCAGTGCATCATCCACATTTTTTAGTACTGCTCAAGCATTGATCTTGAATCCCAGTCATTTATGGACGCAGGTACCTGAGGTCTATCAGTTGAGTTTGTTCAATGCGTTGTTCTGTACTTTCATGCCGATGCTCTTGGTGATGATTGCAGTCAACCGAATTGGATCAAGTTTGACGGCTCAGGCTGGGATGTTAGGACCTATTGCCACGATATTTCTTGGGTGGTTTTTCTTGGGTGAAAAAATCACCATCATTCAAGTGATAGGCATGGCAGTAGTGCTGTCGGGAGTAGCAATTTTGGCTACTATGCAAACCGAAAAAAATCAGCCTCGACCTGAGTTGGCCGAGGCTGAGTAATTTACTAAAAACTATTTAATTAAATCGCGACACTTGGGTTCAAGCTGTAAATGCCGGTGATGCTTGCTTGAGCAATGATGTGCGGTTTGATCGCAGCCAATGCATCTGCACCGCTGAATGGACCAGTTAAAGGAATGCTCGGTGTATTCAAAGCATAGACTGTGAAAACATAATGGTGTTTGATCTCGTCATTCCATGGCGGGCATGGACCATCGTAGCCAAAGTAATGACCTTCCATGGAGGTATCACCTTTGAACCAAGCTGTGTAGTCATTGATGCCTGCTGTACCCACCGGACTCTGCTGTGCTGATTTGCCTTTGGCTGTGATGCTGTTGCTATGACTGGCAGCCGCAATCGTTTGAACTGAATTTGGGATGTTCACCAAGACCCAATGATAAAAATCAACGCGCGGCAAACTGGCTGGAACTACTTTGCCTTCTTGATTCACATCATCGCCTTTGCTTGGAACATCTGGGTCGTGACAAATCAATGCAAATGACTGTGTATCTTTAGGAAAGTCTGACCAAGCCAAGTGAGGGTTTTGATTGCTTGATAAGGTGATGTGAGTGCTTGGATCTTTGATCGCAAAAGCAAACTGACCTGGAATAACTGACTGATCTTGGAAGCTAGAACTGGTAATTTTCATAAAAGTCTCCAATCAATGACAACAATTTAGATTTTCATCTTACTGGCTTTTTTAGGCCCCACGATGCTGATCAAGGCTTGTTTGATGCCATCAACTTCTTCTTCACTCATGGCACCCATGATTTTGCCCAAATACTGAATGTGACGTCTGATGCCGCCATGGCTTCTCACATTGGGTGTTTCTTTGAGAGCATCTAATAGGCGTTCTGGTATTGGCATTTGTTTCCATTTATCAGGCATCTGACTGATTTCTTCAGCAAGATACTGTCTGGCCTCTAAACGACGCTTTATTTCAGATTTACTGGGCTTTTCGGGCGCCAAATACTCTTCAGGGGTGTTTGATTGCTTCATAATGGCATTTTCGCAGACTCCTGTGAAATTGCACAGAAAACCGAAACATTCATGGCCATTAAATCCACCATCTTCAAAGTTACTCTCTCAGTCGCTGATATTGATCATGCCTATTACGCTGATCACAGCCTAACTTTGGCCAGGCATCCGAGCGAAACCGATGAGCGCATGATGATGCGTTTATTGGCTTTGTCCTTCAATGCCCATCTTTTGAATGACCTTTGTCAGGGGGATGGTCAGCTGGTCTTTGGGGCTGGCTTATCAGATCCGGATGAGCCAGATGTTTGGTTAAAGGATTTCACGGGGCAAACCCGTTTATGGGTAGAAGTTGGGCAGCCAGAAGAAAAGCCCTTGAGCCGTGCTTGCTCAAAATCAGACAAGGTGGTGGTCTACGCCTACCATCATGCTGCTGAAGTCTGGTGGAAGGGCATTCAGAACAAACTCACCCGCATGGACAAACTATCCGTGTACCGGGTGTCCTCTGATATTTCTCAAGAGTTAGCGGCTTGGGCTGAACGCAGCATGAAAATACAAGCCACCATTCAAGATGGTCACTTGATGTTGAGTAGCCACCAAGGCACCATCGAGGTGACTTGTGAGCGCTGGAAATAGACTCGGATTGCTTTAAATCAGACTCAAAAAATCCACTAGAAGTGCTTGGAATAAGCAATTTATCAGCGCTATACTTCAAACATCATGAAAAAAATCATTGTTCTTAACGGTCCTAATTTGAACCTCTTGGGTACGCGTGAGCCAGAAAAGTACGGCTCAAGTACTTTGGCGGATGTGGAAGCTCTTTGTAAAGACACGGCTAAGCGCTTGGGTTTTGATGTTGAGTTTTTACAGAGTAATCATGAGGGCCCGTTGATCGACAAGATTCAAGAGGCTGGCTTGGCTCACCGCGCTGGCACAGTGCAAGGTATTGTTTTCAATCCGGGCGCCTACACTCACACATCGGTTGCTTTGCATGATGCCATTGCAGCGATGAGTGGTTTACCTGTGATTGAGGTACATATCTCAAATGTGCACGCTCGTGAAGCATTCAGACACCATTCTTATATTTCACCAGTGGCTGCAGGCATTGTGGTGGGCTTTGGGATTCAGGGCTACGTTTTGGCCATGGAAGGTTTGGCTCAAAAGTCTTGATCGCAGCCTAGCGCAGATCAATAGTGGGGCGGTATCTCGTCTCGAGGACTGTTCCCATCAGACGGCATATTGCTGGCCATTTGTAATTTCAACGCTTGTATTTCCTTTACCAATAACTCAATGCGTTGCTGTTGCTTGAAGACAGTTTGATTTAACTCTTCTAGCAAGTCTTCAGAAAAGCTCAGTTTGATTTCTAAGTTGGTGATGCGTTCGTCTTGATTCATGATGACCTTCTGGTAATAAAGTGAGGATACCTAAGTGCGGCAAAATGAGCAATCTGCTAAATCAGAGGTCAGGCATGCTAGCATCGCCATCTTTAGTCATCTGACGATGGTCACAGTCAAAGAATGAACCCACTAACGCCCCGCGTTATCTTTTATTTGGTATTGCCCACAATTCTTTGGGCAGGCAATGCCATTGTGGGTCGTTTAGCCGTTGGTGAGATATCTCCCATCATGCTCAATACCATGCGTTGGTTACTGGCTGGACTGATCTTATTGCCGATTGCCTGGAAACTATTTAAGTCTGATAGCCCTGTTTGGCAAAATAAGATCCGCTTTCTTTGGCTTGGTTTGCTTGGTGTGGGTTCATACAACGCACTGCTATACCTTTCTTTAGAAACATCAACTCCCATCAATGTGACTTTGATTGGTGGCAGCATGCCGATGTGGATGATCATCATTGGTGCGATGTTCTATCAACAGGCAGCGCAGTTCAAGCAAATGATGGGCGCCTTGATTTCACTATTAGGGGTTGTGATTGTTTTAACCCGTGGTGACTTATCAAGCATCTTAGATATTCAACTCGTGATTGGTGACCTGTACATTCTCTTGGCGACAATCTTGTGGGGCTTTTATAGTTGGATGTTGAGTCGCCCTGGTAAGAGCACTGAACGCCAATGGCCATGGGCTGAATTCTTGTTGGCGCAAGTTCTATTTGGTGTTTTTTGGTCAACTGCTTTCTTGGGTTTTGAGTGGGCTGCTGATGCCGTGGTGTTTGAGTTCACACAATCAACCATCGCACTATTGATCTTCGTAGCAATTGCACCATCGCTGATTGCTTATCGTTGTTGGGGTTTGGGTGTGACAGCAGCAGGGCCTGCAATGGCAGCATTTTTCGCCAATTTGATTCCTTTGTTCACTGCCTTGATGTCAGCTGCTTTATTGGGTGAGCCGCCAGAGTTATTTCATGGCTTAGCATTTATGATGATTGTTGCGGGCATTGTGATTTCTTCTTTGAAAAAATCATCAGCTGACTAATTCAAAACGACCATCTTCCATTTCTGCTTGAGGTCGAACCCAGTAGTCATGGGTTTGCATAGATTCATAGACATAGGCCATCTCCAGAGTGGCTTCAATCTTGGCTAAGCCGATCACCAAATAAAAGCCACCTGTTTTCTTATGACGTAACTGACTACCGATGGGAAATAAGCTTGGGTGTGTTTCGCGCATCATTGGGTTGCTCTCATTGTGTGACTCTCTTATTTTTCCAAAGTGAAAACTGAGTATAAAAAATAAACAGCAATCCCCAAACGGCAATTGATCCATAGGCCGCTGCCCAACCGCCGTAGCCTAAATGGCGGCTGATATCCAGAGTTGCTCCGAATAGAGCGGGACCCACCAATCCTGCCCCAAAGCCCATCAAAGAATGCAAACCCATCGCCGTTCCTTTGATCTCTTGTGGCACGCTGATGACCAAGCCAGCAGTTAGAGTGGCAGAGTCTGCCATCACAAACATTGAATGAATAAAAGCAAGAGCAATAATGACAGTCCAATGAGAGTCGACGGACATGCCCAAAGTGACACCGCTGATGGCACTGCCAACCATGACCCAATACACCCAGCGGTGTCGCCCGACCTTGAGGGCCATTTCATTGCCAAGGATTGAGGCTGGAATACTGATGACGTTCAAGAAAGCCACAATCAGCGTCGCGCTGATCAAAAAAGGTTGCTCGGGTGCGGCAATCGATGCGCAGTAGGTGAAGAATGCCACCAACCAAGCACGTGTTGCAAATAGTTCGAGTGTGTGGGCGCTGTAACCCAACATATAGCCAACCGCTTCTTTCATGGCCAATACTTTTTTCCAGCGAGCCATGGGGAAAGCATCACTCAACTTCATTTGAATATCAAAAATTCCTTTTTCACCAGGAAGTGCTTTTGTGCCAACCCAAGTCAGGATTCCAGCAAAGATTGGACCAATAGCAATCAAGATGAACGCCAATGACCAAGAAAACTCTCGAATTAAAACTCCAGAGAAATAATAAGAAGCGCCGGTACCAAGCCCAAAAAAAGCTGTGTAAAAAGAAATGTGACGGGTGATTTCACCAGAGGTCACGCGATCAGAAATAATTTTTAAGCCAGGCATGTACATGGCGGATAAACCTGCACCATGAATCATCAATAAGAACAGAGCTGAGTAAAACCCATTCGCAAAAAATCCAACACCCAGTAACCCTAGTCCAGCAGTGAGACCGCCGGCCAAATAAACTTGACGGGTATCAATGCGATCAGTGAGGGTGGTGGCAATGGGAACTACCAGCACATAGCCAAGGAAAAAACTGCTGGCCAAAAACCCGGACTCAAAATTACTCAAGTTCCACTCTGCCTGAATGATGGTCAAGGCAGATGGATAGCAAGCAAATCCCAGAAGGGACAGAGCTTGAGTTAAGAGCATTAAGTAGGTGGTCAAAGTAGTAGTTTTTTTAATTGTTATAGTGAAAATGATTTTATCCCTAGATAGGTATTCATGGATAATTCAAATCTAATTATTTAATTCCATCCCATGCCTGAACTTCGCGCCCAAGCCCTTCAATTACTGAGCCTTTGCGACCCATCTGAAAAAGGTGCGGCAGTGATTGCTTTGCGCGAGCAATACCTGCAAGGCGGCATCACCATCAATGCCGAGGAACATTTGACTGAAGCGGGTTTTGAGATTCCGGGTAGGCCTGCTTCGCCTATTTTAGTCAATCCAGGCTTGGTCAAGCGCCGTTCCATGGTGACGGAAGAGGGCCGTTCAGTATTGATTCATGCTTTGGCTCATATTGAGTTCAATGCGATCAATTTGGCTTTAGATGCCGTATGGCGTTTTCCCAATATGCCCAAAGAATATTACGAGGATTGGTTAAAAGTGGCTGCAGAAGAAGCCTATCACTTCGATTTACTCAATCGCCATCTTCATAAAAGTGGATTTAAGTATGGTGATTTTCCTGCACACAACAGCTTATGGGAAATGGTTGCTAAAACCACCGAATCAATTTTGGCCAGAATGGCTTTGGTGCCAAGAACCATGGAAAGCCGTGGTTTAGATGCTTTGCCACCGATACAAGAAAAGCTCTCGCAAGCCCATGATCAAGAGGCTGTGGCCTTGCTGCAGATCATTTTGAATGACGAAATCGGACATGTTGAAATTGGTAATCGCTGGTTCAACTACCTCTGTGATCAGCAAAGCCTCGATCCTATTGCTGCTTATGCAGAGTTGGTCGAGAAATATGAGGCTCCAAAGCTCAGAGGCCCGTTCAATTACGCCGCCAGAAAAGCAGCTGGTTTCACGGATGCAGAATTAGCAGCTCTGCAAATCACTGAAACAAACTAAATTGAAAATTTCTAATATTTAGTCTGGTTCAATTTGCAACACATCAAAAGCAGCTTTCAAACGTTTTTCATATTTGCGCTTCATCTCAGAAGCTTCTTCATCTGACCAAGTTCTAAAACCTTCTTTTGATTTGATTCCGAACTTTTTCTCTTTCAGGATCTTATTCAAACAAGGTGATATTTCAGTATTGTTGGATAAGCTTGGATAAATTTCCTTGGCAGCAATCGCCATGCCTTCCCATCCAGAAATCTCTTTTTGGGTCATAGGGCCAACTGCTGCATAACGGAAGCCAAAGCTGTAGCGCACCGCTGTATCAACATCCTCAGGCGTTGCAATACCATCATTGACTAGCGCAAGAGCTTCACGCATCAGAGCATGCTGAATACGATTGGCTAAAAACCCCGGGATATCTTGATTGACCAAAACTGGTTTTTTGCCAGTTTCTTCAAACAATTCGCATACCTTTTTTGCCATTGCTGGATCAGATGCTTTACCCAAAACAACCTCGACCAATGGCACGATGTGCGCCGGCATGAAGTAGTGCATATTGAACATGCGTTGAGCTGTTTTTAAACTTTGACTGATCTGACTGATGGGGAAGCCTGAGCTATTGCTACCGATTGGAATATGAGTTGGAACTCTTTTATCTAAGGAGGCAAAAATAGTTTGCTTAAGGGCTAAATTCTCTGTCACTGTTTCAAGCACAAGAGCAACATCAGACCAATCTGACCAATCATCGATGACACCCGTTTGAATCTGATTTGCTGAAATTGAATTTGAGCCTGAACCTGATCTCAAGCTGCTGGCCAAGGCCATGATTTCAGGAACGGCGGATTTAGCGCGCTCATCATTCCTGCCTAAAAGGATCACGCCATAGCCGCTGCTGATGAAACCTGCAGCAATGCCAAGTGCCATGGTTCCTGTGCCTAAAACAACCACCTTTTCCATGTTTGTCTCCATTATTTTTATGTCTTCCATCATACCTAAGCCAGCGAAATGATGCTGTTCACCAAAAGGCTCATAAGCTCTGTTTTATTAGGGTTTTAACTGAGTCTTTAAGGTTAAAAACAGCTTTGTTTTATGGCCTAATCGGACTAGGATATAGCTTGCATTTCAAATCTAGAAGTCTTTATATTTAATAGGATTTTTCTAGGTATTGGAAGTGCGCTGCTTCGTGTAATTTGAAATACAAGTATCACCATTAAATAAAAAAATATAGAGAGACAGATATGCCCATTATTCAATCCGTTGAAGTCACAGCCGTCAGTGTCCCACTTGATCATGTGACATCTTTTTCTACAAGAACAGTTTCTGAGAGACATTACTGTTTGGTCAAAGTACGCAGCAAAGATGGTCACGAAGGTATTGGCTTTTGCTATGTTGGTAGTGCTGCAGGAGAATTGGTCAAGCTGGCTGTTGAGCAACTCTTTGCGCCAAAATTGATTGGTCAAGACAGTCATCGCACCGAAGGTATCTGGCAAGAAATGTACACCGAATCAATCTTGCAAGGTCGCTCAGGCAGTGTGATGCGTGCCATCTCTATTTTGGACATTGCACTTTGGGATTTGAATGCCCATTCAGTCAATTTACCTTTACATCGTTACATGGGCTCATTTGTGAATGATCGTGTTCCAGCCTATGCCAGTGGTGGCTATTACTTGGATGGTAAAACACCTGCTAAGCTTGGTAAAGAGATGGAAGGCTATGTTAAGTTGGGATTCAAAGCCGTCAAAATGAAAACAGGTCGTTTGAGCCCTAAAGAAGAAGAGGCTCGCTTGAAGGCGGTTCGATCAGCCGTTGGACCAGACATCATCGTGACCATGGATGCCAACAATGCTTGGCGTGATATTCCAACAGCCATGGAATACATGAAGCGCTTTGAGCAATACAACCCATACTGGATGGAAGAACCTTTTTCTCCGGATGCCATTGATCTTCATGCACGTTTGGCAAAACTCACGACCATCACGATTGCGACTGGTGAGATTGAAGTAGGGCGTTGGCGCCACCGTGACTTGGTAGAGCAAGGTGGGGCAGAGATATTGCAAACAGACGCAGCCGTTTGCGGAGGTATTTCAGAGTGGCGCAAGATTGCTGCCTACGCTGATGTCAAAGGCATCACTTTGAGCCCACACTGGTTCCATGATTTGCATGCCCCATTGGTGGCGGCAACTCCCAATGCACGTTTCGTTGAATTCTTCGTGGATGATCAGGTCTTGAATTTCAGACGTTTGATCAATAAACAGTTGAAATTTAAAGATGGCGACTTGATTCTGCACACCACACCAGGTCTTGGTTTTGGTTTCGATGAGAAGGCCGTGAAAAAATACGCGATTGGAAAAGATACATGGACCAAAATCAAATAAGTCCAGCCAGAGCCAAGCAATACGTTCAGGAGGTATTTGCCAAGCTGGGCATGCCTCATGAAGATACCTTGATTGCTGCTGAATACATTGTCAGAGCAGACTTGGTGGGAGCTGATGGGCATGGTTTGTTTCGGATGCCGCAGTATGTTCAGCGCTTTTTACAAGGTGGCATGAACATCCACGCCAATATCAAAACCATCAAAGACAGTGGTCCGATGGCTTTGCTTGATGGTGACAATGGCTTAGGTCACTTGGTCATGTCTCACTCAACGGAGTTGGCCATTAAGAAAGCCAAAGAGTTTGGGATTGGCTGGGTGGGATCGAATAACGGTAACCACTCAGGTGCTGGCGCACACTATGTGAACAGAATTGCTGACGAAGGCTTGGTGGGCATTTATTTGGCAGTGGGTAGTGCTAATCACATGGCACCAACGGGTGGTTCAAGCCGCTTGCTATCAACCAATCCAATCGCTTTTGGTGTGCCAGCAGGTCACGGTAAACCTCATGTGATTTTGGACATGGCAACCACGGTCACTGCTTTTGGAAAAATCAAAGTCAAAGCACAAAAGAATGAAGCCATGCCAGTGGGCTGGATGATTGATCAGCAAGGTCAGCCTATCACTGACCCTAAAAAAGCCACTGAAGGCACTTTGTTGCCGATTGGAGACCACAAAGGTTATGGTTTGGCTTTGATGATCGGTATGCTGGCTGGTTGTATGAATGGTGGAGCCATGGGCAGCAACGTGGTGGACTTCAATAAAGACAGCAGCACGGTGACAAATACTGGTCAAACCATGGTTGCTATCAATCCAGACTTCTTCATGGGGCAAGATTATTTCTTAAGTGAAGTTGGTCGTGTGGTTGATGAGTTGCATGCATCCAAAACTTTGCCAGGCGTTGATCGTATTCGAGTGCCTGGTGAGGGTGCAAAAGCCACAGAAGAAAAAAGGAGCCAAGAGGGGATTCCTTTGGCTCCTGAGTTGCGCGCAGCATTGAATGAATGTGCGCAAAGTTTGGGTGTTACTACTATCTAAACCCTGCGAACTAAATCATCACAATCTAAAAAGAGGTATCACCAGTTTTGTTGATTATTTCTTTTTAGATTGTTCGTAGCGCGCTTTGTTTTCTTCATTCGGTGGGTATAAGCCAGGAAGGGCAGCGCCGCCTCTGACTTGCTCCATGATCCAAGATTCAAGATTCTCTTGCTCAGGAGCTGTTGCAACCATCTCATCAACAAGATCAGCTGGTATCAAAACCGCACCGTCATCGTCAATCACGATCACATCATTTGGGAAAATCGCCGCGCCACCGCAGCCAATTGGTTCTTGCCAAGCCACGAAGGTCAAACTAGTGACTGAAGGAGGGGCTGCAACGCCACTGCACCAGACGGGTAGTTTTGTTTCTAAGACACCAGCCACATCACGAACCACGCCATCAGTGACCAAAGCAGCTACCTGACGTTGCTTCATGCGTTGACACAAAATATCACCAAAAATACCAGCATCAGTCACGCCCATCGCATCAACCACAGCAATACAACCTGGTGGCATATCTTCAATCGCAGCTCTGGTCGAGATTGGAGATGACCAAGATGCTGGAGTAGCCAGATCTTCTCTAGCTGGGACAAAGCGCAAAGTAAATGCTCGGCCAACGATTCTGCCTTGGCCTGGTTTGAGCGGCATGCTGCCGCGCAACCACACATTGCGTAAACCTTTTTTGATCAACATGGTGGTCAGCGTGGCTGTGGTCACCTTTGAAAGTACTTCGATCACTTTTGGATCTAATGCTTGAACTGGTGTTTTCATAAAAGACTTTTAGATGTTAGGAATGTTGCCGCCATCCACACGGATCACGGAACCAGTGATGTAAGAGGCTGACTGACTAGCTAAAAACGCTGCAGTGTCACCGTACTCTTCAGGACGACCTAAGCGAGCAATAGGAATTGATTTCAAGCTATCTGCCTCAATCTCTTCAACAGATTTGCTCTCACGTTTAGCGCGTGACTCATCCAAAAAGCGAATACGGTCTGTGGCAATTCTGCCTGGAACGATGATGTTTGCAGTGATGCCGTGAGGGGCTAATTCACGCGCCAAAGTTTTAGACCAAGCGTGTAAAGAGGCTCTCAAGGTATTAGAAATCGCCAAGTTAGGAATCGGTGTGATCGCGCCTGATGATGTGCTGGTGATGATGCGACCCCAGCCACGTTCTTTCATGCCAGGAATGGCACGATCAGTGATGGCGATTACGGACAGAACCATCTCTTGGAACTTTTCAAGCCATAAGGTGGTTGGTTGACCTGCAGCAGGTGTTGGAGGAGGGCCACCCGTGTTGTTCACCAAAATATCAACAGGACCAAGATCTTTTTCCACTTGCGTGAACAAAGCATCGATTGCGCTCAAATTCGCTAAATCCCAAGCGATACAGTAGGCTTGACCGCCTGCTGCTTTAATAATTTTTGCAGTTTCTTCTAGGTTTGCAACGTTTCTACCGGCTAAAGCTACTTTTGCGCCTTCTTTGCCTAATGACACAGCCATGGCGCGACCCAAGCCGCTACCTGAACCAAACACCAAGGCCGTTTTGTTTTTAATGCCTAAATCCATTATTCAATTTCCTTTAATCGTTTTGTTTGTCTAATCGTTAATCGTTCAATATCTTTGATATCTGCCGGGGATAGTTTTGGACCTGGCTTACGAACTGCAGCTGATGTAATCACGCCACGTTCTGCCAAAATATGTTTGCGAACGGCCAGGCCAATATTCGCTTGCTGTTCATATTTAGCCAAAGGCAAATAAGCATCATAGACATCACATGCTTTTTCAATATCACCTTTTGCAAACAACTCACAAACACGCACCATCATTTCAGGATAAGCAAAACCTGTCATCGCACCATCTGCGCCACGAATCATTTCTTCAGTCAAGAAGAGACCACCACCATTGCCTGTCAGGATTGAAACTCGTTCAATCTCTTTTTTGGCAATCGTAGCAATGATTGTGGACAGTTTGTTTAGTCCTGGAGAGTCTTCATGCTTGAGCATCACACAGTTTGGAGAGTTTTTTAAGATCTTCAGAATTACTGGCGTTGACATCTGTACACCAGTTGAAACCGGATGATCTTGCAAACACCATGGCACGTCAGGTCCCAGGGTTTCATTGACCATGTCAAAGTAAGCAGTGATTTGATCATCGGTGCGCAGTGTTGATGGAGGTGCCACCATCACACCGGCAGCCCCCATATCCATCACTGAAGTAGTCAACTCTTTCATCGGGGCAAAGCCAGGAGCTGATGCGCCGACCACCACAGGAACTCGACCATTCACACGCTTTAAAACACGTGCCACAAAAGTCTTTGACTCTTCAGCGGTCAACTTGGTGGCTTCACCCATGATGCCAAGAATCGTCAAACCAGTAACACCACAGTCCAAATAAAAATCAACCATTGAATCGGTGCTCTCTAAATCAAGAGCACCATTCTCTTTGAATGGAGTTACCGCAATTAAGTAAACTCCACGGCTGTTGCGATCAAACTGGCTCATGTTGCAGCCCCTGCAGATTTTTTATTTCTGATGATCTGCATCACCACGACCAAAGCAAAGCCAATAAAGCCTGCGGTATCAGCAAAATTTGCAGGGTAGGCTAAGCAAACACCAGATAAGATCAAAATCCAACGCTCAAAGATGTTGGTCTTGGCCAAGAACCAACCTTGAAGGCCGCCTGCTAAGGCAATCACGCCAGCCACAGCTGTGAAGCTGACCCAAGCAACCTGTAGCCAATCTGCATTAGCCAAGGCTTTGGTTGAACCCATCAACAAAAGAGCGCTTCCTGATTCATCTAATACGAACATGAATGGCACCAAAATCGCAGGAGCCACATACTTCCAACTTTGCAAGGTGGTCTTATAAGGATTGCCTTTACAAATGGCAGCAGCAGCAAATGGTGAAAGCGCTGTTGGAGGTGATACCTCAGAAAGAACTGCGTAATAGAAGATGAACATGTGAGCTGCGAAAGCAGGTACACCCAAATTAATCAATGCAGGGGCAGTGATCACGGCGCAAATGATGTAAGACGCTGTCACAGGAACCGCAAGACCCACAATCCAAACAATCATCGCTGTATAAATGGCTGTCATCAATAATGAACCATCGGCCAATTGAATGATGATGGAGCTGAACTTAAGACCTAGGCCAGTCAGGGTCACAGTACCAACAATCAAACCAGCGCCGATACAAGTTGCAGCAATGCTGATCACGCCAGAAGAACCATTGGCCAAAGCTTTGATCAAGTTTGACTCATAGAAGGACTTGATGAAAGACTGTTTGCCACTGAATAGATCTCTAGGCAAGATTGCTGTGTCAGCTCTCAATAGACTGGTCAGGGCTGAAAGTATTGTGGCCCAGAATACAGACATGATGGGTGAAAAGCCAATCAGCATGAACACCACGATTGAAATCAAAGAAAAGAAGTGGAACCAATACTTCTTAGCCAAATTCCAAGCAGTGTCTACTTTGTCAATTTTGATCGCTGACATATTGTATTTTTTGACATCAATTTCAACCATGACGAACAAGCCTAGGTAAAAAAGGATGGTTGGAATACAAGCCATCAACAACACGTCTAAATAAGAAATCTTTAAAAAGTCAGCGATCAAGAAAGCTGCAGCTCCTAATACTGGCGGTGAAATGATGGCGCCTAAGCCGCCAGCTGCTAAAAGACCACCTGCTGCATTTTTATCGTAGCCAACTTTGTTCAACATCGGAGCAGCAACGGTACCAACAGTCACTGTTGTGGCAACACCAGAACCTGATGGACCGCCCAATAAAAATGAAGAAAGAACAATCGTTTTACCTACGCCTGAGGATTTACCACCCATGGCACTGAAAGCAAAGTCGATAAAGAATTTACCTGCATTGGTGAACTGTAAAAATGCACCAAAGATAGTGAAGAGAATGATCAATGTTGCTGAAACGTCGACCGCTGTTCCGAACACGCCCTCTAGGGTCATGTACATATAACCTACCAAACGGGAGACCTCGTATCCTTTATGAGTCCAAGGCGCTGGTAAGTAATTGCCAAATAAAGCGTAAGCTAAAAAGAATAGGGTGACGGAAAGCAAAATTAAACCGTTGGTGCGGCGAATGCCCTCGAGAATCAGAAAAATAAAAATAATGCCAAAGATAATATCTATCTGGAGTGGGGCCGTATTTCTATCTGCTAAATCATCGCCACCTTGCAGGATATAAAACGCAGTGGCAATTGCCAGAACTGCTAAAACAATGTCCCAAAGCATTAAGCGATTTTTAAATCTCGCTGCAATCGGAAATGATAAAAATAAAATAGCTAAAACAAAACCAACGTGCACCACGCGCAGTTGCAATGTGGGGACAATTGAATAAGCCGCATACAAGTGGAACAGCGACATCGCCACTGCTGCCAAAGTTAAGAAAACGGCAAAAAAGCCCTTGAATTGATGTGAATCACCTTCTTCTTGACGAATCAATGACTCTACTTCCTGTTGGGTTTTTTCATCCAATGCAGGGTTTTGATCTTGGATCATGGTTGTCTCGCTCAATGGAAAACTACCCAAGGGGTGCTTGGGTAGTTTGTATTATTTTTATAATGTTTTTTTAGAACTTGGCGCCGCGTTCTTTCAAGTACTTGACGGCACCTGGGTGGAACGGAACTGAGCTATTGCCTGGCTTCTGGATGTCCACGCTGATGCTTGAGTATTCTCTGTGAGTTGCGATCAACTCTTTTTGATGATCAAAAACAGCTTTAACAATCTTATAAGCTTGGTCATCAGGCATTGATGCGCTAGCAACCAAGATATTCGCTACAGCTGATACTTGATTGTCTTTTGCCATACCTGCGTACACGCTCTTAGAAATTGTGTCTGCGTAGTAAAGGTTGCCATACTTTTTATTCATAGCAGCTGATTCAGCAGCGTTATCGATCATCACAATTTTTGTTCCAGGTGTGTTGGCTAAATCAGTCACACCAGCTGTTGGAAGGCCACCTACCCAGAAGAATGCATCGATCTTGCGATCTTTTACTGCATTCACTGATTCAGCAACGCTCAAGCGCTCACGCTTCACGTCTTTATCTTTATCTAAGCCAGCAGCTTCGAGTAAGCGGAAGGCCATCACTTCAGTCGCGCTACCAGGTGAACCTGTGCTGACGCGCTTACCTTTGAGGTCCTTCATTGTCTTGATGCCGGTTGCTTCTGTGGTCACAACGTGCATACGGTTAGGGTATAGAACCAATAAAGTGCGAAGTTCTACTTTTTTATTCGCAAATTTGCCTTTACCTTCAATGGCATCTTTAGCAGCGTCAGCCATTGAGAAGCCAACATAAGGCTTACCAGTGCCAATCAAGTTGATGTTGTCAACTGAGCCACCAGTAACTTCAGCTGTTGCCTGCATTCCGGCTACATGCTTAGAAAGAACTGAAGCTAAACCACCACCCATTGGGTAGTAAACGCCACCAGTACCACCAGTGCCCACTGAAATACTTTGTGCGCCGGCAATGCTGGCCGAGCTAAATAGAAGTACTGCTAATAGTTTTGCAATTTTCATTCTCTTGTCTCCGGTTTGTTATTCAAAAAGTATTTAATACCGTTCGCAAAATTTAGCACTATTTTTTTCTTTTTGCTCCATGTTTTTGGCATTACCTAGGGTTATCACTAGTCAATTATTTTTAAATAAAAAAATGCACTATTAAAGAGCAAGTCTTATGTGACAAATAGCCCTGAAAGATGCGAAAAACTGGTTTACATTTCATATACAAAATTCATATAGAGTGATGACAAGAAAGCAAAACACAATTAAATAAATCAATTAAAAAAACAAAACAAAGCAAAAACGTAAATAAAACAATCAAATAAAAAATATCGAGGCAAACATGACAGTCAGTAAAAAAGTAGTGATCGTGGGTGGTGGCACCATGGGTGCAGATGTGGCTCTTGTTTTTTTAAGAGGCGGATACGCTGTAGAAATCATTGAGGCAGGTACAGAGCGTCGAGCATTTTTACCTCAGTACTTTGAGTTTCAAATCAAAGAGCTCGGATATGCCAAGCCAGATAAGCCCATCACAGTGCATGCAGACCTCAAAGATGTGGCTTGGCCAAGTGTTGATTTGGTTGTGGAATGTATTCCAGAAAAGTTGCCGCTCAAACAAGAGTTGTTCAAGCAGTTAGATCAATTGGCCCATGCGCACACGATCTTGGCTAGCAACAGTTCGAGCTTTCCTATCAGCCAAATTGCAGAAGGCTTGAACACCACCAGCCGCATGATTGGTTTGCATTTCTTCATGCCAGCGCATTTAGTGCCTTGTGTTGAAGTCATCAAAGGTGAGAAGACCAGTCAGGCGGTGATGGATGATTTATTCCAAATCATGACGCGCTGCTTGATGGTGCCGGTCAGGGTGAATAAGGATTTGCCAGGATTCTTGGCCAATCGATTGCAACATGCCATGTCTCGTGAAGCTTTTTCAATGATCGATCAAGGCATTGCTACGCCAGAAGATATTGATAACGCGGTTCGATTTGGATTTGGTTTTAGGTATTTAGCAGCAGGTCCTGTGATGCAGCGTGATCATGCCGGCGTTGAAATCCATACGGCAGCAGGAGCAAGCATTTACCCATCTTTGTGCAATGATGCAACGCCAGCCAAGTGTTTGACCGACAGAGTCAAAAATAATCATTACGGCATGAAAACCTCACAAGGTTTTTATTCTTGGACGCCAGAGAGCATCAAGGTAGAGCGCAATCGTTATGACACGATTCTTAAAGCCGGGCTGAAGATCATTCAAAAGGACATTGAAGATATTTGCCGATAAAAGTATCTCTGAAGCTCAAAATGAAAAAAAGCTTGTTTCTCTTTACGAAGAAACAAGCTTTTTGATTTGGTGCCCCAGGAGAGACTCGAACTCTCACGCCTCTCGGCACCGGCTTCTAAG
>CAYYOB010000015.1:0-4848 GCA_964473225.1 uncultured Polynucleobacter sp.
TCTGAAATATCAACAATTGAACTGATCCATCCAGATTGCTCACCTTTTTCATCAATCAACGGTGATACAAAAGTTCTAGAACTAATCTTGACGCCATTTTTCTTTTGTAAAACCGCTTCAAAGCCAGCCTTAGGCGAATTGCCTTTTAATGCAACAGCCATCTTCTGAGTTAACTCAGGGACTAACTCTGAAGGCCAAAATGGAAAGGGTGGTGACATACCAATGAGCTCATGCCGTGTCCAGCCAGTCATTTCACAAAAGGCTGGATTCACATAGGTGATCTTACCTTGCATGTCATGCGCTCTCATACCGATCGTCATGGACTCTTCCATGGCGCGTCTGAAATTAGTTTCGGTTTGTAAATCCTTTTGAATTGAATAACGTTTTGAGGTTTGTTTCCAAACAGACCACAAGCTCCATAAAACAAAGCTACTCAAACCAACCACCAGCCAAAGCAATGTTCGATAAGTTAGGTTTGTTGGTGGGGGGTATGTGCTGACATGTAAGGTTAGTGGTATGGGCGTTTTATCCAGAGTCACACTGTGCTCTAAAGATCTAGAGCTTGCTCGTTTAGGGTTAGAGCTGACCATCTCTTTGCCTGAACTATCTAATAGGGCAAAACGATAGAGACCGTTAAGTTCGCTTGGCACCATGTGTTGCAGGATTCTTTTTCCAGAATAGAGCGTCGCTATTCCACCAATAACTAGGCCATTTTGAATAATCGGAGTGACATGCCAAAAAACATATTGCCTGTCTGAGTTAGCCGCTTCGTTTGTGGGAAGATCTAGACGCAACATCCTGCTGTAGATGGCTTTATTTGTTTCCGCAGCCTCAGAATAAATTGAGCTAAGCTCATTATCCAAAGTTAATTTGACATTGCTCTTTTCAGACCACTTTGAATATGATGAATTGTTTGGAAGGGTGGCTATCCGATTTTGCTTATTATCAAACCAGCGTAATTGCAAAATTTCTGGACTGTCTTGGATAAGCTTGGTCGATAGTTTGAAAAAAGAGCTTGGGTATTGAGCCTGATTAGCTGAATTGCTGATTTCGCGACTTAGTTCTAATGATGCATCCTCATTGGCCGCAAATCTCAACAATATCTTTTGTTTGGCAAAGGCGCTTTCACGATAGAGCGTGTATTGCTGTTGGTTTTTATCTTGGTAATTCAGTGTCCATAGAATTAATCCCATTGCACATGTGAACAGCACAATTGCCAAGACGGGGATGTACAAGAATGCATAAGACCTAGCTCGTTGTTTAAGAGCTTTTGATCTGAACTTCTTGATGGATTGACCAAGATATTGGTTAATTACTTTTTTCAAATGAATACTTGTTGACTAAGGGAAAACCATGCAATCTTAGAGTGTAATTCCTGTCGATACCGAATCCCTTAAATTTTTTCTATTTGTGCCCCATATTGCCGCGCAACATAATTCCATATAGTGATAAATAACTTCGTTATATGAAATATTCCTTGCTCAGCTAACCTAGCGTTTCTAGAATTTGAAAGAGACAAAAAAGGGCTTGACCCTTATATTAGAGCGAAGCAACGAGGAGACATGCATGGCTGATCTACCAAGACAAGAAAATGGAGCTAATGGCTCTCAGGATATTGATCCGATTGAAACCAAAGAATGGATTGATGCGTTAGATGGCGTTATCCAACAGGAAGGCGTTGAACGTGCTGCATTCTTAATTGATGAGCAGATTTCCCACGCACGTGTGAGCGGCGTTGTTCAGCCATTTCATGCTGAAACTCCCTATATCAATACGATTCCAGTAGAACAACAAGCCAAGCTTCCCGGCGACCAAGAGATTGAACATAAAATTCGCTCTTATACGCGTTGGAATGCCATGGCGATGGTTTTAAAAGCTAATAAAGACACCAACGTTGGCGGACACATCTCATCATTTCAGTCAGCGGCCACTTTGTACGACGTCGGTTTTAACCACTTCTGGCACGCCCCCTCTGATAAGCATGGCGGTGATTTGGTATTCGTTCAAGGTCACGTTGCAACCGGTGTTTATGCCCGAGCATATATGTTGGGTCGTTTAACAGAAGAGAATTTAAATAATTTCCGTCAAGAAGTTGATGGCAAAGGTATCTCAAGCTATCCACATCCATGGTTGATGCCAGATTTTTGGCAGTTCCCTACAGTATCGATGGGCTTGGGTCCAATCATGGCTATTTACCAAGCTCGCTTCATGAAGTATTTGCAAGATCGTGGCATGGCTCAAACCGAGGGAAGAAAAGTTTGGGCTTTCTTGGGCGATGGTGAAACAGATGAGCCTGAGTCATTGGGTGCCATTGGTATGGCTGGTAGAGAAAACTTAGACAATCTTTGTTTTGTCATCAACTGTAATTTGCAGCGTTTAGATGGTCCAGTTCGTGGCAATGGAAAAATCATTCAAGAACTTGAGTCTGAATTCAGGGGTGCTGGTTGGAATGTGATCAAACTCATCTGGGGTACTCATTGGGACGCTTTATTCGCCCGAGACAAAAAGGGTATTTTGATGAAACGTCTTGGCGAGATCGTGGACGGCGAATATCAGACCATGAAAGCCAAGAGTGGCGCTTATGTTAGAAAGACTGTTTTCAACACACCTGAATTAGAAGCACTGGTCGCTGACTGGAGTGATGAAGATGTTTGGAATTTAAATCGTGGTGGTCACGATCCGCACAAAGTTTATGCAGCATTCCATGCGGCAGCTAATCATAAGAATCAACCAACCGTTATTTTGGCAAAAACCATCAAAGGTTATGGCATGGGTGGCTCTGGCCAGGGCATGAACATTGCTCACCAAGCCAAGAAAATGAATATCGAAGACATCAAGGCATTTAGAGATCAATTCAAGATTCCAGTGCCTGATGACAAGTTGGAAGAGTTGCCTTTGGTCAAGTTTGAAGAAGGCAGCCCTGAATTGAATTACATGCGCGAACGTCGCATGGAGTTAGGTGGTTATTTGCCACAGCGAAGAACCAAAGCTGAAAGCTTGGAAGTTCCAAAGCTTGAAGTATTTGCTCCATTGCTTGAAGCAACTGTTGAGGGTCGAGAGATTTCAACAACGATGGCTTTTGTTCGTATGTTGAACATGGTTGTGAAAGACAAGACCATTGGTAAGCGAGTGGTGCCGATTGTTCCTGATGAATCTAGAACTTTCGGTATGGAAGGTATGTTCCGCCAGTTAGGTATTTGGAATCAATTAGGGCAGCTTTACACGCCGCAAGACCATGATCAGTTGATGTTCTACAAAGAGGACAAGCACGGTCAAATTTTGCAAGAGGGTATCAATGAAGCTGGAGCAATGTGTGATTGGATTGCTGCAGCCACATCCTACTCAACACATGGCGTGCCAATGTTGCCGTTCTATATTTTCTATTCAATGTTTGGTTTCCAGCGTATTGGCGACTTAGCTTGGGCTGCTGGAGATATGCGCAGTCGTGGATTCTTGTTGGGCGGTACGGCTGGTAGAACCACATTGAACGGTGAAGGTTTGCAGCACGAGGATGGCCACAGTCACTTGTGGAGTGGCGCGATTCCAAACTGTGTCAGCTATGACCCAACCTTTGCTTTTGAATTGGCGGTCATCATTCAAGATGGTATGCGTCGCATGATGACGAACCAAGATGATGTTTATTACTACATCACTTTGATGAATGAAAACTATGCACACCCAGCAATGCCTAAGGGTGCTGAGAATGACATCTTGAAGGGCATGTACCGCTTGACCAGTGTGGGCGATACAAAAGCCAAGCTAAAGGTTCAGCTATTGGGTAGTGGCACGATTTTCCGTGAAGTGATTGAAGCGGCCAACATGTTGCGTGATGATTGGGGCGTTGCTTCTGATATTTGGGGTTGCCCAAGCTTTACTGAATTGGGTCGTGATTGGAATGCCGTCTCACGTCAAAACATGTTGAACCCAACTGATAAGCCAGTTCTTTCTCATGTTGAAAAAATGTTGAAAGACACAACAGGCCCAGTGATCGTTGCTACGGACTATGTGCGTTTGTTCCCAGAACAAATCAGACCAGCTATTCAGAATATCGGTAAGCGATACACGGTATTGGGCACAGATGGTTATGGTCGCTCAGATACTCGTGAGAAGCTTCGCCATTTCTTTGAGGTGGATCGTCGTTGGGTCACAGTTGCAGCTCTTAAGACATTGGCTGATGAAGGTCAGATTGATCACAAGAAAGTTGCTGAGGCTATTAAGAAGTACGGCCTTGATCCTAAAAAACCAAATCCAATGACTGTGTGAGGAAGCTAAGATGAGCCAAGTGATAGAAATCAAAGTTCCTGATATTGGAGATTATGACGGCGTTCCAGTGATTGAGGTCCATATCAAGCCTGGTGATGTCGTTGAAAAAGAGCAATCTTTGGTGACGCTAGAATCAGATAAAGCCACCATGGATGTTCCTTCATCTCATGCTGGTGTGGTCAAAGAAGTCAAAGTAAAAGTAGGTGACAACATCTCTGAAGGTCATGTGGTGATTCTTTTAGAAGAATCAGGTGCCACATCAACTCAGGCTGCCCCAGTTGCTACAGCTCCTCAAAAAGCAGCGGCACCTGCGGCTGCTCCAGCTCAGACCTCTGGTAGTTTGGTCAATGTCAACGTTCCTGATATCGGTGATTACAAAGGCGTGCCCGTGATTGAAGTTCATGTGAAGCCTGGTGATGTTGTAGAGAAAGAACAATCTTTGGTTACCTTGGAATCAGATAAAGCCACCATGGATGTGCCTTCTTCACACGCTGGTGTGGTCAAGGAAGTGAAAGTAAAAGTTGGAGACAGTATCTCTGAAGGTGATTTGGTGGTGATTTTGGAATCTTCAGCGGCAGGTGCGCC
>CAYYOB010000015.1:4948-18334 GCA_964473225.1 uncultured Polynucleobacter sp.
GTATCTCTGAAGGTGATTTGGTGGTGATTTTGGAATCTTCAGCGGCAGGTGCGCCACAAGCTGCAGCGCCAAGCAAAACTCCAGCAGCACCAGTCGCACCAGTTGCTACAGCGAGTAGTTCCCCAGCACCCGCTAAGAGCGCACCTCAAGCATCAGTTGCTCGGACAGAATCTGCTCCAACAACTGGTGCTATTAGTCACGCAAGTCCATCGGTTCGTAAATATGCACGTGAGCTTGGTGTTGATGTGACCAAGGTGATTGGAACTTCAGCAAAAGGCAGAATTTCTCAAGAAGACGTTCAGGCTTATGTGAAAAATATCATGACTGGACAGGCAGCATCTCCAGCAGGCGCTCCTGTAGCAGCCTCTGGTGGCTTGAATTTATTGCCATGGCCGAAGATTGATTTCAGCAAATTTGGTGAAACAGAAACCAAGCCGCTGTCACGTATTCAGAAATTATCTGCTGCTAATTTGTCTCGCAACTGGGTCATGATTCCTGCTGTGACATATCACGAAGATGCGGACATCACTGACTTAGAAGCCTTCCGTGTGATGACAAATAAGGACAATGAAAAGCAAGGTATCAAAGTCACCATGTTGGCATTCTTGATCAAGGCCGCTGTGAACGCTTTGAAGAAGTATCCAGAATTTAATAGTTCTTTGGATGGCGACAATTTGGTCATGAAGAAATATTTCCACATTGCTTTTGCTGCTGACACGCCGAATGGTTTGGTTGTGCCGGTTGTGAAGAATGCTGATAAAAAAGGTATTTTTGAAATTGCAAAAGAAACTGGAGAATTGGCCAAGCTTGCGCGTGAAGGCAAATTAAAGCCTGATCAAATGCAAGGTGCTTCATTCACGATCTCTTCTTTGGGCGGTATTGGTGGCACTTACTTTGCGCCAATCATCAATGCTCCAGAGGTTGCCATTTTAGGTGTTAACAAAGCCAGCATGAAGCCTGTTTGGGATGGTAAACAGTTTGTACCAAAATTAATTTGCCCATTATCACTCACTGCAGATCATCGCGTGATTGACGGTGCCTTAGCGACAAGATTCAACGTTTATTTGGCTGAGTTATTAGCTGATTTCCGTCGTGTTGTTCTTTAAGGAAAATTGATATGCCTACAATAGAAATCAAAGTTCCTGATATCGGCGATTTTCATGATGTGCCGGTGATTGAGGTTCTAGTCAAACCGGGTGATCAGGTTGAAAAAGAGCAAGCGCTGTTGGTCTTAGAGTCTGACAAGGCCACCATGGAAGTGCCAAGCGAGCAAGCTGGCAAAATTGTGGCCATCAGTGTGAAGGTTGGTGACAAGATCAATCAAGGCATGGTGATTGCTACCCTTGATGTAGCAACTGATGCTCCTAAAGCGGCACCCGCACCATCAGCAGCGAAAGAATCTGCACCTAAAGTAGAGGCTCCTAGAGTGAGTGCTCCTGCAGCAGGTTCTTACGCTGGAAAAGTTGATCACGAATGTGACATGTTGGTCTTAGGTGCTGGCCCTGGCGGTTACAGTGCGGCATTTAGAAGTGCTGACTTAGGCATGAACACCATCATCGTTGAACGTTATGCAACTCTTGGTGGTGTTTGTTTGAACGTTGGTTGTATTCCATCAAAAGCTTTGTTGCACACAGCTGCCATCATGGATGAAGTCAAAGCCATGGCAGCGCATGGTATTTCATACGGTGAGCCAAAGATTGAAATCGACAAGTTGCGCGCTCATAAAGAAACCGTGATTGGTAAATTAACGGGCGGTCTTGCTGGCATGGCCAAAGCTCGTAAAGTTAAAACAGTGCGCGGTATTGGTCGATTCTTAGATGCTTATCACGTTGAAGTAGAAGTCACTGAAGGTAACTCTAAAAAAACCAATGGTCAAAAGGAAGTGATTCGTTTCCAAAAAGCCATTATTGCTGCCGGTAGCCAAGCTGTGATGTTGCCTTTCTTGCCAAAGGATCCAAGAATCGTAGATAGCACTGGTGCATTAAAGCTTGAGAAAGTGCCCAAGCGAATGTTGGTCATTGGTGGCGGCATCATCGGCTTAGAGATGGCAACTGTTTATAGCACTTTGGGTAGCAAAATTGACATTGCTGAAATGTTGGATGGTTTGATGGCTGGTGCAGACCGTGATTTAGAAAAAGTGTGGGAGAAAGTGAATGCCCCACGTTTTGACAACATCATGTTGAAGACGCGCGCCAGTAAAGCTGAAGCAAAACCAGACGGTATCCATGTGACCTTCGAAGGTGAAAAAGCTCCGGCAACTCCTCAGGTATATGACCTTGTTTTGGTTGCAGTTGGTCGAACTCCTAACGGTAAAAAATTAGATGCTGATAAAGCTGGCGTAGCAGTTGATGAACGTGGCTTCATTCCTGTTGATAAACAATTGCGCACGAACGTTGATCATATTTTTGCTATTGGTGATTTGGTCGGTCAGCCGATGTTGGCTCACAAAGCTGTTCACGAAGCACATGTCGCGGCAGAAGTTGCAGCAGGGCATAAGGCTTTCTTTGATGCCAAGCAAATTCCATCTGTGGCATACACAGATCCTGAGGTGGCATGGGCTGGACTCACGGAAGAACAATGTAAAGCTCAAGGCATTGCCTATGAAAAAGGTTTGTTCCCGTGGGCTGCTAGTGGTAGAGCGATTGCCAATGGTCGTGATGAAGGTTTTACAAAGTTGTTATTTGATAAAGAAACTCATCGCATCATTGGTGGCGGCATTGTTGGTACGCATGCTGGTGACTTGATTGGTGAAGTGTGTTTGGCCATTGAAATGGGGGCTGATGCCATTGATATCGGTAAAACAATTCATCCACATCCAACCCTTGGTGAATCTGTTGGTATGGCCGCTGAAGTGGCTCATGGCACATGTACAGATCTGCCACCCACCAAGAAAAAATAGTTAGGTATAAACGCTAAGTTATTCGGTGGATATTGACTAGTCATAAAAAAACCCCCGCGCGAGGCGGGGGTTAAAAGGTACTTGTAGATTAAATCTAACTGGGTACCGAGGAGACAACTGTTACTACTTCAATTCTTTACAAGCCACTATGATGATTCAAGTGGCTTGCATGTTGCTTACTTCTTGCCGCGAGCAGCTTTAACAGCTGTATTTGCTGCAGCATTGAAGTTGTTCTGAGCCAAATCCACCGCTTGTTTGATAGATTTTTGAGTTGTTTCATAAGCATTGTTTGCTGCTGCCATTGCTTGTTTGATAGCTTGGATTGTTGCTTCTGAACCAGCTGGAGCATTCTTTGAAAGCTCTTCAACCATGCCATTCATGCTTCCACTGTTTTTCTTCAACTGTGACTCAGCAACAGATGTGAATGTTGTTTGAGTTTCGTTAGCAATGTTGTAAAGATGACGGCTATAAGACATGATCTTTTCTGCTAAAGGCTGAACCATACCAGCTTGCATAGCCATCAATTGTTGTGCATCACGCACTGAAAGAGCTTGCTTTGCATTTTCTACGTTTTCTGTCATTGCAGTTTTAGCCACTGCCATGTTCAATTCAACTAATTTTTCAACGCCTTCAAAGGCCTTGTTAGTTAAATTTAATAATGTTTCTAAATTAGCTTTGTTTGCTGCTGCGATTTGTTCTGGGGTTAATGTCATGATTTCTCCAAGTGTATTTAAGGGTGAACAATAAATGTTGCACTGCACAAATTGAAGTATATGTCTTAAATACCTTAAGTCAAGCCCACATTGTGAAAAAAAGGCAAAATTAGGGTGTGAAAGCCTTTTATACCGACCATTTTGTCCTTCCGCTCCCAGCTGGACACCGTTTCCCGATGCAAAAGTACCGATTATTGAGGGATCAGGTGGCCTTATTCGATGGTTTGGAGCTTAAAGAGCCAGAGGCGGCCAGTTATGAAGATTTACTCAGAGTTCATGAGCAAGGCTATGTTGACCGAGTCATTCAGGGTGAATTAAGTCCCGCTGAAATCCGAGAAATCGGCTTTCCATGGAGTGAACCCATGGTTGAAAGATCGAAAAGGTCTGCAGGAGCCACCATTCAGGCATGCATGAGCGCCATGGAGGATGGTGTCTCAGTTAATTTGGCGGGCGGAACGCACCACGCATATGCAGACAAAGGTAGTGGCTTTTGTGTTTTCAATGATGCTGCGGTTGCTTCAAAATATTTACAAAGCTTAAAAAAAATGAACGTCGCCATCATTGATCTCGATGTTCATCAAGGAAATGGCACAGCAGCTATATTGGGTAAAGACCCGAGTTGTTACACCTTGTCTCTTCACGGCGAAAAGAATTTTCCTTTCAGAAAAGAATCAAGTCATCTGGATGTAGGTCTGACAGATGGGTGTTCCGATGATGAGTATTTGCTTCATCTGGCTCATGCACTGAGTCAAATGGAATCAGAATTTAAGCCTGATATGTTGATTTATTTGGCAGGTGCAGATCCTCACGAAGATGATCGACTAGGCCGTTTGAAGTTAAGTCTTCAAGGTTTATGTCTGCGGGATCAAATGGTATTGGATTTTGCTAAAACTCATGACTTACCCATTGCAATTGCCATGGCTGGTGGGTATGGCATCAATATTGAAACAACTGTAGAAGTGCATGTTCAAACCGTACAATTAGCTCTTCAACAATTTAAACAATTAAAGGTCAAAAAATAAATGAGTCATCCATGGATTCGATTTTTAACGCCATGGATTGCGCCAATTTTTGTGATCATTTGGAGCACAGGTTTCATCATCGCTCGCTACGGCATGCCGCATGCTGAACCCATGACATTTTTGAGCATGCGTTTTGTGGGTGTGCTGCTTTGCATGATTCCAATCGTTCTATTGTGGAAGGCTCCCTGGCCAAAACAATCACAACTGATTCATATCGCAATAGCCGGAATACTTCTTCAAGCTGGCTATTTGGGTGGCGTGTGGGCTGCTGTTCGAGAAGGTATGTCAGCAGGCTTAACAGCTCTGATTGTGGGTCTTCAACCAATTCTGACTGCTTTGTTGGCATCTTGGGTGGCTGAAAGGGTTCGACCTGTTCAGTGGCTTGGCTTATTGATTGGTCTTATCGGAGTTGGATTGGTTGTGTGGGCCAAGATTGTCATGATTGGCTTCAGTGACTTAAGTTTTATTTTCATCATCATTGCCTTGCTTGCGATCACCGCAGGTACCCTTTATCAAAAGAAGTATTGCCCACAATTTGATTTGCGCACGGGCTCAGTGATTCAATTTGCTGCGTCAGCCGTTGTTTGTGTACCACTCATGCTCTTATTCGAAACCAGAGAAATTGCTTGGGTACCAGAATTGATATTTTCTTTATTGTGGGCCATATTGGGTTTGTCGATTGGGGCCAGTTCTTTGTTATTTGTCATGATTCGTCATGGAGCAGCGACCAAGGTCACCAGTCTGATGTACCTGACACCTCCAACCACAGCATTGATGGCATGGTTCTTATTTGATGAGCCCATCACATGGTTGATTGGTCTTGGGATAGCTCTGACCATGGGGGCTGTTTTAATGGTGAATAAAGCCTCATTACATAAGTAATACCTTATCATGTTGTTTATTCGCTAAAAATAACTAATTTAATAGCTTAGAAAAGACTGATGATATTTAGTAGTAAATTGTTTCGCCAATTGCTTGTGGGTTTATTGAGTAGCTGTTTGTTACTTGGTGGACAAGTGTCCCTGTCTCAAAGTACGACAAACAAACAATCAGCACAATCAAAACAAACAAAACAAACAACTAAACAAGCAGTAAAAAAGAAAGCAGCCCCTAAGAAACAAAAACGAGTTAGAACATCGACTACTCGCGCTAAGTCTGCAAAAGCCCCTGACGAAAAACGACCATCATTGGCAGCTGCCATGGGCCTTCGGGGAAATCAGGATGATCTAAATTTAAAATCAAGTGTGGCTTTGATTGTGGATCGTCAAACTAATGAGGTCCTATTCGAAAAAAATGCTCATGCTGCTCTGCCGATTGCATCCATCACCAAGTTAATGACATCTTTGGTTGTCCTTGAGGCTCAACTTCCACTGGATGAAACAATTGTCATTGAGCAATCAGACGTGAATGCTTATCCTGGCCGAACCCGTTCTAGGGTTACCAGAGGAGCAAAGATGACCCGTGAAGAAGCAATGATTTTGTCTTTAATGTCTTCTGAGAATAGAGTTTCACAAGCTTTGGGTAGAAACTATCCAGGTGGTTTACCCGCATTTGTTGATGCGATGAATGCTAAAGCAGCGTTACTTGGGATGACTCAATCCAAGTTTGCTGATCCTACTGGCTTATCAAGTAATAATGTCTCTAGCCCAGAAGACTTGACTCGATTGGTTGAGGCTGCTTATCAATACAAAACTATCAGAGACTTTTCAACCAAACCTGACTACAGCATCATGATTGGTAAACGCAGACAAAATTTTGTAAATACCAATCGTTTAGTTAGAGCCAGTGATATGGATATCGGACTGCAAAAGACTGGCTACATTTCAGCAGCGGGACGCTGCTTGGTCATGCAGGCCAAAGTCGTTGGTCGAGATGTGGTGATGGTGTTTTTGGATTCTGTCGGTAAGCAGTCGCGTTTTGCAGATGCTGTCCGAGTCAGAAAATGGTTGGAAGCCAACCCAAATCCAGAGGCTCTTAGAAGGCTCTAAGTTGATTTAATTAAGAAGACTTAAGGCTTGGCTTGTACCCCAAGCTTTTTGAGATTTGCATGGCTGTATCTTTGAGTGACTTGAGCCATTCATCTTGCATGCGTTCTGTTGGCGCTGATAAAGATAGGCCAGCCACCAGTTTTCCGGTGTCATCTAAGATGGCTGCAGCCATACAACTAACACCTAACTCGAGTTCTTCATCGTCTCGGGCATGCCCAAGATTCTTCACTAAATCCAATTCTTTTTCTAACTGCGCCAAATCGTTGATGCTGTTTTGAGTGTGACCATTCAAACCTGTTTTACTCACATAATTTTTGAGCTTCACAGAATCATCATCTGCCAAGAAAAGTTTACCGACTGAAGTTAAATGAAGTGGGGCTCTGCCGCCAATGGCTCGAACAACTTGCATGCCTGATCTCTCACTATAAGCGCGATCAATGTAAACAATTTCATCGCCTTGGCGCACAGACAGGTTGACTGTTTGACCTGTGAGCTTGTGCAAAGCCCTCATTGGCAATTGAGCAGCATCTCGAACAGAGAGCCGAGCCTTCACCAAATTGCCTAATTCAAGTAGTTTTAAGCCCAAGCGATAGGTGCCACTATCTGCACGCTCAACTAAGCGGCAGGCAACCATGTCATTCAAAATTCGGTGAGCAGTAGAAGGGTGCAAATCAGTTAGCTCAGACAGTCTTTTAAGACTCTGGGCTTCGTCACTATCTGCGAGGGCATCCAGAAGACTCATCATGCGGTCCAAAACCTGGATAGCTGTTCTGCTTGTCATGTCGCCATTTTAGCTCTAAATATGCCAAATTGCACATTATGAAAAGAGAAGCTTAAAAACCTGCTTTTAAAGCCTTTGCACAGTCAGAAACCAGCTTAGGACCTTTATAAATCAAGCCACTATAGAGTTGGACCAGGCTGGCGCCCGCATTGATCTTGTCTTTTGCGTCTTGGCCAGACATGATTCCGCCAACGCCAATAATGGGTACTTGCCCCTGAAGGGTACGGTGCAGCTCTTGGATCACATGATCTGATGAACCTTTGACTGGTGTCCCGGAAAGACCACCTGCTTCATTACCAAACGGTAAGTGCGCCACTGAATCACGGGCAATGGTGGTGTTGGTAGCAATCACAGCATCAATCTTGTACTTGATCAGCAATTCAGCAATGGTCTGAATCTGATCCAAGTCCAAATCTGGAGCTATTTTTAGGAAGAGCGGAACTTCTTTCTTGTGCAGGTCGCTCAGCACCTTTTTTTCTTCGGCAATCGCGCTTAATAATGAACTTAATTCATCAGCACCTTGCAGCTGTCTTAAATTCTTTGTGTTGGGTGATGAAATATTGACTGTGATGTAGGAAGCAATGTCATACACCTTTCTCATACAAATGAGATAGTCATCAGCAGCTGATTCGATAGGAGTTGTGGCATTTTTACCAATGTTTAAACCTAATACTCCGCCACTTTGCCAAAAATCAGATTTCCTCACGCGTGACACACATGCGTCTACACCATCATTGTTAAATCCCATGCGGTTAATCAAGCCAGATACTTCTGGAAGGCGAAACATTCTTGGTAAGGGATTGCCAGCTTGCGCTTTGGGTGTCACTGTGCCAATTTCAATAAAACCAAAACCCAAATCAGCCAAAGCATCAATGTGTTTACCGTCTTTATCCAATCCTGCAGCAAGGCCTACAGGGTTGGGTAGTTTTAAGCCACAAAAAATTCGTTCATCGCGGGCAATCTTTTCTTGTGACAAAAAGCCCAAGCCAAGGGCGTGTACTTTATCGAGGGTGTTCAAAGTCAAGTTATGCGCACGTTCAGGGTCCATGGCAAATAAACAAGGCTTGACGAGAGGGTAGAGATTCATCAGTGTTGGATCTTTAGGTAATTAATGGCGTTGCCACACATCGTTGACCAATATTTCTAATGGTTCAAACTGTGCTTTGTATGACATTTTAGGGCTTTCTTCAATGTAGTAGCCCAAGTACAAGTAGGGTAACTGAAGTTTTTTGGTTTGTTCTATTTGCCACATGATCGTGAATGTTCCATAACTGGCACTTGGATTGTTGGTATCAAAGAAGGTGTACACGGAAGATAAGCCACTTTGAACAATGTCAATGATGCTGACAATCCTTAACTTGCCTGGCTCTTCACCATCAGGACCATCCCTGAACTCAATCATGCGACTGTTCACTTTACTTTGTAGTAAAAACTGTTTGTATTGATCTTGATCATCGCCATCCATACCGCCATGAAGATGGCGATCATGTTGGTAGGACATGTAGAGATCATAGTGTTCTTGGAAAAATTCCAAATGACCAATTTTTACCTCAAGATTCTGATGTTTTTTAAATGCTCGTTGTTGATATCGTTTGGGTTTGAAACGTTCAACATCAACGCGACAAGCGATGCATGCTTTACAGCCATCACAGTAAGGTCGATAAGTGTATAAACCACTGCGACGAAAACCACTCGCGACTAATTCACCATAAACATCAGCATGAATCAAATGAGTAGGTGTTGCTACTTGAGAACGTGCTTGATGATGCGCTAAATAACTGCACTCATAGGGAGCAGTTGCATAGAACTGAAGGGTGGTGAAGGGGAGTTCTTTTAATTTACTCATGCTGGTTGGCTTAGCCAATGTTGCAAAACACTCTTATTAAAACTCCAAATGGGATTAATTGCAGTAGTTTTCTCACGCACATGGTTTAAAAATTCTGTACGTGGAATTGGATATCCACCCAATGAACTCAAATGTGCTGTTTCTTGCTGGCAGTCAATCATCTCGATGTCTTGGGCAATCGCCCAAGCGCACAAGCTGGCAAGCGCAATCTTTGAGGCTCCTGTTTTTTGAGAAAACATGGATTCACCAAAAACCATTTGACCTAAATTAACGCAATACAAACCGCCAACCCGTTGACCTTGATAGAAAACTTCAATGCTGTGAGCGTGGCCTTGCTCATGTAATTGGCCGTAGGCATGCATGATGGCGTGTGTGATCCATGTGCCATCTTGACCTGATCTAGATTGGGTTGCACAGGACAGAATGGTTGCATGAAAATCTTCATCGACCTTTACTTGCCAATCCTGATCCATCAAGACATTTTTAATTTCTTTTTTGAAATTCTTGCTGATTTTGAAGTTTTTCGGTTGAAGCACCATTCTTGGATTTGGTGACCACCACAAAATGGGTTGCCCATCTGAGTACCAAGGGAAGATTCCTTGTTGATAGGCGCGCAGTAATTGCTCTGCACTGATCTCTTCACTGATGGCTAATAAACCAGGAACTTCTGGATCGGGGTCGGCATCACTCCAAGGTGATGGAAATGGATCATTCGGTTGGAGCCAGGACAGACCCATGTTGATCAATGTTTCCGATCAATGCGTTCATCGTAGCCAACATCATCCAGATGAGTAGCAATCTTATCTGCCTCATGAAGGCGACCAGAGTTCTTATCCTGAAAATACCATTCAAGAGTTTTTCGAACCGTTGGAAATGCTAAGTCATCCCATGGAATATCTTTTTCGGCAAACAGTTCAACTTCTAGACTCTCAACTCCAGCCTGATATTTAGGCTCCATGAGTTTTGCTAAATAAAACAAATGCACCTGTTCCACATGAGTAACATTCAACAAAGAAAACAAAGGGCCGATTTCAACACTTGCACCGGCCTCTTCAAGCGTTTCTCGCTTGGCGCCATCCTCGGTGCTTTCACCAACTTCTAAAAAACCTGCTGGTAAGGTCCAGTAACCAAGGCGTGGTTTTATAGCTCTTTTACACAAAAGGACTTTATCTTGCCAAACTGGAATGGTGCCCACCACGTTGCGTGGGTTTTCATAATGAATGGTTTCGCAGCCGGAACAAACATACCTCTCCCGCGTATCGTCGAGAGGAGTTTTCAAGGTCACGGTTGAACCGCATTTTGGGCAGTAATTCATTGCATCATTATCGTTTAATTTGTGGTTTTCACGATGCCACGTAAGGCATTGGTGAAAATCACTTCTTCGGCATTCATGACATCGGAACGCGTGATGTTTTGCTCAATTACTTGGTAGTTGGGATCCTTTAAGACGATTGATCTCATCACGCCAGGCAAGCATCCAGATAAAAGCGGGGGTGTTAGCCATTGACCATCTTTTTTGATAAAGACATTTGATCTGCCGCCTTCAGTCACAAACCCTTGTTCGTTGATAAATAAAGCATCAAAGGCTCCGAATTTTTCAGCTGCTAGCCACGCTTGGTCATACAGTTTGCGGCGTGTAACTTTATGCCCCAATAATTGATCAGTGGAAGACATGGTCGCATCAGTTGCTAACAGATCACTGGCCCAAAGAACAGGACCTGGTTCAAGATTCTGAATCACAGCTGTTTTGACGCTGAGGAGGCCTTCTGCTGACAAATCTAAGCGAAGTCTGTGTATTAAATTAGCATCAAGCTGTGAACAAGTCTCATGTATCAAACGAATCGCTTTGTTTGAGTCGAATTGTATTTTTAATGCGCTGGCAGATTTGGAGATTCGTTCAAGGTGCATGTCCATGTGACAGGCTTGTCCTTGTTCTATGCGAATTGTTTCGAATAATCCAATAGGTTCAGATTGATTTTGTAAGGCGTATAAAAAGCCAGCCTTGGTTTGGCATTCATGCCATTCATCCGCGCTTTCAGAATCAATGGTGATGCCGCCGCCAACGCCCATTTGAAAACTTTGATCTTTTGCAAGCTCCAAGGTTCTGATCACGACGCTCATCCCAAGGTCACCCAGACCAGCTTCTGAGCTTGGATCAAACCAGGCTATAGCTCCACAGTAAAGATTCCTTGGCTCTGACTCTAGAGATTGAATCAACTCCATGGTTCTCTTTTTGGGAGCCCCTGTGACAGAGCCACAAGGAAAAATAGCCTGTAGTAATTCTTTGAGTCTTAAATTATCTTTGGATGTTGAGCTGATGGTGGATGTCATTTGTAAAACATCACCATGCTGCTGCACTTCAAATAAATTGGGCACTTTAACAGTACCTGGCTTCGATATTTTGCTTAAATCATTGCGCAGCAAATCAACAATCATGACATTCTCAGCACGATTTTTAACATCGTCATGAAGTTCTTCAGAACTGCTCTCGCCAACCTTGGCCGTGCCTTTCATGGGCTTGGTCATCAAGGTGTTATTTGATTTCTGTAAAAACCATTCAGGAGAACAAGACAAGATCCAGCCATTTGGATGATCTATATAGGCACCATAAGGACCTGGTTGTTTTTCTCTGAGTATCTCGTAGGCTCTAAGTGGTGAGCCATTCAATTGGCCATTGATTCGATAGGTGTGATTGACTTGGTATGTATCGCCAGCCTTGATCCATTCCTGAATCTTAGAAATATCGTCTTCAAATTGTTCTTGAGTGATGCTATTGCTGGCGTTCGTAATAGCCGGCTGATCGGGTGCTTGATTGACTGATGGGATGAGTTCAGCTTTGAGCCATTGACTCACTTGCTCTTTGCTGAGCTTTCGAACATCTTTAAAAGCCCAAGCTTGTACCCAAGGTGTTTTAGATATTTTTGGTGTTAAGCCTAAGAGGTGTTCGCCAAGTTCATAACTAAAACAAGTGACGACATAGTGCTGATCATGAATCGCTTGTTCAATCTCTGCGAGTGCTGCATCAAGATTGCCAGCATTGGTCGCCTGTATTGCCTTAAGCGGAGACTGGTATAGCCTGCTACTTGGATTATTGCTTGAGCTTTGAGCATCATCGAGCAAGATGGTGCAGGAGAGATGCTCAAAGTCAGCCATCAATTACTTGCCTATAACTTTGGCGCTATTGATCACAATGGTTGTAGTTGGCACATCCGCAAAGGGGCGCTTACTGGTCGTGCTCACTGCTTTGATCTTGTCGATCGTTTCTGTGCCTTTGATCACCATACCAAACACGGCATAACCATGACCATCTGGACGCGGGAAATCTAAGTTCTTATTGTTCACCACATTCACAAAAAACTGTGCAGTTGCAGAATCGGGAACATTAGTTCTTGCCATCGCAATTGAATAAACCACATTGCTCAAGCCATTATTTGATTCAAGCGGAATTGGGGCTTTGGTAGCTTTCTGTTGCATGTCAGGAGTAAACCCACCGCCTTGCACCATGAAGTTGTTGATCACGCGATGAAAAATCGTGCCGTTATAAAAACCACTGTTCACATAGCCTAAAAAATTCTCAACTGTCTTTGGTGCTTTTTCAGGATTGAGTTCAACAACGAAGTCACCCATGGTTGTTTTGAATTCAACTTTTGGACCTGCAATGCTAAGTGTTGATGCAGTCAGGAGTAGGGCAGCTAGTAGTTTTTTCATGGAATCAGTTGGTTTTGTTGGAAAGTCTAAGTATGCCAAATATATTGAGGTAATAAAAAAGCCCCTCAAATACATGAAGGGCTTTATAAATTTGGTTGCGGGGATAGGATTTGAACCTATGACCTTCGGGTTATGAGCCCGACGAGCTGCCAGACTGCTCCACCCCGCGTCTGAAGAATGAAACTATATCAGGTTAAACCCTAAATAGCAAGGAGAACCTGGCTTTCTATCCAGTAATCCCATGTCTTTTAAAGAAAAAATTAGACTAAGTAGCTTATTTCTCATAGTTGTTATGTGAAAATCCGCACATGCAAAAACAACTGACTTATGCCCAATTAGTCGCTCCTGGCATTTACTGTGTTGATACTGGATTTGTAAGAGAGCAGTTTGATGCCAGTTATATGGTGGTTGATGGTGATGAAGTTGCCT
>CAYYOB010000016.1:0-2203 GCA_964473225.1 uncultured Polynucleobacter sp.
AAGAGGGCATTACTTTCATTGGTCCTAAGCATTATTCGATTGCTGCGATGGGTGACAAGATTGCCTCTAAGAAATTAGCGAATGAAGCCAAGGTCAATACGATTCCGGGTTACAACGACGCGATTGATACGCCTGAGGCGGCGGTAGAAATTGCCAAGGGCATTGGTTACCCAGTGATGATCAAAGCATCAGCGGGTGGTGGTGGTAAAGGCTTGCGCGTTGCCTTTAACGATAAAGAAGCTTTTGAAGGTTTCTCAGCTTGTAAGAACGAAGCTCGTAACAGCTTTGGTGATGATCGTGTGTTCATCGAGAAATTTGTTGAAGAGCCACGTCATATTGAAATTCAAGTATTGGGTGATGCTCACGGCAACGCCGTTTACTTGTGGGAGCGTGAGTGCTCGATTCAGCGTCGTCACCAAAAGGTGATCGAAGAAGCACCGTCTCCATTCATCAGCGATGAAACTCGTAAAGCCATGGGTGATCAAGCGGTGGCCTTGGCCAAAGCCGTGAAATACCAATCAGCTGGTACGGTTGAGTTTGTGGTTGGTAAAGACCAGTCTTTCTACTTCTTGGAAATGAACACTCGTTTGCAAGTAGAGCATCCTGTGACTGAATCGATCACAGGTCTGGACCTTGTTGAGCAGATGATCCGAGTGGCCGCTGGTGAAAAATTATCATTTGCTCAAAAAGATATTCAGCGCAATGGTTGGTCCATGGAATGCCGTATCAATGCGGATGATCCATACCGTAACTTCTTGCCATCAACGGGTCGTTTGGTCAGATACCAACCACCTGAAGAGGTGAATGGTGTGCGTGTGGATACAGGCGTGTATGAAGGCGGTGAGATTCCGATGTACTACGACTCCATGATCGCAAAATTGATCGTGCATGGTAAAGATCGTTTGGATGCCATCACCAAAATGCGCGCTGCTTTGAATGAGTTTGTGATTCGCGGTATTCACTCAAACATCCCATTCCAAGCTGCTTTGATGCAGCACCCACGTTTCATTTCTGGTGATTTCAACACGGGCTTCATTGCTGAACAGTTCCCTCATGGATTTAGAGCGTCGGATGTCAAAGCGGAAGATCCAAAATTAATGGATGCATTGGCAACGGCCGTTCATCGTCGTTACTTGGATCGTGCGGCTGGTATTTATGGTCAGCTTGAAGGTCATGAGGTCAAAATCCCAACTGAATTCGTGGTGGCAGCTGGTGAAGCTGGCAAGATGAATTACGTTGCAACATCCATTCATGAGACTGCTCGTGGTTATGAAGTCACTGTGGATGGCTCAGTTTATAAAATTGATTCAGACTGGAATCCTGGTCAGATCATTTACAAAGCAACTGTTAATGGCCGTGAGATCTCACTCCAAGTTGAGCGCATGGGTATGTTCTATCGCTTGCAGTTTGATGGTGTGAGAGTCGACAGCATGGTGTTAACGCCACAAGCTGCTGAAATGCAAAAACTAATGCCATTCAAAGAACCACCTGATATGTCTAAGTTCTTGCTATCTCCAATGCCTGGTTTATTGGTTGATGTGGCTGTGACAGTTGGTCAAAAAGTAGAAGCAGGACAGCGCTTAGCAGCCATTGAAGCGATGAAGATGGAAAACGTCTTGGTGGCAACTCAGGATGGCGTGGTTGCTGCAGTGATGGCTGCCAAAGGTGAAAGTCTTGCGGTTGATCAAGAAATTCTAAGATTTGAGTGAGCCAGCACATGACTAAACCATTCAAAATTTTGGGCATTCAACAAGTCGCTATTGGTGGACCAGACAAAACCAAACTTCAAAAGCTTTGGGTTGACATGTTTGGTCTAGAAGTGACTGGCACATTTAAATCTGAACGTGAAAACGTTGATGAAGACATTTGTGCCATGGGCAAGGGTGTACACAAGGTGGAAGTGGATTTGATGCAACCCATCGATCCAGAGAAGAAACCTGCTGTGCACACAACCCCACTCAATCACATTGGGTTATGGGTGGATAACTTACCTGTGGCTGTTGAATGGTTGACTGCCAACGGCGTGAGATTTGCACCAGGTGGCATTCGAAAAGGTGCAGCAGGCTACGACATCACTTTTTTACATCCCAAAGGTAACGAAGAGTTCCCAATTGGGGGTGAGGGTGTTTTGATCGAATTGGTTCAAGCACCACCTGAAGTGATTCAAGCTCTGAGCTAAAGTGAGCCCAAAGTACCGACAATA
>CAYYOB010000016.1:2213-15817 GCA_964473225.1 uncultured Polynucleobacter sp.
AAGCAATCTTAGAGTTCATAGAGGATCTCGAAGATCTCTATTTAGCAAAAAAGAGACTTGGCGACATCCAAAAAGGCAAAACAAAAACAATAAAACTAAATTTATTGGAGAGTGAGCTTGGTTCAGTGTGTTGAGTTAGACCTTCAACTAGACAATAAAAAACCGCCTAATCAGGCGGTTTTTTATTGAGTGCTTTTAATTTTTTGTCTAAGTTTTTATAGTTATTTTTGTAAATTTGATCATGCGTAGGCTTGCATATAGCTCAGACCCTTGCGCCATTCTGCAAAAGCAGCGAGCTTGGGTGGCAACTCTTTGATCTTACCAATCAAAAGTAAACCCTTGTTTTTATTCAATTCTTTACACAAAACTAGAAATTCATCATCAGATAAATGGTTAAAACCGTATCTCACAGAAGGCTCCTATAAAAGTGTCCTCATGCCATTAACGCGTGAGTTTTGGGTTTAGTTGACCTTGAACCAATAAAATCATCATTTATTCAATAAGCCTTTTGGGACAATTTTTCCTTCAAAAGGCATAATGTTGGTTTTGCACGAAAAAGCATTACGTACTTATAACCATAACTATTTGTTTTACAGGAGTTTTTTATGTCTAACTTGCCACAAGGCATGGCCATCAGTGCCGAAGTAACCCCAGAATTTGCAACGATTTTGACTCCTGAAGCCTTGGCTTTGGTTGCCAAACTTCACCGCGCTTTTGAACCACGTCGTCAAGAACTCCTAAAAGTACGTGTTGAACGTACCAAGCGTTTAGATGCTGGCGAAAAACCTGACTTTTTGGCTGAGACAAAACACATTCGTGAGGGTGACTGGAAAGTTGCTCCAATTCCTGCAGCATTGCAGTGCCGTCGCGTTGAAATCACTGGCCCAGTAGATGCCAAAATGGTGATCAATGCCTTTAACTCAGGCGCAGACTCTTACATGACTGACTTTGAAGATTCAAACAGCCCAAGCTGGACGAATCAGATTCAAGGTCAAATCAACATGAAAAAAGCGATTCGTCGCGAACTTACTCTTGAGCAGAATGGCAAGAGCTACAAGTTGAATGACAAGATTGCCACATTGCAAGTTCGCCCACGTGGTTGGCACTTGGATGAGAAGCATGTGACTGTTGATGGTCAACGTGTTTCTGGCGGTATCTTTGACTTTGCTTTGTTCTTCTTCCACAACGCTAAAGAACAGTTGGCACGTGGCGCAGGTCCATATTTCTATTTGCCAAAAATGGAAAGCCATTTAGAAGCACGTTTGTGGAACGATATTTTCTGCATGACTCAAGACGAATTAGGTTTCCCACGTGGCACGATCAAAGCCACTGTGTTGATTGAGACTATTTTGGCTGCATTTGAGATGGACGAAATTCTTTATGAGTTGCGTGAGCACAGCGCTGGCTTGAATGCTGGTCGTTGGGATTACATCTTCTCTTGCATCAAGAAATTCAAAGTAGACAAAAACTTCTGTTTGGCTGATCGCGCAAAAGTGACCATGACAGCTCCATTCATGCGTGCTTATGCTTTATTGCTATTGAAGACATGTCATCACCGTGGCGCACCAGCCATGGGCGGTATGAGCGCATTGATTCCAATCAAGAACGATCCAGAGAAGAATGCCATTGCTATGCAAGGCATCATCAATGACAAGAAGCGCGATGCAACTGATGGCTACGACGGTGGTTGGGTAGCTCACCCAGGTCTTGTTGAAGCTTCTATGGCTGAATTCAAAGCAGTATTGGGCGATCGTCCAAACCAATTTGACAAGCAAAAACCTGAAGTGAATGTAACGGCTGCTGATTTGTTGAACTTCCAGCCAGAAACACCGATCACTGAAGCTGGTTTGCGCATGAACATCAACGTGGGTATTCATTACCTAGGTGCTTGGTTGGCTGGTAACGGTTGCGTACCAATTCATAACTTGATGGAAGATGCTGCTACTGCAGAGATCAGCCGTTCACAAGTATGGCAGTGGATCCGTTCACCAAAGGGTGTTTTGGATGACGGCAGAAAAGTAACAGTTGAATTAGTTCGTCAATTGATTGCTGAAGAGTTGCCAAAAGTTAAAGCAAGTGGTGCAACAGGTCTTTGGGATCGCGCTGCTGAGATTTTTGACGTAATGAGTACTGGCGAGAAATTCGAAGAATTCTTGACATTGCCTTTGTACGAGGAAATCTAATTGACTATTCTGGCCATCGACACCTCGACACAGTGGTGTTCAGTGGCCTTGGTCAACCCACAAGGGGGCTCGGGTCAACCGCAGTCCCCTTTGTCATCTGGGGACCTGGTGCGCCATGAAAATCTTGGTCCAGAATCAAGTCAACATGCTTTGGATTGGGTGGAGGCTCTTTTAGAAGAGGCTCAGCTTAGCTTTAGAGATCTGACAGGGATTGCGGTAGGGATTGGTCCTGGGGCATTCACAGGCATCAGGATTGGTGTGGGGATTGGTCAAGGCATGGCCTTTGCTGCTGATCTGCCATGTTTGCCCATCGTTTGTTTGGATGCAGTGGCACTAGAAGGCATTCAGCAACTCAAGCTCAAAGAAAACGATCAAGTGATCGTTGCCGTTGATGCGCGCATGAGTGAAGTGTATTGGGCCCGTTATGTGGTGCAATCCAATGGTTTGCCAGAGCGCCAGGATGATGTTTATCTCTCTGCACCCAAAGACATTGATATCCCAGAAACAGCCTTTGCTTTGGTGGGCAATGCAGTGACTGCCTATCCTGAGGAGATGTTGGCTATCAGGCAACGAGCCATGGCCATCGATGAAACTGCGGTACCTCATGCAAGATCGATTGCTCGACTAGGTTTAGATGCCTTAGAAAAAGGTCTACAAGTCAGTGCGGCAGAATTGCAGCCCATCTATGTGCGCGATAAAGTGGCTCAAACGATTGCCGAGCGCGCGCTCGAAAAATCTAATCAAGAGAAATCTTAAGAGGCATTGAGTTTAGTCATGGATTTGCGTCTTTTGCCAATGGCCTTGCGTGACTTAACTGAAGTCATGGAGATCGAGCAGCAAAGTCATGTGTCACCTTGGACCTTGGGTAACTTCACAGACTCACTTGAGGCAGGTTATTGGGCTTATTGTTTGCGTCAATTATCTGTAGACGATGAAAAGCCTGACTCATTACTGGGATACTGTGTTTTGATGCCTGCTTTGGATGAATTGCAACTGCTCAACATCACTGTTCATCCTTCCCGTAAAAGACAGGGTCTGGCAAAGAAAATCATGAAGGTCATCGAAGACGCTGCGCAAGCAAAATCATTTCAGGATATTTTCTTGGAAGTGAGGGTAAGTAATGCTCCAGCGATTGCCTTGTATGAAAGTTTTGCATATCAAGAAATTGGTATCAGAAAGGATTACTATCCTTTAAAAGATGGTGGTCGTGAAGATGCCAAAGTCATGAAAAAAGTATTGCACGCACCATCTAACTGATCAATTACAGAAAGAGCTATCAAGCCAATGAGTCAAGCTGATTATTTAAATGAGATGGGTATCAGTACCTGGGTGCTAAAAAATGAAGTTGAGAGCAAGGAGGCTGGTGAGCCAAATCCTGTGCAAGCTCAGCCAAAAGGCAGCAATCCGGCTGCAGCCTCAACTGAAATGACACAGTCATACTCAGAGAATCAAGAGGTGGTGTGGACGTTTGTTGTTGATCAACTCTCGGGCGATGCTGCTTTGTTGTTTGACAAAATCTTGGCCTCATTGATGTTGAGCAGAAATACCATTCAATTGCTCAGCAGTGCTGAAGCCTTGGCTGGAAAAGTGAATGGGCAAGTGGTGATTGCCATGGGTTCTCAGATGGGGCGACAGTTATTACAAATGGACGATGGCTTTGAAGAGTTAAGGGGCGCTGTGCATTCCTTGGAGCAGGCAGAAGATGAGTTACCGCTGGTTTTAACGTATCACCCAGAGCACTTATTGAAGAAGCCCAGCGACAAAGCAAAGACTTGGCAAGACTTACTCTTGGCACGCTCTTTGATTTAAAACTCAGAAGTCAATTCAAGCAAGCAGCTAAACAAGGATCAATGCTTGTGCTCGCCAATCAGGTGCAATGAATCGTATTCAGCCTGATTGCGTTTGTGCCAGCGAATGATCTGAATCATCACCAAACAAACAAAGCTACCAAACATCACAATCACAATTGAGATAGGCACATCCATCCAAATCAACAAGGCATACAAACACAGCATGCCCAATACAGAAAGATTTTCATTGAAGTTTTGAACGGCAATCGAATGTCCAGCGGATAGCAAAACGTGACCACGATGCTGTAAAAGAGCATTCATCGGCACCACGAAGTAGCCAGCCAACCAACCAATGGTTATTAAGAAAATATAGGCAATCAATAGGTAGAGTGGAATCTTGAATAAACCTAAATCAATCACTACATCTGGTAATAAGTCACGGTTATAAATCGCCAAGACCATGACCAAAGCACCCATCATCACGCCGTAAATCAAAACATTCAGAGACTTTTTCAGTGGAATGCGTGAAGCGGCCCAAATCGAGCCGCCGGCCACACCAAAAGCCACGACCGCTTGCAAAATGGCACCTTGAGACAAGCTCATACCTAAAGCAGATTCAGCCCACTTTAAAACGATGAACTGAAGTGTTGCGCCAGCGCCCCAGAAGAGTGTGGTGACAGATAAAGAGATTTGACCTAAGCGATCTTTCCAAAGGGTGTCAAAGCAGTGCTTGAAATCTTTGATCAAACGAATTGGATTTTTTTCTTGCTGAGGGTATCTGGCCCCAGTGTCTGGAATCTTTAAATTAAAGCCGGCAGCAATCAAATAAATGAAGGCGATCACACAAATGGCAGCTTCTGGTGGCGTATCAATTCCCAAATCAAAAAATGGAAAATCAAACCCAAGTAAAGCTGTCGAGAGCTTGTTAGAAATCAAGGCTCCACCCAAGACAGTGCCCAAAATAATCGAGCCAACCGTCAAACCCTCAATCCAGCCATTGGCCACGACCAACTTCTCAGCGGGAAGTAATTCAGTCAAAATACCGTATTTGGCAGGAGAGTAGGCTGCAGCACCGAACCCCACAATTGCATAAGCTGCCAAAGGGTGTACAGTAAAGAGCATGGCTAAACAGCCAATCACTTTGATGCTGTTGGTCCAAAACATGACGTTGCCCTTGGGGCGAGAGTCAGCAAAGGCGCCAACAAAGGCGGCAAGTAAAACGTAGGAAAGAACGAAGAAAAGTTTTAGAAGCGGAGTCATCCAGGCTGGAGCCTGGAGTTGGTATAACAACGCAATGGCAGCAATCAAGAGCGCATTGTCGGCGAGCGACGAAAAAAATTGCGCCGCCATAATTGTGTAAAAACCTGGTTTCATTCGTACAATTCAGTTATGAAGTGCCATTAAAACACGAAAGTGAGATTTTTCTGTCAAGACCGATATATGCCCATATTCACACTGATGCCTTAAGTCACAATCTTGAGCGCATCAGACAACTGGTGCCTGGCTCAAAAGTTTGGTCAGTCGTCAAGGCCAATGCTTATGGTCATGGTTTGGAGCCAGTTTTAAAAGGCTTATCTCTCACCGATGGCTTTGCATTATTAGATTTGGCTGAAGCCAAGGTCTTGCGAGATCACGGTTGGTCTGGCCCCATTTTGTTGTTGGAAGGTTTGTTTGCTCAGGAAGATATCTTTACCGCCACAGACTTGAAGTGTGACTGTGTGGTTCATGACTTCAACCAAATTGATTGGCTAGAGGACTTGAGTGAGGCACGTTCATCCGTGCGCTTACCTCATATTTACCTCAAGATGAACACGGGTATGAACCGCTTGGGTTTCACCCCAGAACAATATCGCGAGGCTTATCACCGTTTACATGTGGCTGGGTATGACTTAACCCACATGACCCATTTTGCAAATGCTGATTACATCGATAGAACGCCCAGTGTTGATCAGCAGGCTGAGCTTTTTCATCAAACCAGAGACGGATTGGCTGGTGCGACGTCCTTGTCTAACTCAGCAGCCATTTTGTGGCACCACCACGTCATTTATTCTGATTGGGTGAGACCAGGCATCATGCTCTATGGAGCATCGCCTTCTGGTCGCTATGAAGATATACAAGAAACTCAATTGCAACCCGCTATGTCATTGCATTCTGAAGTTATAGGGATTCAACACCTCGAGGCAGGTCAGTCGATTGGTTATGGCTCAAGATATCGAACCGATGTGCCAATTCGGATTGCCATCATTGCCTGTGGTTATGCCGATGGTTATCCAAGACACGCACCTGATGGCACCCCAGTATGGGTGGCAGGGGCTGATGGTTTAAGCAGTGGTAAGGTTTGTTTGATGACAGGGCAAGTGTCAATGGACATGATCACTGTGGATGTGACAGACATGCCTCATGTTCAAGTGGGTACTCAAGTTGAGTTATGGGGCAAACATTTGCCTGTTGATAAAGTCGCTCAGGCAGCTGGCACGATTGGGTATGAGCTCTTGTGCGCTGTTGCTCCAAGAGTTCGACGTCAGTAAAAACCTCGAACCCTCAAACTTTAAAAGCTAATTAATCAGCCAATTACTTGCGCCAGATTTGCCACCAAGAAGCCTTGTTTTCATCGGCGCCCGTGCGCTTGCCAGTTGCCAAAATTTGACTCTCAGGGAAGTTGAGCTTTAAAACGCGCAAAGCATCGTTGCTCAAATCTTTCATGTTCAATGCTTCATAAGATTTGTGCAGAATATAAAGAGCTTCTTCGGTTGCAGGTGCGCGGTCATAATCAGTGATAGCGCGTTGTGCACGATTGATTGCAGCTAGGTATGCGCCACGGCGATAGTAGTAACGGGCCGTGTTCACATCGCTGTCCGCCAATGAATTCACAATGTAGCGCATGCGATCTAAAGCGTCTGGGGTGTACTTGCTCTCTGGGAAACGAGTTGTCAAAGTTTTGAATGCTTCAAACGCATCACGAGCGGCGCGTGGATCACGTTCACTCAAATCTTGACCAGTGAGCTTGCCTAAAAAGCCCATATTGTCGTTAAAAGTAATCAAACCTTTTAAGTAATAAGCATAGTCAACACTTGGGTGACCTGGGTGTAACTGCAAAAAGCGATCAACAGCGGTGATGGCTTGAGCCAATTCACCATCTTTCCAATGGCAATAAGCCACGTTGATTTGTGATTGCTGAGCGTAAGGGCCAAATGGATAACGCGCTTCAAGCTTCTCAAAATATTTCACGCATTTGGCGTTATCACCACCATCCATGGCGTCTTTGGCTTCAACATAGAGTTTGTTTTGTGACCAACCAGCCGTCTCATCATTGTCACCACCGGCGCAACCAGTTAATAGGGCAGCAGACCCAAGAATACAAATGCTGGCAATAGAAGTCGCAAGTCTTTGGCCAATGCGACTTAAACTAGCGTTATTAATAGATGGAAAGGCATCCAATTTTGGCATTACCAGATTCTCCTGAGAACAATACTTCCGATTATATCGATGAGGAAGACTTTATTGCAGTTGTTGTGCCAGATAGTTTGGCAGGAGAGCGCTTAGATAAGGTTTTAGCCCAATTAATACCTCAACATTCTCGTAATCGCCTGCAAACTTGGATTGAGGATGGTTTTGTCACAATTGGCGGTGAAACACTCAAAATCAGATATTCAGCCAAAGCCGGTGATCAAATCACAGTGATCCCTCAAGCCAGTGCTGAAGAACAAGCTTATTTGCCTGAGGACCTGCCTTTAGACATCATTTATGAAGATTCTGAAATCTTGGTGATCCATAAACCGGCAGGCATGGTGGTTCATCCTGCTGCTGGTAATTGGTCAGGCACCTTATTGAATGCTTTGCTCTTTAGATACCCATCGATTGCTGGTGTTCCAAGTGATTCGTCGCTATTTGGCATTTGCTTGGGGTGAGGTCAGATCCCAAACGGTGCATGCCTCGATTGGTCGTGATCCCAGGGACCGACTCAAAATGGCATTGCTCACCGGTTCAGCCAGTAAACCAGCCGTGACCCATGTCAGAAATCTGAACACCCAAGAATTCGGTAAAACCAAAGTTTCTCTAGTAATGTGTCGCTTAGAAACAGGCAGAACTCACCAAATCAGGGTTCACTTGGAATCTTTGGGCAATCCTTTGCTGGGAGATCCGGTCTATAAAAAGAGGGTGCCAGCAGATGCTGCTCAGCTAGTCTTTTCAAGACCAGGGCAAGCATTGCATGCAACCGTTCTTGGGATCAAACATCCGAGCACCAAAGAGGATATCCTTTGGCAAGCGCCTATACCTGAAGATATGTTTGATTTAGGCTTGCGCTTAGGCATGACAGATAAAGACTTGCATCCTGTATGGGATGAGTTGGACGACTAAAGACCAAGACAGCAACAAAACACTCGATGACTTCATCCATTCAACTCCTTCATTGGGGAGCGCCCAAGCAGATCAAAACCATGATCACCAATCGTCATGGAGGCTTTAGTCAGCCACCGTTTGATAGTCTGAATCTTGGTTCACATGTGGGTGATGATCCAGAGCTCGTCCAAAAAAACCGAGATGCTCTCAAGGCACTTTTGCCCAATGAGCCAGTTTGGTTAAATCAAGTTCATGGTACTCAGGTCGTCGATGCTGATGTGCATCAGAGTGGAGTACCAAATGCCGATGCCTCAGTTACCACCATGCCTGGAAGGGTACTAGCAATCATGACAGCCGATTGTTTGCCGGTTTTACTGACCAGCAGGGATGGCAAAGTTGTTGGGGCAGCGCACGCTGGATGGCGAGGTTTAGCTGCTGGTGTGATTGAGCAAACCGTTGCTTTGATGCGAGCCAAACAAGGTGCTCACACTCAAACACAAGCTCAAAGCGACATCCTTGCCTATTTAGGTCCTGCCATTGGTCCACATGCATTTGAAGTGGGCAGTGAAGTAAGAGACATCTTCATGGCTCAGAACCCAGCAAGTGCTTCTTGCTTTGAACAATTGCAAGAAAAGGGTAAATATCTGGCCGATATTTATGGTTTGGCCTGTTTGCGTTTAAACGCCTTGGGCATTGATTTCATTGAGGGTGGCAGTGAGTGCACGGTGCAAAATCCGGATTACTTTTCTTATCGTCGTGATCAGCAAACGGGTCGTATGGGCAGTTTCATCTGGATAGACGAGTCTCAAAATACCTAGTCACTCAAGCCTCAAGTAAGCTTCGGCGAAGTTTCGGATAGGGTTAATTCTTATAACGATTTTCTTCATAAACCTTCAGAATAGGGCTATTAGACTTAGGTCAAATATATTCTACTTAAGGAAGTTCTATGATGAACACGCAAGGCTTTGGATCAGGGCCAAGTCTCGCCCCTCAGCACATGGCTTTGATTCCCGCAGAAAAGCTGGTTGAGATTGAAAAGCAATACACCAAAGAACTATCTGAACTTTGGGCCAATCCAACGGGTGCGCCTATTAATGATCGTCGTTTTAAAGGCGAAGCATGGCAAAACCCATGGAACCAAGCCACGGTTAATTTCTATTTATTGAATTCTCGTCATTTATTGAATTTAGCTGATGCTGTAGAAGCTGAAGCCAAGGTGCGCCAAAGAATACGTTTTAGCATCGAGCAAATGATTGATGCCATGTCGCCTGCAAACTTCTTGGCAACCAATCCAGAAGCTCAGCAACGTTTGATTGATACCCAAGGCGAATCTTTGCGAACAGGCATTTTGAATGCTTTGCAAGATTTGGGTAAAGGCAAGGTTTCGCAAACTGATGAGACAGCCTTTGAAGTGGGTAAGAACGTGGCGACCGCTGAGGGCGCCGTTGTTTATCAAACCAAGTTATTCCAGATCCTGCAATTCAAGCCACTGACAGAACAAGTGTATGAACGTCCGTACTTGATGATCCCGCCATGTATTAATAAATATTACATTTTGGATTTGCAGCCTGAGAGTTCGATGGTGCGTTATTTGGTTGAGCAAGGGCACACCGTTTATTTGATCTCTTGGAAAAATCCAGATCCAAGCATGGCTGATACCACTTGGGATGATTACATTGGTGCGGCTGTTCACGGTATTGAAACAGTTCAAGACATCAGTGGTCAAAAGCAAATCAATATCCTAGGCTTCTGTGTGGGTGGCACGATCACCGCTACTGCCTTGGCAGTGATGGCGGCAAGAGATCAGCATCCAGCAGCCAGCTTGACCTTGTTGACGACCTTATTAGATTTCTCTGACACAGGCATCTTGGATGTCTTTGTTGATGAAGCATTGGTTTCTCTTCGAGAGAACAGCATTGGTGGCAAGGGTGGTGGTAAATGCGGCATGTTGCGTGGCGTTGAACTGGCCAACACATTCTCATTCTTGCGCCCTAATGATTTGGTTTGGAACTACGTGGTTGATAACTACTTAAAAGGTAATTCACCACCGCCATTTGATCTCTTATATTGGAATGGTGACTCAACTAACTTGCCTGGTGCCATGTACTCTTGGTACTTAAGACATTTGTATTTACAAAACGAGCTCAAAGTTCCTGGCAAGTTAACCATCTGCGGTGAAAAAGTAGACCTTGGCAAAATCAAATGTCCTGTCTATCTCTATGCATCCCGCGAAGATCACATCGTTCCTTGGTGGTCTGCTTATGAATCCGTCAAGCTCTTGAAGGGCGCCAAAGTTCATTTTGTCTTGGGTGCATCTGGGCACATTGCTGGTGTGATCAATCCGCCTGCCAAAAAGAAGCGCAATTATTGGTCTAACTCCAAAGCACCGGCCACAGCTGATGCGTGGTTCGATGGTGCTAAAGAAATTCCCGGCAGTTGGTGGACTGATTGGACTGATTGGTTAAAGCCATTGAGTGGCAAGAAAAAAACAGCGCCCAAAAATTATGGCAACACGAAATACAAAGTTTTAGAAAAAGCACCTGGCTCTTACGTCAAAGAAAAAGCCATTGATTAATCGTTTTATTGTTTAAGTATCGAGTTAAAGGGGAGTTAGCATGAGTCAGAAGATTGCATATGTAACAGGTGGTATGGGTGGTATTGGTACCGCTATTTGTCAGCGTTTAGCCAAAGATGGTTTTAAGGTGATTGCTGGTTGCGGTCCTAACTCACCACGTAAAGATCGTTGGTTGGCTGAGCAAAAGGCGCTTGGCTTTGATTTCACAGCCTCGGAAGGTAATGTGGGTGACTGGGATAGTACCGTTGCCGCATTCAACAAAGTAAAAGCAGAATTTGGCAAAGTGGACGTTTTGGTGAACAACGCCGGTATCACTCGTGACACCGTGTTCCGTAAGATGACTCCAGAAGATTGGCGTGCTGTGATCGATACCAACTTGAACTCATTGTTCAATGTGACCAAGCAAGTGATTGATGGCATGGTTGAAGCAGGTTGGGGGCGTGTGATCAGTATTTCTTCTGTGAACGGTCAAAAAGGTCAGTTTGGCCAATCTAACTACGCCACTGCTAAAGCTGGTATCCATGGTTTCACCATGTCTTTAGCCCAAGAAACAGCCGCTAAGGGTGTGACTGTGAACACGGTTTCTCCTGGCTACATTGGCACAGACATGGTCACAGCGATTCGTGAAGACGTGCTTGAGAAAATCATCAACACCATTCCGGTTAAACGCCTTGGAACCCCTGATGAAATCGCATCTATTGTGTCTTGGATCGCTTCAGATGAGGGTGGTTTTGCCACTGGTGCAGACTTCTCATTGAACGGTGGCTTACACATGGGTTAATCAATATACAAAAAAGTATATTGCAGTGCAACAATGAAGGGCTTGATTTACACATACAATATGGGTAATCAAGCCCAACTTACTAAATATGGTCACTAAAAAACAATCTGCCAAATCTGCTGGTGTCAGAACGATTAAGAAGTATCCCAATCGTCGTCTGTATGACACTCAAACAAGTACTTACGTCACTTTGTCAGATGTGAAGAGTTTGGTATTGGCGCATGAAGAATTCAAAGTCTTGGATGCCAAGACTGAAGAAGATTTGACCAGAGCCATTTTGTTACAAATCATTTTGGAAGAAGAGGCTGGTGGTGTGCCTTTGTTCACAACACCGATGTTGTCTCAAATGATTCGTTTTTATGGTCACTCCATGCAAGGCGTGGTGGGTGGCATGTTAGAAAAAAATATTCAATCTTTCATTGATCTGCAATCGCAGTTTGCAGAGCAGTCAAAGGCAGGTGGCGCTACTCCTGAGAGTTGGGCGCAGTTCATGAACGTACAAAATCCCATGATGCAACAAATGATGGGAAGCTACGTTGAGCAAAGTAAAAATCTTTTCACGCAAATGCAAGAGAAGATGAAGGATCCAGCGAGTGCCTTCACTGGTTTTCCTTTCACACCTCCCGATAAGAGCGATAAATAATTGAGCGGCAAGATTGGTTTTGTTTCCTTAGGTTGCCCTAAGGCTTTAGTGGATGCTGAGCGCATCGTCACCCAATTGCGCGCTGAAGGCTATAAAATCGCTAAAGACTACGCAGCCTCTGATCTGGTCGTTGTCAATACTTGTGGTTTCATTGACTCAGCCATCCAAGAAAGTTTGGACGCCATCGGTGAAGCTCTGGCAGAAAACGGCAAGGTAATTGTTACCGGTTGTTTAGGAGCCAAGAAAAACGCTGATGGCTCTGATGTGGTCACTTCTGTTCATCCGAAAGTATTGGCTGTCACAGGTCCACACGCTGCTGATGAAGTTCTAGAAGTAGTGCACCAGCATTTACCTAAAGAGCATGATCCATTTGCAGACTTGGTGCCAAAGGCTGGTATCAAGTTAACGCCTAAGCATTACGCTTATTTAAAAATATCTGAAGGTTGTAATCACCGCTGCACGTTTTGCATCATTCCAAGTTTGCGTGGTGATTTAGTTTCAAGACCAATCGGCGATGTTTTATTAGAAGCGCAACATTTGTTTGAGGCGGGTGTTAAAGAATTATTGGTGGTCTCACAAGACACCAGTGCCTATGGTGTTGATGTTCAATACCGCACGGGCTTTTGGGATGGTCGTCCAGTCAAAGCAAAACTATTTGACATGGTTGAGGCCTTGGGCAAGTTAGCTCGTCAGCATGGTGCATGGGTTCGTTTGCACTATGTTTATCCTTATCCACACGTGGATGACATCTTGCCATTGATGGCAAATTTTGCCGATGAAGGCAGTGGTGTTGTGCCGTATTTAGATATCCCAATGCAGCATGCGCACCCTGATGTTTTAAAGCGCATGAAGCGACCTGCCAGTGGCGAAAAGAATCTTGATCGTATTCAAGCATGGCGTAAAGCATGTCCAGAATTAACGATCCGCAGTACTTTCATTGCTGGTTTCCCTGGTGAAACAGAAGAAGAATTCAATTACTTGCTCGACTTCATGCGTGAAGCCAAAATTGATCGCGCTGGTTGTTTTGCTTACTCTCCAGTGGAGGGTGCTAAAGCCAATGAATTAGCAGGTGCCTTGCCTGATGAACTTAGAAACGAGCGTCAAGCAAGATTCATGGAAGTCGCTGAAGAAATCTCCACCCAACTTTTGCAGGCAAAAGTGGGTAAGCGCATCAAAGTCTTGGTCGACTCAGTCAGCTCAAAAGGTGGTATTGGTCGAAGCCAGTCTGATGCTCCTGAGATCGATGGTTTGGTCCATTTATTGCCAACCGACAAGATTTCTAAAAAGTACA
>CAYYOB010000016.1:15827-17163 GCA_964473225.1 uncultured Polynucleobacter sp.
CTACAAACTCAGGGTCACGACCTGATTGCTCAATTGTAATTAGTCCTTTTTTCTATATATCTAGGGCATTTCATGGGTGATTACCCCTAGTATTCCCTAATAGATTGTTTTAGACAGTTAATCGTAAGATTAGCCCTACAGACTAGACTTTCTATTCATAATAAGTACTTAAGTACAAGGAGTTCCAGATGGCACGTGAAGTAGTCGTTCTTAGCGCAGTTCGCTCTGCAATTGGTGGTTTTGGTGGTTCATTGAGCAGCATGGAGCCTGCTGAACTGGCTGGTACGGTCATGAAAGAAGCGGTGAACCGCTCTGGAGTCGATCCTAAACAAATTAACTATGTGACTGTTGGTAACTGTATTCCGACAGAATCACGTTTCCCATATGTTGCTCGTGTGGCAGCGATTCAAGCAGGCTTACCAATGGATTCAGTGGCGATGGCCGTGAACCGTTTGTGTAGCTCTGGTTTGCAAGGCATTGTGACCACTTCACAAGCGATCATGTTGGGTGATTGCGATTACGGTGTTGGTGGTGGTGTCGAAGTGATGTCACGCGGTATTTATGGTGCACCTACCATGAGAACTGGTGCGCGCATGGGTGACACCAAAATGATTGACTTGATGGTGTCAACATTGACAGACCCATTCGGTGCAGGTCACATGGGTATCACTGCAGAAAATCTAGCAGCCAAGTGGAACATCACTCGTGAAGAGCAAGATGCTCTCGCTGTTGAATCTCATCGTCGTGCGACTGCTGCGATTGCAGAAGGTCGTTTCAAGTCACAGATCACGCCAATCACCATGCAAACTCGCAAGGGTGATGTGGTGTTTGATACCGACGAACACGTTAAGGCAAGTACCACGATGGAAAGCCTTGGCAAAATGAAGCCAGCCTTCAAAAAAGACGGCACGGTGACTGCAGGTAATGCCTCTGGTATCAATGACGGCGCAGCCTTCTTTGTATTGGCTTCTGCTGATGCAGCGGCCAAGGCAGGTCAAAAACCAATGGCTCGCTTGGTATCTTATGCATTGGCTGGTGTGCCAAATGACATCATGGGCGAAGGCCCGATCCCAGCTTCTAAGTTAGCCTTGCAACGCGCTGGCTTGACCATCGACAAGATGGACGTGATTGAATCTAACGAAGCGTTTGCAGCTCAAGCGATTGCAGTATCAAAAGGTTTGGGTCTTGATATGACAAAGACCAATCCAAACGGTGGTGCGATTGCATTGGGTCACCCAGTGGGTTGCTCAGGTGCATTCATTGCAACCAAAGCCATCTATGAACTACATCGCACTGGCGGCAAATATGCATTGGTAACGATGTGTATCGGTGGTGG
>CAYYOB010000017.1:0-16737 GCA_964473225.1 uncultured Polynucleobacter sp.
GAATGCCGCCAGCTTGGTGCAAATCAGTGGCCAAATACTTACCTGATGGTTTCATATCAGCGATCACTGGAACGCGACGACGCACACGCTCAAAATCATCAATGGTCCAATCTACTTCAGCTGCACTAGCAATTGCTAAGAAGTGCAACACAGCGTTTGTTGAGCCACCAACAGCCATGATCACGCTCACGGCGTTTTCAATTGATTTTTTCGTGATGATGTCACGTGGCTTCAGGTCATTTCTGATGGCTTCAATCAGTACGCGTGCAGATTCAGCAGCACTATCTACTTTTTCTTGATCAACGTTTGACATGGTTGATGAATACGGCAAGCTCATACCCAAAGCCTCAAAAGAAGAGCTCATGGTGTTGGCTGTGTACATACCGCCGCATGAACCGCTACCTGGACAAGCGTTTTGCTCAACGCCTTTGAAATCTTCTTCATTTAAACGGCCGGCTGTAAATTCACCAACAGCTTCAAATGCTGAAACGATGTTCAGTTCTTTACCTTTGTAGTGGCCGGCTTTGATGGTGCCGCCATACACATAAATACTTGGTACGTTGGTGCGGGCCATTGCCATCATGCCGCCCGGCATATTCTTGTCGCAACCACCGACTACAACAACGCCATCTTGCCAAAGGCCGTTCACGCAAGTTTCGATTGAGTCAGCAATCACCTCGCGAGATACCAATGAGTACTTCATGCCCTCCGTACCCATGCCCATGCCATCAGAGATGGTTGGTGTGCCAAAAATTTGAGAGTTGCCACCACCAGCTTCAATGGCTGCTACCGCAGCATCAGCGATGCGCTGTAAGCCACTGTTACATGGAGTGATGGTTGAGTGACCATTGGCCACGCCAATCATGGGCTTGTTATCAAAATCAGAATCTTTGTAACCCATTGCGTAATACATAGAACGGTTAGGTGCACGTGCAACACCTTCAGTGATCATTCTTGAGCGCTCATTCATGCGCTTAGGCTTTTTTTGCTCTGACATACAGTATCTCCAAGGGCTAATTTTAGGAATTTTGGGTGTAAAACGCTATTTTGCCTTTTTTCTAGACCGAACTCACGTTAAAGGGATAAAGCCTTCAAAATACAGGGTAAAGTTGAGTGTATTAATCAAGATTAGCCATAAAAACAGAAAGAAATGAATGTCAGTCGAGCAAGCGAATAATTGGGATGCCATTGTTATTGGTGGTGGTGCGGCTGGTTTATTTTGTGCAGGCGTGGCTGGTCAATTAGGGCAGAAAGTCCTGGTTTTGGATCATGCTGAAGTTTTGGGTGAAAAAATCAGGATCAGTGGTGGTGGTCGGTGCAATTTCACGAACATGAATAGCTCGCCAGCCAACTTTCTTTCAATGAACCCTAATTTTGTAAAAAGCGCTTTATCCAGATATAAATCAAGTGACTTCATAGAGCTGGTCAAGAGCTACAACATTCCCTTTCATGAAAAGCACAAAGGGCAATTGTTTTGCGATGTATCTGCCAAACAAATCATCGACCTTTTGTTTGAGGAATGTAAAAAGGGTGGTGTGGTCATTAAAAACCCAGTGACGGTGACTGGTATTAAAAAGATCAACCAAGAAGAAGTTGCAACTCAAGAAAGCTACCCATGGTCAGTAGAGACCTCTGCCGGGATTGAGAAAGCCAAGGCTATTGTGATGGCGACTGGTGGACTGCCTGTGCCGGCCATTGGTGCCACCGACTATGCCCTTGATGTGGCCAAGCAATTCAACATGCCTGTGGTCAATGTCAGACCTGCTTTGGTTCCTTTATCTTTCACTTCTGATGAGTTTGCTAATTTAAGTGAGTTATCGGGTTTGAGCGTTCCAGTGAAGGTGAAATCTGGAACAAAGTCTCAGCGTTATGGAACGTGCCAATTTGATGAAGACTTGTTGCTCACGCACAAAGGCCTGTCTGGCCCAGCCATCCTTCAGGGCAGTAGTTATTGGCATGAGGGGGAGGCGATTCATATCAACTGGTTCAATGATGTTGATATTGATGAACTGTTTGACGATGATGCCAATCGTTTGAAACTCACTGAAAACATTTTGGGCGCTGTGTTGCCGCAACGCTTGGCCAAGGCATTTGCCGAGCAAAAGAATTTGTTGGGGCGCAAGTGGGCTGAAGTTGGTAAGAAAGATCGCCAAGCTTTGAAAGATCTGTTGACCAATTGGGCCGTCAAACCTGCCGGCACCTTGGGCTGGAAAAAGGCCGAAGTGATGTTAGGTGGTGTTGATACAAAAGCCTTGGATGGTCAAACCATGATGTCTAAAGAGAATCCTGGTTTGTACTTCATCGGAGAGTGTGTGGATGTGACTGGTCATTTGGGCGGGCACAACTTCCAATGGGCTTGGGCCAGCGGCTATGTCTGTGCGCACTCTTTGGCACAAGAGGCAGGACTAGCAAGGAAATAGATCGCCCTTTTGGGGAATGATCACATTCTCCCAATGTAGTTCTTGTTTGATCACTGCTGCAAAATTTGAGCTTGCGTGAGATTCACCATGAATCACAAACACTTTCGCTGGGGCAGATTTAAATCCCTTGAGCCATCGCAACAAACCTGCCTGATCGGCGTGAGCTGATAAGCCACCGATGGTGTGCACAGAGGCTTTAACAAACACTTCCTTGCCAAGCACTTTCACTGGATTTACCTTGTCGACCAAGCGTCTTCCTAAAGTTCCCATGGCCTGAAAGCCTGTGATGATGATGGCATTTTGACTGTGCGGTAAATTCCAGTTCAGGTGGTGAACCACTCTGCCAGCTTCACACATGCCGCTGGCAGAAATAATGATGGCCCCACCTTTGATTCGGTTCAAGGCTTTTGATTCTTCTGCATCTGCCACAAATCTGAGATCAACGGCTTGATGATTTTTTGCAAACCATTCCAAGGTGTCCTGAGATTCTTTATCAAGTTCATCAAAATACTTTTCAGTGAGGTGGGTAGCTGCTGTGGCCATTGGTGAGTCTAGCCAAATATTGAGGTGGGGCAAACGCTTTTGGCGAACCAGCTCAATCAACATCAAAAGTATTTCTTGGGCGCGACCCACGGCAAAGGCAGGCATCACAATATTGCCACCGTGTTTCATGGTTTCTGAGATAACTGTTACCAACTCGTCTTTTGTGTCATTGAGAGTGCGGTGCAATCGATCGCCGTAAGTTGATTCAACTAATAAAATATCGGCAGATTCTATTAAATCAGGGTCTGGCATCAATGGCTGACCAAACATGCCCAAATCGCCTGAAGCCACAACGCGCTTCTTTTTACCTTCTTGCTCAACATCAATCACTGCGATAGCTGAACCTAAAATATGGCCTGCATTTCTGAAGTGAGCTTGAATGCCATCGATGGGTTCAAACACTTGCCCATAGTCATAGGCTTTTAATTGGGTGAGACACTCGTTGGCTTGTTTTACGCTGTATAAAACCTGCGGTAAGTCACCGCGCCACTTGCCGAGTTTTTGTTTTCTCTCGGCTCTCTCAAAATCATTTTCTTGAATGTGTGCACTATCGAGCAGCAGAATCTTTAATAATGATTTAGTTGCTTTGGTGCAATAAATGGTGCCTTTGAACCCTTGCGCGCATAGACGAGGTAGTAAGCCACTGTGATCGATGTGAGCGTGGGTCAAAATCACAAAATCAAGATCAGCTGGATTAAAAGGAAGTGCTTCTAAGTTTTTTTCATCGGCGTCTCTACCACCTTGAAACATCCCGTAATCAATCATGAGGCAAAACTTTTTGCCCTTGATTTCACCTTCAAGGTAATGACGAGATCCAGTGACTTCTCCTGCTGCTCCAAAAAACTTGATGTGCATTCTTTTCCTATGGCCCGTTTGGCTCAATGACTCAATTGGCTAATGATTGCTTAAGGGTTGTTACGATCGCATCAATGTCATTGATCACTACAGCCCCTTTGAGATGATCGCCATTTAAAAACCCATGTTCATCTGCTTGTTTTAAGAAAGACAATAACTGGTCGTAGTAGTTGCCCCAATTGGCAATGATGATTGGTTTGCTATGTGCGCCAACTTGAAGCCCTGTCCAGACTTCAAAGAGTTCATCAAGAGTTCCAAGACCACCGGGTAAAATTAAAAAAGCATCGGACTTTTCCATCATCATGCGTTTTCTTTCGATGATGTCATCAACCACATGCAATTCAGTTAATTGTTGTTGAATGGGTTCTCGAGAGGTCAGGCCTTTGGGAATGATTCCAATCACTGAGCCATTGGCTTCAATTGCGGCCTTCGCAACTGCACCCATCAGGCCTAAACGACCACCACCAAAAACAATGCCAAATCCTGCATAACTGAGTTCTCGACCGACTTCCGCAGTTTTAGCAATCATGTCTAAATTATTGCCATCGCGTGAGCCGCAAAAAATACAAATGTTTTTCTTCATGCCTCAAGCATAATCTACTTCGAACACCATTTTGAGTATAGGGGTGTCTCAGAGTAAGATTTGGGTATTGGGCATATTGCCCATCAATATTTAAAGGTGTTTAATGCTTTCATCTATTTTGGCAATCAGCGCAGGAGCTTCATTGGGGGCGGTGTTGCGCTGGCTGTTGGGTCTGGGCTTAAATGCTGTTTGGGCAACTATGCCATTGGGTACTTTGGCAGCTAATTTGATAGGTGCCTACTTGGTTGGTTTCTTGATAAGCCTCTTAGAGGCGCATGCAGGATTATCAGCTGAATGGAAACTGTTTTTGATCACCGGTTTTCTGGGTGGTTTGACTACCTTCTCAACCTTCAGCGCGGAAGTCGTGGCTATTATGCAATCAGGTGCCTATGTGCGTGCATTTGCCACTGTTTCACTCCATCTCCTTGGATCCTTAGCTTTGACCATTTTGGGCATAGCTAGCTATCAATGGATGAAGTAATTATTTTTATAAAACTCTAAGGACAAAAGAATGATTTTAGAAATTGTTGATATCAATATCGATCCAGCTAAAAAAGCTGATTTTGAAAAAGCAGTGGCAGTGGGCATCGCTGATGTAGTTGTTTCATCCAAAGGCTTTTGTGGCTATAAATTAAATGCCGGCATTGAAAATCCAGGTCGTTATATTTTGATGATCTACTGGACCACACTTGAAAATCACACAGTTGACTTTAGAGAGTCAGAGGCTTTTACGCGTTGGAGAGGTCATGTAGGACCATTCTTCTTGAACCCACCAAACGTTGAGCATTTCACTTTGGCGCATAAGTCTTAAGTTATTGTCTTAAATTGAGTTGAAGACTTAGGGTTTGAGACTCAAGATTTGTGCATGAGAGTTGTGATTTTGTGTGTCATTTGAACATCACACATATCCAACTCTCCATAAATAGGCATCGCATTACTTGGATCTGGCGCAGCTGCTAAAGGAATGTGTCCTTCAGTGGCGAGTAGGCCAGAAGTTGGGTCGATGCCAACCCATCCAGCTCCTGGAATAAAGACTTCACACCAAGCGTGAAGCTCAGCCACATTTTCTTGGCTTTCGGCGGGGCTGTTTAAATTGTGCCAATCTGCGTTCGCCTCAATCAGATAACCTGAAACAAAGCGTGCAGCAATCCCCATGTGGCGGCATAACTGCACCAATAACCAAGTAGAGTCTCTGCAAGATCCAGAATTTAGTTGAAGCGTTTCTTCGATCGATTGAACGCCTGGTTCATGCCTAATCATATAGCGCACTCTATTGAAAACAAGTTGATTGAGGTAAACAACATATTCAATCGTGCGTCTTTTTTCTTGCGGGATGGTTTTAATGAATTCTTGAAGCAAGGGGCCAGAAGGCTCAGTCTCTAAATATGGAGATAGGCCGGCCATCAGGTTTGCATCATATTTAAAAGGGTGGTGCTCAGCTGATGGTTCAACAAAAAAATCGAATGGATTGATTGTTTGTAAGTCTGCCGTTAATTCAACATTGATTTCAAATGAATTGGTTTTTTCGGTAAACACCAATCTGGCCACGTGATTGGAAAAAGGATCTTGCTGCCAGTTAATGAAGTAAGTCGATGGCTTGATATTTAACTGATATGAGCTGATAGGTGTCCTACAGTGCGGGGCAGGTCTCAGTTTGATCAATTGGGGTCCCAATTGAACTGTTTGGCTGTATTGGTAGTGGGTGACGTGCTTTAGAGATACTTTCATGTTCATTCAATTATCAATGCAAGTCTTGTGCCAAAGTCAGTCAGTTAATAAAAAAGGGCTTAAAAGAGTTAAGCCCCTTTAAGCCCTATCAGAATACCAGTCAATTGATGATCAGGCTTCCATAATTGGAATCTGCTCAATCTTAGAAGCATTTTCTTGCTCAACATAACGTGCAAGGAATGCACCATTGCTGTTCATTGGAAGTTTTGCCCAAACTGTATAACCTGCGCCAGGAACAACGCGCATCGGCTCCCCTTTTTGACTGAAAATTTCTTCAATCACAAAGTCGGTATTGCCGCTTGGCTGAATAATTTCTAATTTATCGCCAACAGAGAAGCGGTTCTTCACTTCAATCTTGACCAATTGTTTTTCATTATCAACATCAATCACGTTGCCAACATAAAGGCTGCGACCTGAGAGTGAGAAACCGCGCAAATAATTTTGCTGATCTTTGTCTGGGTGACGGACATAGAAACCATCGGTGTAGCCACGATTCGCCAAACCTTCTAGATGACCCATCAACACTGGATTGAATGGGCGACCAGCCACGGCATCATCGATCGCAGAGCGATAGGCTTGAGCTGTTCTTGCCACGTAGTAAGGGGATTTGGTTCTGCCTTCAATCTTGAAAGAGTCAATGCCCATTTCTGTGAGGCGTTGAACGTGTTCAATCGCGCGCAAATCTTTTGAGTTCAAAATGTATGTGCCGTGCATGTCTTCTTCGATCGGCATCCATTCGCCTGGGCGATTGCCTTCTTCTAGAAGATAGATGTCACCAGTCGCATCTTCATCAGCTTTGGCTACTTTGTAGTCCCAGCGGCATGAGTTGGTGCATGTGCCTTGGTTAGGATCGCGGTGGTTGAAGTAACCAGACAATAGGCAACGACCAGAATAAGCAATGCACAAAGCACCGTGAATGAATACTTCAACTTCCATTTCTGGGCAGTCTTGACGAACTGCTTCGATTTCATCAAGAGACAGTTCTCTTGAAAGGATCACTCGGCTCACGCCGACTGAACGCCAAAACTTTGCAGCATGACCATTCACTGTGTTCGCTTGAACTGATAAATGGATCGGCATGTCTGGCCAGTTTTCTCTAACCAACATGATCAAACCGGGATCTGACATGATCAATGCATCTGGTTTAAGTGCAATCACAGGCTCCATATCTTTGACATAGGTGCGTGTTTTTGCGCCATGAGGGAAGATGTTTGAAACCAGGTAAAAGTTCTTGCCTTGAGCGTGAGCTGTCTCAATGCCTTCGCGCAAAACTTCAATGTTGCCAAAGTCATTGTTGCGAACACGCAATGAGTATCTTGGCTGACCAGCATAAACAGCCGTCGCACCAAAGTCGAAGGCGGTATTGAGCATGGTCAGGCTACCAGCAGGAGCTAAAAGTTCAGGTGTTTTCATAGGGCGTATTTTAGGCGTTTTCAGGGCTTTTTGCCCGTTAAGCCAGTCTTTTGCTAGGGGTATTTCAGATTGTGAGCAAAACAAGCACCCAATCTGCTCAAAATACTTAAAAAAGAAGAGAAAAGCCTTATATGGACAGCTCAGGGCTATCTAGAATTTCTCATTAGGGCCCAAGTGGCGCCATTGGCCAACAGGGAGATTGCCCAGAGGTATTTGTCCAATACGAATACGTTTTAGACCAATCACTTTTAAGCCAACCAATTCGCACATGCGACGAATTTGACGTTTTTTGCCTTCACGCAAAACAAAGCGCAATTGATCGGTATTTTGCCAACTAACTTTGGCTGGCTTCAAAGCTTCATCATCGAGCTTTAAGCCATGATTGAGAAGTCGTAAACCTTCTGGAGTTAGAGTGCCTTCGACTCGCACCAAATATTCTTTTTCGATCGGGCTGTTTTCGCCAATCAATAGCTTGGCAATGCGACCATCTTGAGTGAGCACCAGTAAGCCGCTTGAGTCGATATCTAAACGACCAGCAGGTGCTAGACCACGGGTGTTGAATTTGCCCGGAAGATTAGCTGATAACTGGTGCACAAATTGATTTTCTGGCGTGATCAGAGAAGCAGCAGGTTTGTACTCTCGATCTTCATCGAAGTGAGAGATATACCCAACTGGTTTATTGAGGATGATGGTGTAGCGACGAGCTTGTTGTGCAATCGCCGCTTTCTTTAATTCGATTTTTTGATTTGGAAAGGCTCTTGCGCCCAATTCGCTGACAACTTCGCCATCCACCAATACCAAGCCTTGCTCGATATAGTTATCAGCTTCGCGTCTTGAGCAAATTCCTTGCTCAGACATTAGTTTTGAAATGCGTACTTTTTCCACAGGGGTGATTATCGCTTACTTGCTAGGTCGTAGCCAAAATGATGGATGTCATCCAGATCATTAAGGCTGCGGAGTTTGACTATTTTCTTTGAATGATTCGGTTAAGGCCACTTGAAGTTTGGTGTGAATCTTCATGAGTTGTTTGCGCAGCAAGTAAATCACTGTGCCCATCAGAATGGCTAGGATGAAGAGCATGCCGACCGGAGGCAAGATGCTTGAGCTCAAGGCTGAAACCAAAACCATCAAGGAAACGATCGCTAAAACTGGCATCAATTGGGTGAAGAGCATTTGAGTGGCGATGCTATCTTCAGGTGAATGATTTTTAGAATGAAGTCTTGCATCAGCCAAGAGCATGCCAAGCGCCTCAAGTTTTTTGTAAATGGCAAACAAGAATGGCGCTGATAGCAGCAAGCTTGTTGCCCACATGAAGGCCTGTTGATAAATCTCGGTGAACCAAATCAAATGGCCTGTATCCACATAACCATTGATGAAGGCAAATACTTTGGTTGCCGATAAGAACAGGGTGATGACCACGCAAGCATTCACAAAAACGTGGAATGTGATTCTTCTGACAAAAGGTCTGATATCAGAACGCATTTGATCATCAGAGCGAATTTGACCAAGCCATTCTGAATATTGGACGAAGACATTTTTAATTGGATTGGGAATGCGCTTGCCCATCCAATCACTCATTGGATCCGACCCTTTGATCAAGTAGGGTGTGAAAAGGGTGGTGATGGTGGAGACTGCCACCACAATTGGGTACAAGAAGTCGCTGGTCACGTTCAGTGTTAATCCAAGCGATGCAATGATGAATGAGAATTCTCCAATTTGAGCCTTACCCATGCCAACGCGCATCGATGTTCTGCCATCGTGGCCAGTCACAAAGGTGCCCATGCTGCATGAAACAACTTTGATGGCTATCACGGCAAAGCTGATGAGTGCAATTGGAACTGCGTATTTCCACATAACACCGGGATCTAAAAGAAGACCAATGGTCACAAAGAAAATGGCAATGAACATGTCTTTGACTGGTTCAATCAACTTTTCAATTGAATGAATATGGCGAGACTCTGCCATGATGGCGCCGATTAAGAATGCGCCCAAAGCAACGCTGTACTCCATCTTTATAACCAACAGACAGAAGCCAAAGCAAAGACCTAGCACGGTGACTAGTAACATTTCTTTGCGATGAAACTTTGCCACCACATTCAATAGGCGAGGGATTAGCAAGATACCAGCCGCCAAAGAAATGGTCATGAACAAAATTAACTCACCAATGGTCATGGCCGCATCAACCGCGGCTAATTGACCGGTTGTGGCAATACCCGTGAGCATCACGATCAAGCTGATGGCTGCAATATCTTCAACAATCAAAATGCCATAAATGAGGTGGGCAAACTTTTCTTTCTTTAAGCCCAGTTCTTCAAGGGCTTTAACGGTGATGGTGGTTGAAGAGATCGCCATCATCGCGCCCAAGAAGATGGAGTCCATGGATGACCAATTAAAGAAGCGCCCAATTTCATAGCCAGCCCAAATGAGTAGCACAATTTGTGCAATGGCCGCCACAAAAGCAGTGGCACCCACTTTGGCAAGCTTTCTCAAGCTAAATTCAAGACCTAAGCCAAACATCAAGAAGACAACGCCAAGCTCTCCAAGAGTTTTAATGGTCTTCTCGTCAGAAATAAATTGAACAGCACTTGTATATGGACCGATAATGAGGCCCGCAATGATGTAACCCAAAACAACCGGTTGTTTTAGGTAATGGAAGATCACCGTGACCACGCCGGCAGTCAGCATGATGACTGCCAAGTCTTTGATGAAATCTGCTCCATGCATATGATTGGTCTCTTTTTAAATTTAACCGCGATAATGTGATTATGGCTTTAATTGTTTTAAATGATGCAAAACTGGCTTTTGGCCACGTAGACCTGCTGGCTGGCACCCAATTTTCACTCGAATCCAGTGAACGGATTGGCTTAATTGGTCGAAACGGCACTGGCAAGTCATCCTTACTCAAGATTTTAGCGGGTTTAGAGAAACTTGATGATGGCAGTTTGCAGTACCAACAGGGCTTAAGAATGGCCTATGTTGCTCAGGAGCCAGTCTTTGATCCTGTAGAAACAGTATTTCATGCAGTTTCACAGGGGGTGGCTGAGGTCAAGGCTCTCAGAGAAGAATATGAAGAACTCAGCGTTGCTGAGTGGAACGATGATTCCCATCATCGTTTGGATGAAATCCAATCTCAACTAGAGTCAATGAGCGGTTGGAATTGGGAGCAGCGCGTTCATGAAACCTTGGATCGTTTGCATTTAGATCCGGATGTTGCAATCGGTTCTTTATCCGGCGGTAATCGTAAGCGTGTCGCTTTGGCTCAGGCATTGGTGGCAGTGCCTGATGTTCTCTTCTTGGATGAGCCTACGAACCACCTTGATCTGGATTCCATCACTTGGTTAGAAGAATTATTAAAAGCGTTCAAAGGTTCAGTGGTCTTGATCACCCATGACCGTGCCTTTTTGGATGCTGTGAGCACTCAAATCGTTGAGCTTGATCGAGGCATCTTGAGAAGCTACCCGGGTAACTTCACGGCGTATGAAACTTTAAAAGAGCAAGAAATAGCTTCCGAGGCATTGGCCAATGCCCGAGCTGACAAATTGTTAGCGCAAGAAGAGGTTTGGATCCGTAAAGGGGTTGAAGCTCGCAGAACCCGAAGTGTTGGTCGTATTGCACGTCTTGAAAAGCTGAGAGAAATACGAGCTGCACGAAGAGATGCGATGGGGCAGATCAAGTTATCGGTTGCTTCTGGTAATCGCAGTGGAAAGATTGTGGCTGATTTAGAAAACGTCAGCAAATCTTATGATCGACCGATTGTTAAAGACTTCACCGCCACCATCTTGCGTGGCGACAAGGTTGGCTTATTGGGTCCTAACGGAGCTGGTAAAACAACGTTGCTTAAATTAATCCTTGGATCGATTCAGCCAGACAGCGGTACGGCCACAATGGGCTCTCAAATTGATATCGCCTACTTTGACCAAATGCGCGAAGGTCTTGATCTGAACGCAACGCTGGAGGACTACATCAGTCCTGGTAGTGAGTGGATTGAAATCAATGGCGCGCGCAAGCACGTTAAAAGTTATCTGAATGATTTCTTGTTTTCTCCAGAGAGAGCAAATTCACCCGTGAGTACTTTATCGGGTGGCGAGCGCAATCGACTCTTGTTGGCCCGATTATTTGCACGACCAGCTAACGTTCTGGTTCTTGATGAGCCGACCAACGATTTAGACATAGATACTCTGGAACTCTTAGAGCAACTGCTACAAGATTACAAAGGCACTGTTTTCTTGGTGAGCCATGACAGAGCCTTTCTGGATAACGTCGTCACTTCAATCATCGCTTACGAGGGAGATGGCTTTTGGCGTGAATACGAGGGTGGCTACGAAGATTGGAAGATTCAGAAGAAACGCTCAGAAGAATATCGAAGCAATCAAGCCGGCAGTACTGAGTCGACCAAATCTAAACCTTCTACACCTGAGCCAACCAAAGAAACACCAAAGCCTCAAAAATCAACAGTACAAAAGTTAAATAGCAAAGAGCGAGCTGAGCTTGAGGCCATTCCTCTGCAAATTGATGATCTTGAAAAAGAGCAGGCAAGCATCAGTGAAAGTTTAGGGGATCCAGAGATCTATAAAAATAGACCAGCTGATGTGATTTCTTTACAAGAAAATTTGAAAATCATTGAAGCCAAGCTAAGTTCACTGATGTCTCGCTGGGAAGATCTCTTGGAGCGTTCGAGTTCTTAAAACGCTCGAGTTCTTAAATCAGTTATGTTCTTAAAGCCAACAGACTCTTGATTTATTGAGTATCAGTGAAGTGCGCCGTAGATGGCTGCTGCAAGAAGTGCAGCAGTTCCTAATAGAGCGCTGATCACACTGCGCTTATTTTTAGGATTCATTTTCCCGAAATCGTATTGAAATTTTTCTGAATCAATATTCGCCAAGGGGGCGCCAAATTGATCAAGACTTATTTCAACAGCGTCGATCATTTCTGCAGGACCACAAATCATGAACTGTGCAGACTTCACATTGATTTCATGAGTGTTAAGTATTCTTTCAAGTGTGGATGCATCCAGCACACCCGTTAGACCTTGCCAATCCTTGCTTGGTTCAGATACTAATTGAACCACCGTCAGGTTCTTGAATGATTCAAGATGAACCATCTCTTTGAGATTGACTGCTTGCTCCGCCACTCGATTGCCGTAAATCAATAAGATTTTCTTAGCCAAGACTTTTGGGTCTTGATCGCGCTCTATCTGGCGCAAGACACTGATCATGGGTGCTATGCCAACTCCACCTGCAATCATGACCAGTTGATCATGCTCAACTGAAAGAGCCTCTGCACCAAAATTGCCATAAGGAGCATCGATGAAGACCTTCTGACCAATTTGAAGTTGACTAACTTGGTGGGTGAAGTCACCCACATCTTTGATCAAGAAGCTGACCTCAGAAGAGTCTTGTCTTGAGCAAGATGCAATGGAGAAGGGGTTCTCGGGCATGGGTGAGCTGCTACCAATTTTTAGCCAAGCAAATTGACCGCCTTGGTAATTGATCTTTTTTGCCTTTGAATGTTTGATGATCAACTCCCAAATATTCAAAGATACTTGCTTGATAGATGTGACCTCATGAGCATTTTTATTTTGTATTAAAGGTTTGATGATGTAGGTCCATGCAAGGCTCGCTAGAGCGAGCCCCAACATGAACTGCCAATAGGCTTTCATCCAATCTTCTTGGGCGTATCTGCCAGCATCGATGGTGTGAAAAAAGCCAACGCTAGCGATGATGAGTGCCAGAATCACATGACTCAATCTCCAAGCCTCGTAGCTAAGATCAGAACCTTTTCTCATGATGGCTAGACCTACAAGAGAAATCAATGCAAACAAACTCAACATCCCCGTTAGGCCTGAAGTGAGGGTTAAGCCAAGAAATTCTTGATGAGATGGGCTTGTCATCCAGATTGGTTGACTGGGGAGCGTGTACATGAAAGGGTGAATTAGTAAAAATACCAAAGCGGTTCTGGCAAATAATTGATGTACTTGTAAGACCCAATCAACGCCTAAGACTCTTGATAGCGACTTCACTCTTCCAGAGAGCCAAAACTCAATGAGAACAATATTGAAGCCAATCATGGCAAAGCTTGAGGAAAGTTCATCAAGCCATGGTCTATTTGGCAGGCTGAGCATCATAGAAATGCCCAGAGGCACTAAAACAAGACTTAGGTAAAACAATAAGCTGATGCAGCTCAACACATTAATGGTCATATTCCCATTATGATTGCGTACGAAACTTATTTCTAGCAAAATTGATAAGTCTTTAAATAACAACAATATTAGTCACTCAATCATATTGGTAGCCATGAGAACATTTTTAGCTGCACCCCCTGTTTCAGCCTTTGCCATGGTCATGGGTTTGTCAGGCCTGTCTTTGAGCTGGTCAAAGTTTTCTCATGTGATTCAAATGAGATTTGCTCAACATGTTTCCCTGGCTTTTGGCTTTTTGGCCGTGGGGGTCTTTTTGGTACTTGCTTTGGGCTTGCTGCGTAAGCAATTGCAGACACCTGAAAAATTAGTCGAAGAGTGGAACCATCCTGTTAAGTCTTCATTCTTTGGAGCTATTTCAGTGGGTGTTTGTTTGTTAGCAGCGGTGATTGTTCCTTATTCATTTGAGGTGGCTGAGATTGTTTGGCTTTTGGGTGCAGGCTTACATTTAATTGCTTTATTGGCAGTTGTGAACGCTTGGGTTCACCGTGAAAGTTTGCAAGCAGCTCATGCATGCCCAGTCTGGTTTATTCCAGCAGTTGGTAATGTGGTGATTCCTTTGGCTGGTGTGAAACTCGGCTATTTTGAAATCTCATGGTTCTTTTTCGGCGTTGGTCTGATCTTTTGGGTGGTTCTTTTATCGTTGGTGATGCACCGCTTGATGTTTGTTCAACCACCGTTGCCTGATCGTTTAAAGCCAACCATGGCCATCTTTTTGGCCCCGCCAACGGTTGCTTTCTCATCGTGGCTTTTGTTGACTCAAAGAACAGTAGAGCAGGGCCTTGATCCTTTTGCGCACATCTTGATCGCGATTGGATTTTTCTTTGCTTTCTTTTTGATCACGCAATTTAAAAAGTTTGCAAAACTACCTTTCTTTATGTCTTGGTGGGCTTATTCATTCCCATCAGCATCCTTCACTGTGGCGGCATTTAACTATGCCTTGTTTGTGCCTGCTGCCATATATCTTGCTTATGTTGCTTTAGCTTTTACAACTGTTTTGATTGTGGGTCTGTTCATTAGGACTTTGATGGCGATCCACATGAAAGACCCTCATTGGGTTGACTAATCTTTTCCATACTGTCATTGTTGAGAATCATTCTCATGTAAGATGGTGTTTGCAGTTCACTCATTTCGCACAAGCCAGCTGTTAATTCTCCTTTAGCAAGCCAGTGCCTATTTTTATAGGAGGGCTTATGTGCAGTACGTTTCACGATATTCGTAAAAGCTTTGCTTCGTTAAGAGTTGAAAAGAAACATCGCCATCGAGAAATAGCATCATTTTTAAATGTCTCAGAACTTGAGTTGATTGATTCTCATGTGGGAGTCACCAAGCTGGAATCAATCAAGACATCTCCCCATTTGGCCAGAGCTATTCGATTAAAGCCATTGTGGTCAAACATCATTCAAGACATACAAGGCTTTGGCGAGGTCATGAGTCTGACCAGAAACGCTCATGCAGTTCATGAAAACCTAGCTTTTTATAAGCACAGCTCTTCAAGTGATGATATTGGAATGGTTCATTCTGATGAATTAGCAATGCGTTTGATGTTTGAACGATGGGAATATGGCTATCTTTTTGAAGAATGTAAATCTAATGTTTTAGAACGAAGCATTCAGTTCTTTAATGAATTTGGAGAGCCCGTTCATAAGATTTTTCTTTTGCCACACAGTCATCAATGGTATTTCGATGATCTTGCTAAAAAATGGGCTGATTCAAATCAAGATCCTGGGGTCACTGTTCAAGATAAATTAGATCATGATCAGCATTTTGACAAAGGTGCTCTGGCCGCAATGATAGAAGAGCGCTACGCTAATCAGAAAAAGTTAATAGAGTTTGATGAGGCTCAATTCTTGTTGAGCTCAGTGGTGCAAGCCAAGGTACCCTTAACAATTACTGTGCTAAATGATGGAGCAAAACAATCCCACGACGGAGTTGTTGATGAAATTGAAGAGCGCAACGATTGGTTGCATTTAAGTAATCAGCAATTCAATTGCCATTTGAATTTAAAGCAGATGCCTAAAATTTTTATCAATCATCAAGAAGATTCATATTCAATTGAGATGTTTGATGAAGAGGGATTTCTTTTGGTCTTAATTGCTGCTTCCCCAAGAAGCACGCAGCAGCTTAATGAAACTTGGGAAGATTTGCTGACGCAAATCAAAGTACAAGAAAGGGTAGCGGAAATGAGTCTTTTGGAATAAATCAGCGTCTTTTTGGTAAAAGGAATAAAATACCTTTACTGATATGCGTATATCGGGGCCGACATGGTTTCGACGTGGATTGCAAAGCATTGAGGGCATACCGAGGACCCGTCATCTCGTAAAACAATGGGAATGCAACAACTGCAAACGACGAACGTTTCGCACTAGCCGCTTAATTGCGGTTGCCCCTGAACTGATTCTCTCTTGGGTCAGCTAACGCAAGTTAGATCAGGGTCATTTACAAGAGATAAGGTTACATAATGTCACGATGTGTAACTCGAAAATTTAGTGAATCGCTAGTTTGTAACGTGTTGGTCCGTGACAGGCTGGTTAAATTAAATGACACAACTAAGTATGTAGAACTCTATGTGGAGGATTTACGGACGCGGGTTCGATCCCCGCCGGCTCCACCAATTAAAAAGCCTCATCTTCGGATGAGGCTTTTTTCTTTGATTAGATTAACTCTAAATCTAGCGAGCTTATAAGAATCTATTTAAATCAAGCAGCTGCCAATCTCCATAGAGAGGTTACTTCAGCAGCTCTCGCGCGATACAAAGGATCTTGAGTGTCTAGTGCTTTGATGTGGGTTGGTCTGACATCATTGCGACCCAATACTTTTAGTCCTGCAGTCTCAATCCATGACGACAACTCTGCGCGTGTTCTTAAGCCTAGGTGCTCTGCTAGATCTGACAAAATTAACCATCCTTCACCATCTGGGGTGAGGTGACCTTTTAAGCCAGCTAAAAATCCTTTGAGCATTTGACTGTCTGGATCGTAAACCGCATATTCAATCGGTGA
>CAYYOB010000018.1:0-16527 GCA_964473225.1 uncultured Polynucleobacter sp.
AACTGGCAGCTTTTTCCATGGCGCTGATGCTGTAAGGCACTTGAATGATCTCTTTGGGTAGCTCTGGAATAACTCCCATCAGAGGTGCTGGTATCAGGTGTTCTAAGGTCGCAATATTTTCTTGAAGCAGTGTCATAGGACCTAGGGTGTTGGCTACCCATCCAGCCAAGCGCAAGCCTCTTGCTTGAATGGCTTCAACCGTGAGCAGTGCGTGATTAATACAGCCCAATCTCATGCCAACCACCAGGACGATGGGTAGTCCGATATCTTGGGCAAAGTCAGCGCTTGTTTTGTCGTCATGAAACGGCACCTTGAAACCACCAACCCCTTCAACCACGATTGCATCTGATTTCTCGCGCAAATCTTTGAAGGCATTGAGCATTGCTGAATAATCAAGATGTATGCCAGATGCTTTTGCAACCAAATGAGGGGCTGCTGGGGTTGTGAGTTGGTATGGGCAAATATCCAAATTATCTTCTCGTGATTTATAAGTCATAACGCTGGATAGTGCCAAGATGTCTTCATTGCACATCTTTCCAGCAATGTCTCTTAAGCCAGCAACCACAGGTTTGAAAGCGGCAACCACAGCGTGTTGTTTTTTTAAGTGGGTGATCAAGGCGCCAGAAATTAAAGTCTTACCAACTTCTGTGTCCGTGCCGGTCACGAAAAAACCAGCTTTGCCAAGTTCGCCAGGATTATTAGATTTAAAGGTCATCTTCAATCTCCATCAGCGCTTGAATTAATTGATCAATCTGTTCAGTTGTGTGGCTTGCTGAGAATGTGATGCGCAGTCTGGCGGTATTCGCTGGTACAGTCGGAGGTCTGATTGCTGGTACCCAGATATTCTTTTTATAAAGTTGTTGAGCCACTTTCAATGCGTCTTCAGTTTTACCAATCATGATTGGTTGGATGGCTGTGTCTGATGGCATCAGCCCCCATTTTTTTAGGCGCAGTGTTTTTTTCCAATATTGAATATTGTGATTCAGTGCTGTTCGATAAGAGTTGTCAGAGATCAACTCTAAGCTTTTGAGTAAGCCGTGAGCAATCGCAGGCGGAGACGCAGTGGTGTAAATGTAAGGACGACCTTTTTGTAAAATCCACTCCACCAATGTCTGATGTCCTGCAATAAATGCACCACTGATACCGGCCGCTTTACCCAGGGTGCCGATATAAATGATTCTTGATGCAGCTTCATCAGATTTTTGAATGCCAGCATGTTCAAGAATGCCAAAACCGTGTTGACCAAGAACGCCAAAGCCGTGAGCATCATCGACCAAAATCAAAGCATCGTATTGATGAGCCAGTTTGAGTAATGCGCTGACTTGTGCAAGATCACCATCCATGCTGAAGACGCCATCAGTGACAATCAATTTAAATTCATTGGTGTCATTAGCTAGGAGTTGTTCAAGGGCTTGAATGTCTTGGTGAGGAAAGACTTGTACTTTGGCTTGATTTTGTTTGCTGGCTAAACGAACGCCGTCGATCAGTGATGCATGGTTCAACTCTTCAGAGTAGATGCTCATCACTTGATTGGATCCAAGGCTGCTACTGATCGCAGTGATGGCCGCTAGATTGGCCATATAGCCCGTGCTAAAAAACAATGCGCGAACTTCTGGAATGAATGCCTCTTGAGTTTTCGCCAAAGCTTTTTCTAGATCATCATGCGGACGATGATGACCGCTGATCATGTGAGATGCGCCACTGCCTGATCCAAAGAGTTGTAGACCTTCAGAAATTGCTTCGGCTAATTCAGGATGATTGGCCAGTCCCAAATAGTCATTGCTGCAAAAAGTCAGCATGGCTTGACCATCAATTGTCATCACAGGCGCACTGGCGCTGTCACAAATCTTCAGCGTTCTTTTAAGCGACTGCTGTTCTAAGTCGCCCAGAAGATGATTGAAATGGTCGATGTATCTGAGGGTCATGCTTTAACTGTGGCATTCAAGCTTGCTTGAATGCCCTTTGATAAGTGAGTGATTTCATCAGAGCTGATGATATACGGCGGCATGATGTAAATCGTCGCACCAATTGGGCGAACCAGCACACCTTGATTTAAAGCGTGCGCAAAAAATTCTTTTGAGAAATTCTCGCAAAGATACTCTGGCTTGATATCAAAGGCCAGGATCATGCCTGCTTGCCTGAAATGAATGATGCGTTTGTCTTCTTTGGTCCAAGCAAAAGCTGCCGCTAATTGCTGCGCAAGAACCTTGTTCTTTTCTAAGACATTTTCTTTTTCAAAAATATCCAATGTGGCCAAGGCTGCTCTACAAGCCAAAGGATTGCCTGTGTATGAATGAGAGTGCAAAAATCCTTTGCGCACATCTTGGTGGTAGAAGGCCTCATAAATCTCATCAATCGTCATGACGAGCGATAGTGGTAAGTAACCACCGCTGATGCCTTTAGATAGAGCTAAAAAGTCAGGCCATATGCCCGCTTGTTCAACGGCAAAGAAGGTACCTGTTCTGCCGCAACCCACAGCGATTTCATCGGCGATCAAATGTATTTGATATTGATCGCAAAGTTTTCTGATGCCTTGAAGGTAAGAAGGATCATGCATGACCATGCCTGAGGCGCATTGAACCAATGGTTCAACAATCAATGCCGCAATATTTTTTGACTGCTTACTCAATAACTCTTCTAAATTTTTAAGCGCGCTTGTTGCGATGTCTCTGGCGGTTTGAGTGCCTGTTGCAAGACGTGCATCGGGGTTTGCAACAATGTGAGCTGGGTGAGTCAGTGGACCATACGTTTCTTTAAAGATCGCAATGTCCGTCACAGCCAAGGCACCCATGGTTTCACCGTGATAACTATTTTTAAGGCAGATGAATTCTTTTTTATCTAGCAAGCCTTTGTTCTGCCAATAATGAAAGCTCATCTTCAATGCCATCTCGATCGCTGATGCGCCATCAGATGCATAAAAAGTGTGACCCAATTGATGTTGGGTCAGTGCGCTTAGGCGCTCTGATAGTTCCACCACAGGTTTGTGCGTGAAACCTGCCAACATCACATGCTCTAAAGAGTCCAGTTGATCTTTCAATGCCTGATTGATCGATGGGTTGGCATGACCAAATAAATTGACCCACCAAGAGCTGATGGCATCCAAGTAGCGATTGCCATCATGATCGTATAACCATGCGCCTTTGCCATGAGAAATCGCCACCAAGGGAAATTGCTCATGGTGTTTCATTTGAGTGCAAGGATGCCACACAGATACCAAACTGCGCTCTACAAGATCTTGAGAGAGTGAAGAGGTTTTAGGGCTCATTCGGCTTTGATTCCTGTTTCCTCGATCAACTTGGACCATCGTCTGGAGTCTTGTTGAATCAATTGATTCAATGCTTCAGGTCCTTGAGGATTTGCCTCTAAGCCGATGGCTGAAAGTCGTTCTTTCACTTCAGGAAGATTCAGGATGCGTTTTGTCTCTTGAGCAATCTTTTGTACGTCAGCTTTATTCATTCCTGCAGGTCCCATCAGAGAGAACCAAGAAGTGACTTCAAATTTTTTCAGGCCAGGGACGCCAGACTCACTCAAGGTAGGGATGTCTGGTGCGTGTATCGAGCGCTGCATGCTGGTGACCCCAATTGCTTTTAAGTCACCTGATCTAATCAAGGGTAATGCAGAAGCCAAGTTATCAAAACTCATCTGTACTCGCCCACCTAATAAATCCGGTATGGCTTGAGCTCTGCCTTTGTATGGGATGTGTTTGATTTTTGTTTTGGTCAGTTGTTGAAATAGTTCACCTGATAAATGAATCGATGTTCCGATGCCGGAGGATGAGTAACTTAAATCATGAGGCTTTGACTTGGCTAAAGCAATCAAACTTTTTGCATCTGTTGCAGGAACATGTTTATTCAATACCAATACATTGGGAGTGCTGGCTAAAAAAGTGATCGACTCTAAATCTTTGTGAGGATCATAGTTAAGATTTTTATATAAAAACGGATTGATGGTCAGGGTACCAATTGTGCCAATCACCAAAGTGTGACCGTTGGGCTGAGCTTTAGCAGTTATCTCAGTGCCAATATTGCCGCCAGCACCGGGTTTATTTTCAACAATTACCTGATTATTAAGGTCTTTTTGCCAATGTTCTGCCAAAATCCTGGCCAAAATATCGGGTGCGCCACCAGGCGTAAAGGTGACAATGATTCTGACCGGCTCTGAACTGCGATTGGGCCATGACTTTTCTGCATAAGACGCAAAGGTCAGGATACTTAAAGAAATAAAAGTTAGGATGTAGCGCATACCCTCTATTTGAACACTTCGACCTGTATCATTGGCAATTATGACTATGAATGACCCTAAAAAACACTCTTCCATTTCTGTTGAGCAGGTCTTAGAGCTCTATGAATTGCCCATGAATGAATTGATGGCTCGCGCAGCACAAGTCCATCAAAAAAACTTTCCAGAGGGTGATATTGAGTTGGCTACTTTGTTGTCAATCAAAACGGGTGGATGCCCTGAGGATTGCGGATATTGCCCACAAGCGGCCAGATATCACACCGATGTCAAAGCAACTAAGTTGATGGATGTCGAAGAAGTTTTGGCCGCAGCGAAAGCTGCAAAAGAAGCTGGGTCTAATCGTTTTTGCATGGGCGCTGCTTGGCGCGAACCAAAAGACCGCGATATCGAAAAAGTGGTTGCCATGATCAAAGGCGTTAAAGATTTAGGTTTGGAGACTTGCGCCACATTGGGCATGTTGGCTCCTGAACAAGCCAAAGCTCTGGGTGATGCGGGTCTTGATTATTACAACCACAATCTTGATACCAGCGAAGATTTCTACGGTTCAGTGATCAACACACGTCAGTACCAAGATCGCTTAGATACATTACAAAGTGTGCGCAGTGCAGGCATGTCTGTTTGTTGTGGCGGCATCATTGGTATGGGCGAAACTCGTCGCCAACGTGCTGGATTGATCGCCAAGCTAGCGAATTTAAATCCATACCCAGAATCAGTGCCTATCAATCATTTGGTACCAGTTCCTGGCACTCCATTAGAAGATCAAAAAGGTGTTGATCCTTTGGAGTTTGTGAGAACGATTGCGATTGCACGTATCACCATGCCAACAGCAAGGGTTCGTCTATCAGCCGGTCGTCAAGAATTGGGTCGCCCAGTTCAAGCAATGTGTTTCATGGCGGGCGCCAATTCAATTTTCTACGGCGATAAATTGCTCACAACCGACAATCCGGAGGCAGATGCCGATCGTGAGCTATTGGCTGAGCTAGGCTTGAAGACTAAAACAGCTTGTAAAGCTGAAGTGCTTGTTTAAGCTTAACTAAGCCAAATCAAAGCAAGCCCAGCCTAGTGGTGGGATTAAAACTTGTGTCTTAATCCTGCTGTCACACCATACTGACTTTTCTGATGATTGCCTTTGGCAACACCATTTGAATTACGGTGTTGATCTAAGAAGCCATAGATATCAGTTTGTTTTGACAGTTTATAAACGCTGGTGATGACCAAGCTTTTATCTTTGTCGATTAGAAGACGACTCTTGTGATCGTGGTGCAATTTTGTGTAGTGAGCAAGACCTAAGTCCACCTTAGGACTTAATTGATATTGCATACCCCAAGCACTCACAAATACATCAGATGCCAATTGATCTCTTTCCGGAGATGACTGATGAATTGTTTGGAAGATGCTGCCACGCTGAATGGCTGGCAGCTTTGAGTGAGACATGCCAGATTTAAATGTCCAGCGATTCAAGCGATATTCACCACCAAAGTTAATGATCTTTGTTGAGCCCAATGATTGAGATGATTTAGCAGCAGTGCCGGCTGATTTAGCAACATCAATCTCTGTGAACGATCCACCCACAGACCAATGGGCATCTCGATACTTCAAACCAATTGCAGTGCTGCTGCCATGCTTTACTGAACCGATTTGATTGCCACTTTGATAGCTCGCTAAAAATGTCACACGATTGAGTTGGTGTTGATACTTGATGGTGCCATCAGAACGATTGTGATTATTTTTCAAATCAGTGTAGCCACTCAAATAATGAATCAAACCTTTTTGGTTCAAGTTATTCGTCGGATCAAAATCTTTGATCGTGTCATAGCCAACAGTGTTCTGACGACCGAGGATTAGTTGACCTAAGGATTGATTGCTGATGCCTAAATGCGCTTGGCGTCCAAAGAAACTTTTGTTGTCTGATTTTTTGCCGTGCACTGATGTGTCACTGGATGAATTGTTGTCACCCGTGTTCATATCAAAGCCAGTTTCTAGTTTGAAAAAAGTTTTATTACCGCCACCTAAATTTTCTTCTCCTTTAAAACCGAGGTGAGGTGCTGATAAACCTCCTGAGTTAGTGCTGAACTGAGAATCTTTGCTATTGCCTAAGTGATCTTTGCCTGCATGATTTTGATACCTCATGCCAGCATCAACCGTGCCGTAAATGGTGACATTGGATTGAGCCTGGGCACTTTTGGTGACCAGTGGTGAGGCCATAAGGGACATCACCGCTACGCTGATGAGCGATTTCTTCATTGTTTCTCCGTAAAAGTAGTGATGTAAAAAAACAACAAATGACGTGTTTTTTTACAGGTTCTACATAAGAACCTATTACAAAGATAACAATAAAGTCATTAATAAACCAAGTTAACTATTAAAATTAAGGGTATTTGTGTGATTAATGTTGTAATAAAACAACAAAAACCCCTGATATGTGTCAAAACTAATAATCGTCTGAGCGTTTAAGATATTCCTATGAGCTCATTTGCAAAATCATCCAAACATCCTATTGATGGTTTCATCATCGAATTTGATCGCGCATTGCGTTCAATAGTTGGTGCAACTCCCATGAGACGACCTGTTCCAGATGCGTCAACAATGAGTGAAACTGAATTAAGCGCTGAAGAAAAAAAACATGCTGCTGGCTTGATGCGCGTTAATCATGTGGGAGAAGTTTGTGCGCAGGCTTTGTATCAATCACAAAAGTTACACGCAAAAAGTGATGACTTAAAAAATAAATTAGAGCATGCTGCGGTTGAGGAAGAAGACCACCTGGCTTGGTGCGAGAGGCGATTGGAAGAATTAGATTCTCGTCCAAGTTTACTTAATCCTGTTTGGTATGTGGGATCATTTGTGCTTGGTTCAATCGCTGGTTTAGCAGGTGACAAAATTAGTTTAGGATTCGTTGCTGAAACAGAAAAACAAGTGGAGCATCATCTGGATGATCACTTAAAAGAATTACCAAGCAATGATCATCGCTCACGTGCGATTGTTGCTCAAATGCGTGCCGATGAAATTGCACACGGACAAATGGCCATTCAAGAGGGTGGAGTTGAATTGCCAAGCGCTGTTCAAAAGGTCATGAAAACAATGGCCAAAGTAATGACCGTCACCGCTTACCGCATCTAACCCTAAGCTAACTTCTCAAGAGTATTTTCCAGCCCTATGTTTTTATTGAATTTTTACTCGTAAAATAGTATCAACATGTGCGTCTAAGTGCTTGTTCTAAATAAAGAATTTACAAAAAAACCACCTAAAACACTTGACCATGAATTACGCATCCTCTAAAGTGGGGAAAAGTGTGATTCCTGCAAGGCATCGTGACGCCTTGCAAGTACAAGGCGAAGGCAGAGTCACACTCACAAAACACCCTGATGGTTGCTTGTTACTTTTCCCACGTTCTGAGTGGGAAGCATTCAGAGGTCGCATCGCACAATTGCCAATGGATGCCCACTGGTGGCGCCGAATCTTTTTAGGTAATGCCTCTGACATAGAGATGGATGGATCTGGTCGAATTTTGGTCACCCCAGAATTAAGAGCTGCCGCAAGTATTGAGCGCGATGTGATGCTATTGGGAATGGGCAGTCACTTTGAATTATGGGATGCCGCAACGTATGCACAAAAAGAGCAAGTTGCAATCGCACAAGGCATGCCAGATGCACTCAAACAATTCACCTTCTGATGTTGGCCGACCATGACATTTACCCATCGCCCAGTATTACTGGCCGAGGCAGTCACCTCGGTATTGGGGGAATCGACTTCATCAGAACAACAATCAATCACCATCATCGATGGCACATTTGGTCGCGGTGGTCACAGCCGAGAAATACTGAAGCATCTCAATGCGCAATCAAAGTTGATTGCCTTCGACAAAGATCTTCAAGCAATTGCAGAAGCGAAAACAATTCAAGATCCGCGCTTTCAAATCATTCACGAGAGTTTTGCTTCGATGGCAGAGGAAGTTCCGAGCGACTCTATCGATGGCGTGCTCTTGGATCTAGGGATCAGCTCTCCACAAATCGACGATCCGAGTCGTGGCTTTTCATTTCGAGGCGATGGGCCATTGGATATGCGGATGGACACCACTCGTGGACAGAGTGCAGCCGAATGGTTGGCAGTAGCAGAACAAAAAGACATAGCGAGGGTCATTAAAGAGTATGGGGAAGAACGGTTTGCTTTACAGATTGCAAAGGCGATTGTTGCTCGCAGAGAGCAAGGCGATTCCCTCACTCGGACCGGAGAACTCGCGTCGCTCGTGGCTAGTGTCGTCCGCACCCGCGAAGCGGGCCAAGATCCGGCCACGCGCACCTTTCAAGCTATACGGATTTATATCAACGAAGAGCTCACCGACTTGGAGAGTGGGTTGAGAGCAGCATTTAACTGCCTCAAGCCAGGCGGCCTATTGGCCGTCATCAGCTTTCATTCTTTAGAAGATCGAATCGTGAAGCAGTTCATGCAAGGTTTGTCTAAGGTATCAGTGCCAAGAGGTTTACCTTTGACTGAAAACCAAATGCCAAAACCATTGGCAGAGTTATTGGGTCGCATCAAACCAAGTGAGCAAGAAGTTCAAGAAAATCCGCGTGCTCGCTCAGCCATTTTGAGGGTGATGCGAAAAATGAAGACTGTTCCAATGGGGGCCACTTCATGAATCGCTCAACGATCATTCTTTTGATTATTTTGATGTTGTGCTCATTGTCTTTGGTGGCTGCTCAACAAAAAACCAGGTCTTTGTATGTTGCTCTTGAAAGAGCTCAAACTGAAGAGCGACGCTTGAATCAAGATTGGCTACGATTGGAATACGAGCAAAGAAATTTATCTAAGTCATCTCGAATCACAGAGATCGCTCGTAAACAATTAAAGATGCAGGCAATTAATCCTAGTCGAACACAATATGTGGTGGTGGATTGATGATGCAGGGCTCATTCAGATCAACTCCTAACCTGGTCTTGCGCTTGCCAATGTGGCGCTCAAGACTAATTCTTTTTTTAATTTTTATTGGTTTCAGCGCATTGGTGGTGCGTGCAATTTGGGTGCAGGGCTTTGGTAATTCTTTTTATGAAGAAAAGGGTAATAAAGCAACTTTGCGCTCTATTGAAATGCCTGCAAGCCGCGGAAAAATTTTGGATCGTCACGGTGAGGTTTTAGCAACAAGTTTGTTGGCTAAAGCCATCATTGCATTTCCTGATTCTATTCCTCAAAATTTATCCAAGGAAAAAATTTCGCAACTGGCTAAATTATTAGAAGTCAGTGAAGCAGAGTTGCGCAAAAAATTTGCCTCTGAAAGAAGTCAAGTTTTCTTGAAGCGCCAAGTGGATTTGGAAGTGGCCAAGCAAATCAGAGCATTAGGTATTCCTGGTATTGCACAAAATAATGAATACAAACGCCTGTATCCAGAGGGTGAGGCCATGGCTCACATCGTTGGTTTCACCAACATTGAAGATCGTGGCCAAGAGGGTATGGAGTTGGCAAAAGAAAAGGATTTGGCTGGTCAACCAGGTCGTCGCCGTGTGATTCAAGATCGACTTGGAAGATATGTAGAGGATCTAGGAATTATTCGACCTCCTAAAGATGGGACGGACTTGCAGTTGTCGATTGACAGCAAAGTACAGTTTTTGGCATTTAATGAATTAAAAGCGATTGCAGAAAAGCATCGTGCAAAAGCAGCCGGTGCTGTTGTGTTGGATGTGCAGACTGGCGAGATTTTGGCCTTGGCCAATTGGCCAACATATAACCCTAATTCAAGAAAAAATTTAATCGGTGAACAATTAAGAAACCGGGTGCTAACGGATACATTTGAGCCTGGCTCAACCATGAAACCGTTTGCGATTTCTCTTGCGTTGGAAAAAGGTTTGGTCCAACCAAATACATCTGTACCAATAGGCAAATCGATCGTAATTGGTAAAAAAGCAATCACTGACACTCATCCTTCTCCAGTGTTAACGGTTTCAGAGATTGTGCAAAAGTCGAGCAATATTGGTACTGTGAAAATGGCTATGCAGTTGCAGCCAAAAGAAATGTGGGAGATGTTCCAGGCGATTGGTTTAGGTCAAGCACCTAATCTAGGTTTTCCAGGCGCAGTTGCCGGAAGACTCAGACCATATAAAAATTGGGTACCCATTGAGCAAGCCACCATGTCCTATGGTTATGGTTTGTCTGCTTCTTTATTTCAAATGGCACGCGCTTACAGTATTTTTGCGCGGGATGGTGAGCTTGTGCCAGCCACCATTTATAAGACAAGTGATGTTCCAAAAGGTACACAAGTTATCTCTGCCAAGACAGCCATACAAATGAGAGAGATGTTGGAGCTTGTGACTCAGACGGGCGGTACTGCAACTGGTGCTCAAACCATGGGTTACCGTGTGGGCGGTAAAACTGGAACAGCGCACAAGGTTGAAGGCAAGGGATACGCCACCAATAAATATCGCGGCTTTTTTGTGGGTATGGCACCAATGAGTGCTCCAAGAATTGTGGTGGCTGTGATGGTGGATGAGCCAAGCACCGGTGGTTATTACGGCGGAGTTGTTGCGGCGCCTGCATTTGCAAATATTGTTGCAGGTACTTTGCGCACCATGAATGTTTTACCTGATGCAGCGGTCAAGCAAATGGTTGATAAAGAATTACAGCTTGGACCACACGGTTCAACGCAAAAGGTGTCATTGAGCAGATGAACGCCATGTTGCCAATCAACTCCATCCCTCTTGAATTATTGCTCAGTGAGCATGTAAAGCCTGATGCTCACATGACATCAGACACAAGAGCATTAAAGGCTGGAGATGTGATGCTGGCTTACCCGGTGGGTAATAGCCGACAGTTAATTGACAATCGTGTTCACATTCCTCAAGCATTGAGTTTGGGGGCTGCATTGGTGTTCTATGAGCCAAGTGGCCTTGCTGAAGAATTAAAAATTATTTGCAAAGATAGTCGTTGTGTTGCGGTGACTGATTTGGCTGAAAAGGCTGGAGAAATTGCGGCGAATTGGTATGGTCTTGCCAGTCAATCAATGAGAGTGATTGGCATCACTGGCACCAATGGCAAAACAACAATTAGTCAGTGGTTGTCGCAAGCATTGCACAGTGCTGATGAACCATGTGGCGTGATTGGTACTTTGGGCGCTGGGCTTGTGAATGATCTGACCATGACTGGTTTTACAACACCTGATGCCGCGCGCATGCAGAGTTTGTTAAATGACATTCAAAAAAATGGTGCGCGCAGTGTGGCCGTCGAAGTATCTTCACATGCTTTGGATCAAGGTCGTGTGAATGGCACTCACTTTGATACGGTTGTGATCACGAACTTGAGTCAGGATCACCTGGATTACCACGGTGATATGAAACAGTACGCCGCTGCTAAAAAGAAAATCTTGGATTTACCAGGCATTAAACATGTCGTGGTGAATGCTGATGATTCTTTTGGCCAAGAGTGCTTGCAGTATTTGGCAAAAAAGATGGGTGATGCTGATATCACTGTTTGGGCTTACGCCAACAAATCAGAAAATTTATTGTCTTTGCCATGTTTTGCAAAGCAATCATTTAGAAAAGTACTTGCCACTGATCTTCAAATGAATGATCAGGGCATGAAGTTTCAACTCATCGTTGATGGTGAGGATGCTGGTTTGATTCAAACTCGCACGGTTGGTGCTTTTAATGTTAGCAATACTTTAGCGGTACTTGCTTCTTTATTGGCTGGCGGGAAAACAATTAAGAGTGCTAAAAATTCTATCGAGGCATTGCAAGCTGTTCAGGGACGCATGGAATTAATCCCTCGAACAACTGCTCAGCAGCCTATGGCAGTGATTGATTTTGCACACACGCCTGATGCTTTGGAGCAAGTTCTAAAAACATTGCGCGATATTGCAAAGCAAAGAGCTGGTGAACTTTGGTGTGTGTTTGGTTGTGGCGGTGATCGTGATCCACTGAAGCGACCAATCATGGGTCGCATTGCAGAAAGCATCGCTGATCATGTGATGGTGACCAGTGACAATCCTCGCAGCGAAGTGCCAGAAAAAATCATGGCTGATATCTTGAGTGGTTTCGAGGTGCCAGAGAAGGCGCAAGTAAATGCTGATCGCGCCACAGCCATCTTGCAGACAATCAGAAAGGCCAAACCAGAAGATGTGATTTTGATTGCGGGCAAAGGTCATGAAGAGACTCAAGAGATCGCAGGTAAAAAACATCCATTCTCTGATCGAGTGCATGTGCAATTGGCCATGGGGGGTGTTGCCTGATGAGCCTCAATATGCAGCACATGCCTTTATCGATGATTGCAGAGTTTTTGCCAGATGCTCAGTTGTTGAACATGCCATCAATCGATCAGGCCATCAAACGATTCATCAGTGACAGTCGACAAGTTGCAGCTGGTGATTTATTCATTGCCTTGCGCGGTGAGAAATTCGATGCACATGACTTTTTAAGTGATGTGAAAGCTAAAGGAGCGATGGCTTGCTTGGTGAGTTCGGTTGAGAAATTACCGCAAGACTTTCCGGCCATCGTGGTCAAAGACACTCAAGAAGCTTTGCAAACTTTATCCAGTAACTGGAAGCAGTACTGTGGTCAGCACAAGTTAAAGCAAGTCGTAGTTGTCACGGGCAGTAACGGTAAGACAACCGTGAAGGGCATGATTCAAAGTATTTTTGAATCGGCTGTTGGTATTGATAAAGCGCTTGCGACCCAAGGTAACTTCAACAATGAGATTGGCTTGCCTTTGACTCTCTTGCGACTTGATTTGAATCATGAGTTGGCGGTCATTGAGCTGGGTATGAACCATCCAGGCGAAACAGCCTTATTAGCAAATATTGCAAAACCAACAATTGCATTGATCAACAATGCTCAGCGGGAACATCAAGAGTTCATGGAGACCGTGGACGCTGTGGCACACGAGCATGCTTTGGCGATTAAGGCATTGCCTACAAATGGTGTGGCTGTTTATCCCGCTGATTCTGAATACAGCGCTTATTGGAAAAAAATCTCTGATCAACGAAGAGTGATTGATTTTGCATTTAATCAAACAGCGACTGTTTGGGGTGAGTGGATAGATCAAGCAACTGGTCAGATGGCAATTCACACGCCACAGGGCGACATCAAAGTGATGTTAAAGATCTTGGGAGATCACAACGCTTGCAATGCTGTTGCCGCATCAGCTGTGGCAATTGCGGCGGGAATCTCGCTAGCAATGATTCAAGCTGGCTTGGAATCTTTCTTGCCAGTCAACGGCAGAATGCAAAAGCATTCACTGAACAATGACATCACTGTCATTGATGACAGTTACAACGCCAATCCTGATTCTGTTCGAGCTGCCATTGATGTTTTATCCAATATCAAAACAGCTGCTTGGCTTGTTCTAGGTGATATGGGTGAAGTGGGTAATCAAGGACCAGAGTTCCATCGCGAAGTTGGTCATTACGCTGGTGAAAAGGGCATTCAAAAATTATTTGCTTTGGGCGACTTGAGCAAAGAGGCTGTACTTGCTTATCAAGCGACTGCCACTCAGGGAAATCTGGCTCAGCACTTTTCTGATGTTGCAGAGCTTTGCACAGAATTGAATAAATCATTACACGCAAGAAAAAATCATGAAGAAGTGACGCTTCTGGTTAAGGGATCGCGCTTTATGCGCATGGAAAGAGTTGTTAAAGCTCTCGCAGAGGAGATGCACTGATGTTGTTATGGCTTGCACAATTACTACAAGATGACTTTGGGTTTTTACGGGTCATCAACTACATCACACTCAGAGCCGTGATGGCCACTTTGACAGCTGGATTGATTGGATTGTTTTTTGGCCCTTGGGTCATTCGTCGTTTAACAGCGATGAAAGTAGGTCAAGCCGTTCGTACCGATGGTCCGCAAACTCATTTGGTCAAAACAGGCACGCCAACCATGGGCGGCGTGTTGATTTTGATTGGTATTGCCATCTCAACATTGCTCTGGGCTGATCTATCCAATCGTTTTATTTGGATTGTGTTGATTGTGACCTTGGGTTTTGGCGCTATTGGTTGGGTTGATGACTATCGCAAAGTTGTTTATCGCGATCCAAAAGGCATGGCCTCTAAAGAGAAATATTTTTGGCAGTCATTGATTGGTTTATTTGCCGCTGTTTACTTGGCATTCTCTGTTTCAGAAGTGAATAACCTAAAGGTTTTAGAGCTTTTCATCAATTGGGTGCAGAGCGGTTTCTCAATTGATTTGCCAGCCAAATCAAATTTATATGTGCCTTTCTTTAAAGAAATCAGCTATCCACTGGGCGTGCTTGGTTTCATTGTTCTGACGTATTTGGTGATTGTTGGAAGTTCGAATGCCGTCAACCTAACAGACGGGTTGGATGGCTTGGTGATCATGCCGGTGATTTTGGTGGGTGCGGCATTGGGCGTATTTGCTTATGTGATGGGTAACGCGATTTACACCAAGTATCTTTTATTTCCATATATTCCTGGCGCTGGTGAATTGATGATTTTCTGTGGTGCCATGAGTGGCGCTGGTTTGGCATTTTTATGGTTCAACACGCATCCCGCGCAAGTCTTCATGGGGGATGTTGGTGCTCTTGCACTTGGTGGTGCTTTGGGCACTGTGGCTGTGATCGTGAGACAAGAAATTGTTTTGTTCGTCATGGGTGGAATTTTTGTGGCTGAAACAGTCTCAGTGATCATGCAAGTGGTTTGGTTCAAGTTCACTAAAAAGGTGTACGGCGAAGGTCGACGAATTTTCAAGATGGCACCTCTGCATCACCACTTTGAATTAAGTGGTTGGAAAGAAACTCAAGTGGTGGTGCGCTTTTGGATCATCACCATTTTGTTGGTGTTGATTGGTTTATCTAGCTTGAAGTTGCGATAGGAAAAAGAGTGATTCAATTACAGCATCCATTTGGCAAAGAGCGCCCTCAGACAATGAGGGTGTTGGTGCTTGGCTTGGGAGAGTCAGGCGCTGCCATGGTGCGTTGGTGTGTTGCACAAGGCGCGAAGGTGTCTGTGGCGGATACCAGATCAATTGAGCAGTTATCTGAGGGTGCGAAAAAATATCATCAAGTCGTCAAAGACTTGGGTGTCAAAGAGATTCATTTGGGTGGATTGTCTGCAGAGTTGTTGAATAACTCAGATGTGATCGCGATCAGTCCTGGTCTATCGCCATTGCAAGAGCCCGTTCAATCATTTTTAGGGCTTGCTGCGGAAAAAGAAATTCCAGTGTGGAGTGAGATTGAATTTTTTGCGCAAGCGATTCAAGCATTAAAAGATGAGCAAAACTACAACGTGAAAGTGATTGCCATCACTGGTACGAATGGCAAAACAACGACCACGGCACTAACAGGCTTACTCTGTGAAAGAGCGGGAAAGTCTGTGGCAGTCGCAGGCAATATCAGTCCGGCCGCTTTAGATAAGTTATTGGATATCGAAGAATTGCCAGATGTTTGGGTTTTAGAACTTTCTAGTTTCCAGCTTCAGCACACTTACAGTCTTCATGCGGATGCCGCGACTGTTTTGAATGTGACCCAAGACCATTTGGATTGGCATGGGGATTTTGAACAATATGCGGCAGCTAAGGCCAGAATTTTCAGCCCTAATACGATTGCTGTATTAAATCGCGATGACGACAGTGTGATGAACATGCAGTCTGATATGGATGCAGTTCGCACGATCACCTTTGGGGTTGAAGCGCCTACTGAAGAAGATGCGTTTGGTGTGTTCCATGACACAGCTGCAGGTGGTATTGATTGGTTGGTATGGGCTGAGCCTGATGCAGAAGCCCTAGAGTTGAAAGCAAAACGTCGTCGCAAAAAAGCAGATTTGGATGATGAGCCTTTGAGGTTGAAGCGCTTGATGCCGGCAGATGCTTTGCGCATCAAAGGAAGGCATAACGCAAGTAACGCCTTAGCAGCTTTAGCCTTAAGTACTGCGATTGATATTCCGATGGGTCCTCTATTGCATGGTTTGCGTGAGTACCAGGGTGAGCCACATCGCATGCAATCAGTGGCCATCGTTGAAGGTGTTGAATACATCGATGATAGTAAAGGCACCAATGTGGGTGCTACCTTGGCTGCCTTGAATGGTTTGGGTCAATCCAGCACAGGTTCAGCATCAAGTGCCATGGCAAAAATTATTTTGATTGCAGGTGGTGAGGGCAAGGGACAAGATTTCTCTCCATTGAGCCAAGCACTGGCACGTCATGCCAAAGCCATTGTTTTGATTGGTCGAGATGCCCCAGCGATCAGAAGTGCCATCGAGTCATCAGGTGTCACCATCTGTGATGCTGACACTTTAGAGCAAGCCGTTGAATCAGCAGCTGAGATAGCCGAATCAGGTGACTTGGTCTTGTTATC
>CAYYOB010000019.1:0-16126 GCA_964473225.1 uncultured Polynucleobacter sp.
GTGGTCTTAAAGCCTTTGAAACTGATCATTGATAACTTTGATGCCAATCACAGCGAACCTTGCTCTGCACCCAAGCATCCTCACCATGAGGATTGGGGTCGCCGCGAATTCAATCTGAGCAAAGAGCTTTGGATTGAAGAGGATGACTTCATGATCGAACCAGTCAAAGGTTTCTTCAGACTCTACCCACCTGCAAATGGTGAAGCAGGCAGTCGTGTGCGCTTGCGTCATGGCTTTGTGATTGAGTGCACAGGCTACGACACTGATGCCAGCGGCAAAGTGATCGCGGTTCACGCCAATTACTTCCCTGATAGCAAGAGCGGTACACCTGAATCGAATAATTACAAAGTGAAGGGTAATCTTCACTGGGTCAGCGCCAAAGAAGGCATCAAGGCTGAGATCCGTGTTTACGATCGTTTATTCACTGACCCACATCCAGACAGTGGTGACAAGAATTTCTTGGACTCCATCAATCAAGATTCAAAACAAATTTTGCATGCTTACTTAGAGCCAAGCTTAAAGGATGCAAAAGCCGAACAGCGCTTCCAGTTTGAACGTCATGGTTATTTTGTGGCGGATCGAATTGACCACACAGCACCCAAGCCAGTGTTTAACATGTGTGTGGGCCTGAAAGATACTTGGAAATAAATCTCAACGAGTTTTGGAGTTTTAGACTCTTAGAGTCTTAAAAACTTTAAAGAGAATTTAAACAATCTTCCACAGTTGGATAGCGAAGTTTAAATCTGAGTTCTTTCAAGCGCTTATTCTGAATCCGGCGTGATTCACTCATGAAAGATAACATCATGGGATCTAACTGTGCGCTCAAGTCCTGCCTCGATGCTCTTGGAGGTTTTGGCAAATTCATCTTTTCAGCAATCAAGTCAAAGTAATCGGCCATTTTTAATTGCCCGTCATCACAGGCATTGATGACCCGCTGAGATTTACCTCTCCATAAAACATAAGTGATCAATCTAGCTAAATCATCAGCATTGACGTGATTGGTATAAACATCCTCATCAGCATTCAGCACAGGAGTCCCCCGCCCCAATCTTTCGATGGGTAGTCGATCACCCGCATAAATGCCTGGCACCCTCAAAATATGTGTCTGAACCCCTGACATGCCCCATGCCCTGATTTGCTGCTCGGCAGACACCCTTCTTTGAGCCCGAGCCGTGCTTGGGTTGAGGGTTTTGGTTTCATCAATCAAAGCTCCCTGACAGTCTCCATAGACGCCCGTGGTGCTGATATAAATCAGTTGCCTGATAAATCCTGCCCCGTGAGATAAAATTGACAGCAAGTTACTTGTACGACGATCTTGAAGGCCTTGAGTAGCTGGCGGGGCCAAATGGATCACTTGGGCAGCCAAGTGAGGTAAACGCCATAGAGTCTCTGGCTGGTCAAGGTTCCCATAAATAGGAATTGCCCCAGCCTGCCTCAATGCCGACATCCTGCTGGTTGAAGAAGTCAGAGCAAAGACTCGGTATTTCTTCACCAATAGCGGCAGCAAGCGCATACCAACGTCGCCACAACCAACGATAAGAATTCTAGGTTTACCAATACAGTGCATAAACTCAATCGTAATGCTTTAAAAAAGGAATGTCAGTGTCTTACCAAATAACCATTAAAACCAGTGGAAAAACATTTAGTGCCAACGGCGATGAAACTGTTTTAGAAGCCGCGATGCGTCAAGGCATCAATTTACCTTATGGTTGCAAGAATGGTGCCTGCGGCTCCTGCAAGGGCAAGATTGAATCTGGCCAGGTTTCACATGGCCAACACCAAGAAAAGGCTTTGACGGCTGAAGAGGCTTTCAATGGCTGCGCCCTGTTTTGCTGCGCCAAGGCAGAGTCCGATTTGGTGATTGATGTGAAAGAAGTGCCATTGAATGGCGATGTCACGATCAAGAAGATTCCTTGTCGCGTGGCCAGCCTAGAGCAAGCAGCTGATGATGTGGTGATTGTGAAACTACAACTCCCTGCTACCGAGAAGTTTCAGTTTTTGGCAGGTCAATACATTGAGTTTTTATTGAAAGACAAACGTCGCGCTTACTCGATTGCAAGTGCTCCACATGAAGAAGGTCCTCTAGAGCTGCACATCAGACACATGCCTGGTGGCTCATTCACCGACTTTGTATTTGGCAAAACCGAGAATGGCACGACCCTCAAAGAAAAAGATATTTTGCGTTTTGAAGGCCCTATGGGCAGCTTCTTCTTGCGCGAAGACTCTGATAAACCAATCATCTTTATTGCCTCAGGCACAGGTTTTGCACCTATCAGAGGCATCATTGAGCACATGCGTCATGCAGGTATCACTCGTCCAGTGAAGCTTTACTGGGGCGGTCGTCGACCAAAAGATTTTTATCGCGACGCCTTGTGCCAATCATGGGCGAAAGAAATCCCTAATTTCTCATATATTCCGGTTGCTTCAGACGCTACCCCAGAAGATCAATGGACAGGTCGAACAGGCTTTGTTCACGTGGCAGCAATGGAAGATAATCCTGACATGTCTGCTTATCAAGTGTATGCCTGTGGTGCGCCGATTGTGATTGAATCCGCTAAAAACGATTTCGTTGCAAAATGTCACTTACCGGCTGATGAGTTTTACGCAGACGCATTCACATCTGCAGCTGATTTAGCCAAGAAAAATGCCACTGCTTGAACTTTGTTAAACACGAAATTTTTGATCAACCCTGAAATAGATAAATAAAGCCATGACTATTGATACCCATTCAGTGATGTACATCACCAAACGTCCAGACTTGGTTTTCGCTGAAGGTCAGGGTTCTTGGTTGGTTGATCAGAACGGTAAAAAATATTTAGACTTTTTACAAGGTTGGGCTGTTAACTGTTTGGGTCATTCGAACCCAGGGATGATTGAGGCGATTGAAAAGCAAGCTAAAAAAGTCATCAATCCAAGTCCTGCTTTTTACAACGAGCCGATGATTGCGCTATCTAATTTACTGACGGCCAATAGTTGCTTTGACAAAGTATTTTTCGCCAACAGCGGTGCTGAAGCCAACGAAGGTGCGATCAAGCTAGCGCGTAAATGGGGCAAGCTTCATAAAAACAATGCTTTTGAAATCATCACTTTCAATCATGGGTTTCATGGCAGAACATTGGCCACGATGAGCGCTTCTGGCAAAGAAGGCTGGGACACCATGTTTGCTCCTCAAGTTCCTGGTTTTCCAAAAGCAGAATTGAACGACATTGAATCAGTCAAAAAACTGATTAACGATAAAACTGTGGCCATCATGCTTGAGCCTGTTCAAGGTGAAGGTGGTGTTATTCCAGCAGATCATCAGTTCATGCGTGATCTTCGTGAAATCACCAAGCAAAATAAAATCTTATTGATCGTTGATGAAGTTCAAGCTGGTTGCGGCCGCACAGGCAAACTATTTGCTCATCAGCTTTACAACATCAACCCTGACATCATGACGCTTGGTAAAGGTATTGGTGGCGGCGTGCCATTGGCCGCACTTCTAGCCACTGATGAAGTTGCTTGCTTTGAACCAGGCGATCAAGGCGGCACTTATAACGGTAATCCTTTGATGACTGCAGTTGGATTCAGTGTCATCTCTCAGTTATTGGAACCAGGATTCTTGGATGAAGTGCTTGCCAAAGGTCAGTACCTAAGAGAATTATTACTAGACTTGAGCAAAGAACTCGGTCTTGATGGTGAGCGCGGTGAAGGCTTGTTGAGAGCTCTCAAATTGAATCGTGACATCGGACCTGAAATCGTTGAACGCGCTCGTAATCTTGAGCCAATCGGTCTTCTATTGAATTCACCTCGTCCAAATTTAATTCGCTTCATGCCAGCGCTGAATATCAGCCGTGAAGAATTAAAACAAATGGTAGACCTCTTAAGAGGCGTGATCCAATCAATTAAATAAGCAGATTAGGGCAAGTAGCTTAAAGGCCTTTGGGCAATGGGAATGCTGTGTTCTCAACAATCCCTTCTAAAGGTCTCACACTCTTAGGCCCCAACTCTTTGATGCGATCAATGATTGATTGAGCCAAACTCTCTGGCGCAGACGCGCCTGCAGTCAGGCCAATTCTCTTTTTACCTACAAACCATTCAGGCTTTAACTGACTAGGATGGTCCACCATGTAGGAAACAACTCCAAGCTTTTCAGACAATTCTCTCAAGCGATTGGAGTTAGAGCTATTGGGGCTACCAACCACAATGACCAGTTCAACTTGTGGAGCCATGAACTTCACAGCATCTTGACGATTTTGAGTGGCGTAGCAAATGTCTTGTTTTTTTGGTTGCTGAATATGTGGGTACTTCGCTTTTAATGCGTCCACAATTTCTTTGGTTTCATCTACCGACAAAGTTGTTTGAGTCACATAAGCAACAGGACTATCCGACGGAATCGTCAAAGCTTGAACATCATGAATGTTTTCCACCAGTTGAATGCCTTCCGGTGCCTGGCCCATGGTGCCTTCAACTTCAGGATGACCACGATGACCAATCATGATGATCGTCATGCCCTCTTTGCGCATTTTTATAACTTCAACGTGCACCTTTGTCACCAAAGGACAGGTCGCATCAAATATCTTCAAGCCACGCTCTTCCGCCTCTTGCCTTACCGCTGGCGAAACACCATGCGCACTGAAGATCAAAGTATTACCAGCCGGAACCTCATGAAGCTCATCGACAAAGATCGCGCCACGAGCTCGCAAATCATTCACGACATAGGCGTTATGAACAATCTCATGGCGCACATAAATAGGCGCCCCAAACTTAGTCAAAGCCTGCTCAACAATCGTGATGGCACGATCAACCCCCGCACAAAATCCTCTGGGCTGAGCCAGCAAAATTTCGCCGTCATTCAACACTTCAGAAGTCGTTTGAACAGGGTTTGTCATTTAAAGAATCGCGATGATTTCTGCTTCGAACAAAATTGTTTTGCCAGACAAAGGATGGTTAAAGTCAAAAGTTGCAGAATCACCATCAATTGCCAAAAGCGTTCCAGAGTAAGTTGCACCATTGGGTGCATTGAACTCAATCATGTCGCCTGGCAAATACTCTTCTTCAGGAGAAGAGTTCTCGCGCAAAGTTGCCAAAGAGATCGTTCTGATCAAATCTGGGTTCTTCTCACCAAAGGCAACTTCAGGAGCCATGGTGAAGGTTTTACGCTCATTCAGGAGCATTCCAATCAGTGCTTGCTCGAGTGTGGGCGAGAATTGTCCAGTACCCAACATCAGCGTGGCAGGCTTATCCTCGAAAGTATTAACGACATCTCCACCCTCAGGCAAAGAAATCCTGTAGTTCAAGGTCAAGAACGAATTGGCGGTAACTTCGGTTCCGCTGGCCATATTAGATTCAGTCATAGCAACATTTTAACTAGCCCTGAGAAATCTGCTCAAACATCGATTAAAAATTGGCCAAAACAATCTCAACCACGAGAAAAACTTCTTTTGAGTGGACCAAGCTCGATGAATGACGCTGAACTACTCTCCATCATTCTCAGAACAGGCCACCAAGGAGAAAATTCCTTGAACCTATCCCATCGTCTCATCCAAGAATTTGGCTCGCTCTCATCCATTCTCACCGCCAGCCTCAAAGACTTTGAAGCTTATAAAGGTATTGGCATTTCTAAATGGTCACAACTACAAGTCATTCACGAACTGGTGCAGCGCAGCTACAAAGAGAAGATCAAACAACAAAGTATTTTGACCTCGACTGATTTAGTCAAAGGTTATTTAATTGGATTGATCGGTCAAAGGGAGTATGAGGTATTTGTTTGTCTTTATTTGGATATCCATTTAAGACTGATCGATACCCATGAAATCTTCAGAGGTTCTATCTCAGAAACAGCGGTACATGTTCGTGAAATTGCCAAAGAATGTTTACTGAGAAATGCGAGTAATTTGATCATTGCCCACAATCATCCCAGCGGAAGCTTAAATCCCAGTCAAGAGGACATCACTTTGACCATCGTTTTGCATGAAGCCTTGCAACTGATTGAGGTTAATCTACTGGATCACTGCATTGTGACAAAAAGAGGAGCATCATCTTTTTTAGAGCTTAAGATAATGCCTTTTAAAGATAGTAATTACTAACTTAATAGTCTATTTTGAGTGGAATTTAAGCCAAATCAGAGACTTTTTTTGATTGGATTCAGAAAGCCTTTGAGTAAATAGTGGAATAGTTTCTCGCCACCTGCTACAATCTCTTTTTTTCGCAATTCAAGGAGTGTGTCATGGCAAAAGTATGCCAAGTCACCGGGAAAAAGCCGATGGTCGGCAACAATGTTTCCCACGCAAACAATAAGACGAAACGTCGCTTTTTGCCTAACCTGCAAAACCGTCGTTTTTGGGTTGAATCTGAAAACCGTTGGGTAAGCTTACGCATTACCAATGCAGGTCTTCGCATGATCGATAAAGTAGGCATTGATGCCGTTTTAGCTGATTTGCGTATTCGCGGTGAAATCTAAGGAGTAGCAAAATGGCTAAAGGTGGACGCGAAAAAATCAAATTAGAATCGACTGCAGGTACTGGTCACTTCTACACAACGACTAAGAACAAACGTACCATGCCTGAGAAAATGGAGATCATGAAGTTTGATCCTAAAGCTCGCAAGCATGTGTCTTACAAAGAAACAAAGATTAAATAAATCTCGGCTGCATCAGCTGATCAGATTTAATTGATCAAATAAAAAACCCGCTCTAGAGCGGGTTTTTTATTTGCCATTTTTACTGGCTGTTTAAAGCCGCCTAAGCAGCTTTAAACCGTGTATCTACGCAGACGCAATGAGAACTCTTGCAAGCCCGCCATGCCGCTTGTTTCAGCCTTATGGCACCACTGCTGCAACTGAGTGATCAATTGCTCCTTGGTCACGTGTGAACGCTGCCAAAGACTGGCTAACTCACGACGCATCTCAACCATCAACTTCACTGACTTGTTGGTTGCCATGAGCTTCTCAAGGTTCGCAAGTTCAGCTTCAGTTAATTTGGCTTCATCTTTATATAACCAAAGACGTTGATCACCAAACTGAGCAGCCAATTCTTTCATGTGCGCAACTTCAGCATCGAATGTTTGACGCAAAGTTTTTGAATAACGCGCCATCACTTCATATCGATTAGCAATTACTGCTTGCAAAGTCTTTTCTGAAGCCTGCTCAAGTTCGGCCAATACTGGCTTAGGTGGCAACTTTTTAACTTTGGCTAGACCAGCCATTTCTAATGCACGGATGTAAACCCAACCAATATCAAACTCGTACCATTTGTTAGAAAGCTTGGCGCTGGTTGCATAGGTGTGATGATTGTTATGTAACTCTTCACCACCAATCAAAATGCCCCAAGGAATTAAATTGGTAGAAGCGTCTTCGCAATCGTAATTGCGATAGCCCCAGTAGTGGCCCATGCCATTGATAATACCGGCTGCAGTGATTGGGATCCACAGCATTTGAACAGCCCAGACAGTGGCGCCCAGTGCTCCAAAAAGAATCACATCAATGATCAACATCAATGCAACACCTTGCCATTGATATTTTGAGTAAAGATTTTTTTCCATCCAGTCATCAGGTGTACCGTGACCAAACTTCTCAATGGTTTCTTTGTTCTTCGCTTCAGCGCGATACAACTCAGCGCCTCTCGATAAAACAGTACCAATACCTAATACTTGAGGGCTGTGAGGATCATCAACGGTTTCGCACTTAGCGTGGTGCTTGCGATGAATCGCCGCCCACTCTTTGGTCACCATACCGGTGGTTAACCACAACCAAAAGCGGAAGAAATGGGATGGGATAGCGTGTAACTCTAAGGCGCGATGAGCCTGACAACGATGCAAAAAGATTGTCACGCTGGCAATGGTGATGTGAGTCAACAACAGTGTGATCAACAAAATCTGCCACCAAGACCAATTCAGGTAGCCATTTGCAATCCAATTCAACACAAAATCTCTAGTTTGTTCTAACCAAGCCATGCGGCCATCCTCTCAATATGCTTAAGAGAGATATTTTATCAAGCTTTCAGTATGTTCACACTGCAAACTTGAAACAGATTTAATCTAAATCATGTTTTTTAGACAATAAATCGAATTAGTTAGTGAAATTTAGCTACTTTTAGTTAAGTTGCGGCTTTTCGTTCCAAAATGGCGCCAAAAAACGCGTCTGTGCCATGAATGTGAGGAAATAACTGCCACCAAGAGCTGTTTTTGCTCGCCCCAATCGGTAAATCACCCATCATCGGGAAGCTGTCTCTTAAGACTTCTTTAGGGTCTTTTAGCTCGAATTGCGGATTGTTAGCCAAAAAGGCTTCAACAACTCCTTGATTTTCTTGATAAATCAAACTGCATGTTGCATAGACCAAGCGACCACCTGGTTTTAACAATCTGGCCGCTGAAGTCAGGATAGATAGCTGTTTTTGCGTTAACTCAGCCACGCTTTGTGGAGACTGACGCCATTTAAGATCCGGATTGCGGCGTAAAGTACCCAGGCCGCTACAAGGGGCATCAACCAATACTCTGTCAATCTTGCCAGCCAAACGCTTCACCTTGGCATCATTCTCATTGTCGATCCACACTGGATGAACGTTGGACAGGCCACTCTTGGCCAAACGAGGCTTTAAGTTGGCCAAGCGCTTCTCAGAAACATCAAAAGCGTACAAACGGCCACTGGACTTCATCATGGCACCCAAAGACAAGGTCTTACCGCCGGCTCCTGCACAAAAATCCACCACCATCTCGCCACGCTTAGGCTCTAAAAGCATACCCAACAGTTGGCTGCCCTCATCTTGCACTTCAGCAAAGCCATTTTTAAAGAATTCTTGGGTCTGAAGAGCAGGCTTACCTTTCAATCTAACGCCGTTTGGAGCGTACGGGGTGGGTTCTGCTGCATAACGCCCACCAAGGTCGTTTAAAACGCCCAGAAGGTCTTCTCTTTGAGTTTTGATGGTGTTAACGCGTAAATCTAAAGAAGCGGCCTTGAGCATCGCTTCAGCCAGTGGCAAACACTCATCTTTAGGAACAGATGAGCCTAGGGCATTCCAGATCCACTCAGGTAAATTGACTCGGGTTAATGGGGCCAAGGTATTTCTATCGATGGTGCCAAAACGTTGCAGCCAATCGATTTCATTCGGATGCACCACAAAAGCCAAGTCAGCCAATGCGCTTTCAGAACGATTACCTGATCCAAGGCCACTTTCAATCATCGTGACCAACAAAGCCAAAAGGGCTAAGCGCCTGGCCAATGGGCCCGCGCCGCTTTCAGCAAATTGAGAAATTTCAGTTTTTCTGCGCAAGAAAGCAAATGAGGCCTCAGCAATCAATGCTCGATCTCTATTGCCCAAGCGGGGATTAGAGCGAAAGTATCTACTCACCACCATATCCGCTGGGTGAGCAAATTTCATCAACTCAGTGATGACGATGCCTAAGTGCTCAACGTGTTGCGGGAGTGCTTTTGCCCTTGCTGCAATGGCTTTTTGATCAGTAGTCATTAATTATTTATCCGTAGAGGTGAGCATTTGAAGCTCTGGAGGGCTCACTAAAACTCGATTGTCGCTAATAGTTAAGCGATTATCAATGAACCAGCGCACTGCGCGGGGATAAATAACATGTTCTTGCTTTAAAACTCGCTTAGCCAAAAGATCTGGGGAGTCACCCGCAAGCACTGGAACACTTGCCTGAATCACCATAGGACCATGGTCTAGAGCCTCAGTCACAAAATGAACCGTGGCCCCATGCTCCTTCACACCGGCCTCTAATGCCTGCTCATGGGTGTGCAAACCCGGGAACAAAGGTAGCAATGAAGGGTGAATATTTAACAAACGGCCCTCATAGTGCTTTACAAAACCCCCAGTCAAAATTCGCATAAATCCGGCCAAAACCACTAAATCTGGGGAATATGAGTCAATCAACTTGATTAATTCAGCATCAAAGCTGGCTCGGTCTTTAAATAAAGAATGATCCAAAACCGCCGTCTGAATACCCTGAGACTTAGCAAAATCAAGGCCTCCAGCGTTGGGGCGATTAGAAATAACGGCTGCAATTTTGGCTGGCCAAGCCTCTTTTTGAGCAGCGTGAACAATGGCCTCCATATTGGAGCCACGACCAGAAATAAGAATAACAATTGAAGTCATGCCCGCCAATATAATTCATACCTTAACGTGAAGGTAATTAGAGGCATCCCTCCCGCATCAGATTGGACCCCCTGCGCCCTGACCATCGGTAATTTTGATGGTGTGCATCGGGGGCATCAGGCATTGCTCAAAAAATTGGTGGCCAAAGCAAAAGCTCTCCAAGTGCAATCTTGTGTGATGACGTTTGAACCACACCCAATCGAATACTTTGCACCTGAAAAAGCTCCTGCAAGAATTTTGGGCTTGAGAGACAAATTAGAAGCTTTGGCAGAAATCGGCATTGATCAAGTATTGGTGATTCACTTCAACCAAGCATTTGCCAACTTGAGCCCTGAAGCCTTCGTTAAAGATATCTTGGTTGATGGCTTAAAAGTGAAATCAATTTTGATTGGCGATGACTTTCATTACGGTGCGAAGCGCGCTGGCAATTTTTCTGATTTACAAATCGCGGGACAACAATTTGGATTCTCTGTCGAGCGCATGGAAACCTTGGTCGAAGATCAAGAAAGAATTTCTAGCTCAGCCATCAGGGTGGCGCTTCAGAATGGACAGATGGATCGAGCTCAACAATTACTGGGTCGCCCCTATATGTTGAGTGGCCATGTGCTACACGGCCAAAAGCTTGGGAGAACGCTGGGCTTTCCAACCTTGAACTTGGCTGTTGCCAACAGACTTCACAAAAGAAAGCCAGCTGCTCAAGGCATTTTTATCGCACAAGTGCACGGCTTAAGCGACAATCCATTACCTGCTGTTGCAAGCCTAGGGCAAAGACCCACGGTCGATGATTCAGGAAGATATTTATTGGAAGTTCACATCTTTAATTTTCAACAAAATATTTATGGAAAATTAGTGCGCGTTGAGCTTCTCAAAAAATTAAGAAATGAAGAAAAATACAACGATTTAGAAACACTCACAACCGCCATCAATAACGATGCAATAGCAGCAAAAAATTACTTTGAAATAAATGACCATGTCTGATAAAAAAAATTCTTACCCCGTCAACTTACTCGACACGACATTCCCGATGCGTGGCGATTTGCCTAAACGCGAACCTATTTGGGTAAAAGAATGGCAAGAGAAAAAAATCTATCAAAAAATTCGTGAAGCCAAAGCCGGCAAGAAAACATTCATCTTGCATGATGGTCCTCCTTACGCAAACGGCGATATTCACATCGGACACGCTGTTAATAAAATTCTGAAGGACATGATTGTCAAAGCCAAGGGCTTTGCTGGCTTCGATGCTAAATATGTTCCCGGTTGGGATTGCCACGGCATGCCCATTGAAATTCAAATTGAAAAGCAATTTGGTAAACATTTACCAACTGCAGAGGTTCAAGAAAAAGCCAGAGCCTATGCAAAAGTTCAAATCGCAAAACAAAAGCAAGACTTTGAGCGTTTAGGCGTTCTTGGTGATTGGCAAAATCCATACCTCACGATGGACTTCAAGAATGAAGCCGATGAAATTCGTGCGCTTGGAAAAATCCTTAAAGATGGTTATGTTTACCGTGGTTTAAAGCCAGTGAACTGGTGCTTTGATTGCGGATCTGCTTTGGCTGAAGCTGAAGTTGAGTATCAAGACAAAGAAGACCTAGCAGTGGATGTTGGCTTTGCATTCCCCGAAGATCAATTACCAGCGATTGCCAAAGCCTTCTCATTGAATCAACTACCAAAATCAGAAGGCATGGCGGTGATCTGGACCACCACACCTTGGACCATCCCATCCAACCAAGCCCTGAATGTGCATCCTGAGATTGACTATGCTTTGGTTGATACAGCAAGAGGTTTATTGATTCTTGCCAAAGATCGCACCGAAGCTTGTTTAAAAGAATACGAGCTTGAAGGACAAGTGATTGCCACTTGCAAAGGTCAAGCACTCGCAGGTCTAGAGTTTCATCACCCATTGAGCAAAGCACATGAAGGCTTTGATCGTCGCTCACCGATTTACTTGGCTGAGTACGTGACGATCGATAGCGGTACTGGCATGGTTCACTGTGCGCCAGCTTATGGTGAGGAAGACTTTAAATCTTGCAAAACGCATGGTTTGAAAGATCAAGATATTTTGAACCCAGTGATGGGTGATGGTGTTTATGCATCTTGGTTGCCGCTGTTTGCAGGACTCACCATTTGGAAAGCCAACCCACAAATTGTTGAAGCACTTCAACAAGCCGGTTCACTTCTAAAATCAGCAAAACTCAAGCACTCCTACATGCACTGCTGGAGACACAAAACACCTGTTGTGTACCGAGCAACTGCACAATGGTTCGCCAGCATGGATAAAAAAGTTGCCTCAGGCAAGAGTCTGAGAGAAACAGCTCTAGAGGGTATTGAAACCACTGAGTTCTTCCCAGCATGGGGCAAGCAGCGCTTGCGCAACATGATTGCCAATCGCCCGGATTGGACGCTCTCAAGACAGCGTCAATGGGGTGTGCCAATGGCCTTCCTCATTCACAAAGAAAGTGGTGAACTTCATCCGCGCACACCTGAGCTATTAGAAATCATTGCCAAGCGTGTTGAAAAAGAAGGTATTGAAGCTTGGCAATCTGTTGACCTCAAAGAACTCATTGGTGATGAAGCGGCAATGTATGAAAAGAACAAAGACACTTTGGATGTTTGGTTCGATTCAGGCACCACTCACTGGCATGTGATCCGTGGTTCACATGCGACCACATTGGCAGACGCTGCCAGAGACAATCCAAATGAACGTTGGGCTGATTTGTATCTTGAAGGATCAGATCAACACCGCGGCTGGTTCCATTCATCTCTACTCACAGGTGCAATGCTTGATGGCAAACCACCCTACAAAGCTCTCTTGACTCATGGCTTCACAGTTGATGGTCAAGGTAGAAAAATGAGTAAGTCTGTGGGCAACGTGATTGCCCCTCAAGAAGTTGCAGACAAAATGGGTGCTGAGATCATTCGTTTATGGGTGGCCTCTACAGACTACTCAGGTGAAATGACCATTTCCGATGAAATCTTGAAGCGTGTGGTTGAAAGCTATCGCCGCATTCGCAATACCTTGAGATTTTTATTGGCCAATCTTTCAGATTTCGACATTGACCAACACCGCATGGATCCAAAGGATTGGCTAGAGCTTGATCGCTATGCACTAGCAGTCACGGAAGAAATGCAAAAAGAATTGACGGCTCACTACGATCGTTATGAGTTCCATCCAGCAGTATCTAGACTGATGACCTTCTGCTCAGAAGACATGGGCGGCTTCTACCTAGACATCATCAAGGATCGTTTGTACACACTGGCTGCCGATGCTCCAGCCCGTCGCTCTGCTCAAAACGCGCTATTCCACATCACACAATCATTCTTGCGCTTGAGTGCACCATTCCTATCGTTCACAGCCGAAGAAGTTTGGGGTATTTTTGCTCACAAGACCAAGAGCAAAGACACGATCTTTACTGAAGAGTTCTACCAGTTGCCATCAATCAATGATGCCAGCGCTCTGATCGCTAAATGGGATCGCATTCGTGCAATGCGCTCAGACATCACCAAAGCGATTGAATTTGAGCGTGAGGCTGGAAATGTTGGCTCTTCATTACAAGCTGAACTTCAAATTGAAGCACCTGCTACTGATGCAGCGCTCTTGAAATCACTGGGCGAAGATTTAAAGTTCATCACTATCACTTCAAGTGTGAACGTGACAGAGAATTCTTCTCTTGAAGAAATCAAAGTAACAGTTAAATCATCAAGCCATCAAAAATGTGGTCGCTGCTGGCATTACAGAGAAGATGTTGGGCATGACGCCGAGCACCCTACTTTGTGCGGTCGCTGCACCAGCAACTTATTTGGTGATGGCGAAAAACGCCATACAGCCTAAAAGCACCCAAGGAGAATCATTTGATACGCTTTAGCAAATCATCGGGTAATCAACAAAGCTTTTTGCTTTGGATGGGTTTGTCTGCCCTCATTTTAATCCTTGATCAACTGACCAAGGTGATTGCTAAAAACAGTCTATTTGAAGGTGTCTCTCAACCAGTGACCAGCTTTCTCAATTGGACCTTGGTTTATAACCCTGGTGCAGCATTTTCATTTTTAGCCCAAGCAGGTGGTTGGCAGCGTTGGTTTTTCACAGGCATCGGCCTGATCGCTGCAGCTGTGATGATTTGGTTGATCAGAAAAAATACCAGTCAAACTCTTTTTTGTTTGGCCATGAGCTTGGTCTTAAGTGGCGCCATCGGCAATGTAATTGATCGCATCTTGTATGGTGCTGTTGTTGATTTTGTTGATGTTCATTACGCTGGCTGGCACTGGCCTGCATTCAATATTGCTGATAGCGCCATCACCATTGGTGTGATTCTGTTAATCTTAGATGAAATCAAGCGCGTCAATAAATAACCCAAGGTAAATAGCTCATGCATTCACTTCAAGGCAAACATATCCTTCTGACCATGTCAGGTGGTATTGCTGCATTCAAAGTGGCTGAGTTAGCTCGCTCACTCATACAAGAAGGCGCCACAGTGCAAGTCATCATGAGTGAAGCTGCGACCAAATTCATGACGCCTGTGACCATGCAAGCGCTCACTGGCAATCATGTCTACACAGATCAATGGGATGCGCGCATTTCTAACAACATGGCACACATCGAGCTTTCTAGAAAAGCAGATGTGATTGTGGCCGTTCCTGCGAGCGCAGACTTATTGGCCAAAATTTCACATGGTTTGGCGAACGATCTTGTCAGCGTTACTTGTTTAGCCAAAGAGTGCCCTTTGATTGTGGTGCCTGCGATGAACAAGCAAATGTGGGAAAACGCAGCCACCCAAAGAAACATGCAACAACTAGAAGCAGACGGCATAACGGTGCTTGGCCCAACTAGTGGCACACAAGCTTGTGGTGAAAATGGCATGGGTCGCATGCTTGAAGCCGCTGAGATCTTGGAAGGCATCATCGCTTTTTTCCAAAAAAAAGTATTAGCAGGTAAAAAGGTATTAATCACCGCGGGCCCTACATATGAGGCCATTGATCCTGTCAGAGGCATCACCAATCGAAGCTCTGGAAAGATGGGCTTTGCCTTAGCCAAAGCTGCCCTAGAGGCTGGCGCTGAAGTTCAGTTGATTGCGGGACCTTGTCATCTGCCAACACCTCTTGAATACACTGGAAAAATCAAACGCACCGATGTGATCAGTGCAAAAGATATGCACGCTGCAGTAATGAATCATCTTGATTGCGATGTTTTCTTTGCAGTTGCTGCTGTTGCAGATTGGTCAGTAAAGAATGAATCTGCACAGAAAATTAAAAAATCTGATCAATCCAATCCAGCACTGGAGTTTGAATTAAATCCTGACATCTTGACTGAAGTTGCTAAGAAGGTCTCTGGCAAGAAGCCCTACTGTGTTGGCTTTGCAGCCGAAACCAACGATTTAGAGAAGCATGCGCAAGAAAAGCGCATCAAGAAAAACATTCCGATGCTTTTAGGCAATCTTGGCCCAGATACTTTTGGCCTTGATGACAACCAATTATTGATTGTTGAAGAAAAAGGCATGACTAAAACCAATAAACAGAGCAAAACTGCTTTGTCTCGAGAAATCATTCAACTCATTTCCACAAAAATTTAAGTCAATAAGCTATGAAAAAATTACAAGTCAAAATTCTTGATGAACGCATGAGAAACAATCTGCCGCAATACGCTACCAGCGGCAGTGCTGGCCTTGACTTGAGAGCTTGCTTAGACGAAGCCATTGTCATCGAACCTGGTCAAACAGTATTGGTACCAACCGGTTTATCTATTTTCTTGGATGACCCTGGCTACGCTGCTTTGATCTTGCCTAGATCTGGATTAGGTCACAAGCATGGCATCGTATTAGGCAATCTTGTCGGTTTGATTGACTCAGACTACCAAGGACAATTGATGGTCAGCACTTGGAATCGCGGTCAAACTGCTTTCAAGCTTGAGCCAATGGAGCGCCTGGCACAGTTAGTGATTGTTCCTGTGGCACAAGTTGAATGGGCTGAAGTCACAGAATTCAGCGCCAGCGACAGAGGAACAGGCGGATTTGGAAGTACTGGCAGAGCTTAACAAGCATCACTTGTTAAGCC
>CAYYOB010000020.1:0-15615 GCA_964473225.1 uncultured Polynucleobacter sp.
TGCTTTCGGTATGAATTCAAAAAATATGACACCCCACATTTTGCCGAATAATGCCAAGGACCTTCAATCCATCGATATGCGGTCTGGGCAGACTTACATCGGCCAGGGGGTGCTCGAACTATCTCACTTTCCTCGATTGTTGCAGGAAATGACGGTTGAGGCTAATTTCCAGCCTTCAGGCCTTCATTGGGAGATGAGTACTTGGTTTGAGGAGCGTTTAGGAACAATTCCTATGCAATACATGCACTTACGTCTAGCGCTTGATTTGCCTCTGACCTGCCAAGCCTGTTTGCAGCCTTACATGGAGTCTTTGGACTCTGACCGTGATTACATCCTTTTTGAGACCGAAGAAGAGGCTGAAGCCTGGGATTTTGATGAGGAAAATCAAGATGCTGAGGATGCTTTGGTGTCCTCTGAGACCTTTAATCTATTGGAAACCATCGAGGAAGAGCTGCTTTTGAACCTGCCTTTGATCGCCAAGCACCCTTTGGGCGAATGCAAGCCAGAAGATCTGCAAAAAGTCACTAAAACCCTTAAATCGGGGTCAGAAGAGATCATCATTAAGAAGCCCAATCCATTTGCAATCCTAGAAAAGCTCAAGAAATAATGACTTTATGCTAGAATCTCGGATTCGTTTAGGAGTAAAAACATGGCTGTTCAACAGAATAAAAAATCACCGTCAAAGCGTGGCATGCACCGTGCTCACGACTTCTTGTCTGCACCTTCATTGGCAGTTGAGCCAACGACTGGTGAAGCTCACTTACGTCACCACATTAGCCCAAATGGTTACTACCGTGGTCGTAAAGTTGTTAAGACTAAGAACGACTAATTTCCTCACTGGAAAAGATCAAGCGGCACTTACAGTGGCCGCTTTTTTCTTAAATAACAATTTTTCATGAGCGTCACGCTAGCAGTTGATGCGATGGGTGGAGACCACGGTCTAGTGGTCACTGTACCCGCCAGCACAGGCCTTCTGGCAGAGTTGCCAGATTTACATATAAGACTCGTCGGTAACGCTGATTTAATCAATCAAGCGTTAGCTCAAGTTCCCTCTGAAATAAAGAGTCGGATCACGGTCGTCCACGCTTCTGAAGTTGTCACGATGGATGATTCCATCGAGGTGGCTTTGCGCAAGAAAAAAGACTCATCGATGCGCGTGACTGCTGAGCAAGTCAAAGAAGGCTTGGCACAAGCCGCTATTTCAGCAGGCAATACGGGCGCCTTGATGGCGATTTCTCGTTATGTTTTAAAAACCTTGGATGGTATTGATCGTCCTGCGATTGCCGCAGTGATGCCTAATCAATTGGGCCGAGGCACGATCGTTTTAGATTTGGGCGCCAATGCTGATTGTGAAGCGATTCACTTATTGCAATTCGCACAGATGGCTGATGTGATGGCCAGGGCCGTGGATGGCATCGCTAATCCAACGGTTGGTCTTTTGAATATTGGCGAAGAAGTGATCAAAGGTAATCAAGTGGTCAAAGAGGCTGGTGAGTTATTACGCCAAAGCAGCTTGAACTTTTACGGCAACGTGGAAGGCAATGACATATTTAAAGGCACCACCAATATTGTGGTGTGTGATGGTTTTGTTGGAAACGTGGCGCTAAAAACCAGTGAAGGTTTGGCTTACATGATTTCTGGATTGATCAAAGAAGAATTCAGTCGTAATTGGATCAGTCGTTTGATGGCTTTGGCGGCAATGCCAGTTTTGTTGCGTTTCAAGAAGCGTGTGGATCACCGTAATTACAATGGGGCAGTGCTCTTGGGTTTGCGTGGTTTGGTTTTAAAAAGCCATGGCTCAGCCGATAAAAAAGCGTTCACAACTGCTTTGCGCAGAGCCTATGAAGGCGCTAAAAATAATATGGTTGGAAAAGTGGCGGATGCATTCATGGTGGCGCATGCAACAAACTCTAGCAATGAGACCGTGGCATAAGGATTCAATTCAATGACTCAATTGACGCAGCGATACGCAAAGATACTAGGCACAGGCAGCTACTTGCCAGCCAACAAAGTGACCAATGCCCAGATCACTGAAAGACTTGCCAAAGATGGTATTGAAACCAGCGATGAATGGATTTTTTCAAGAAGCGGTATCAGTGCACGTCATTTCGCTGCTGCTGATCAGCTCACGAGTGACCTTGCTTTAGAAGCCTCTAAAAAAGCAATTGAAGCAGCTGGCATCACTGCGAATGACATCGATTTAATTATTTTGGCAACTTCAACACCGGATAACCTTGGTGGCTTTCCAAGCACTGCGTGTGTGCTTCAAGATAAATTAGGCATCACCAATCAATGCGCAGCATTTGACGTTCAAGCTGTTTGTTCAGGTTTTGCATACTCTTTGGCAGTGGCCGATAGTTTTATTCGCAGCGGCATGCATAAAAAAGTATTGATCGTTGGCGCAGAAACATTCTCAAGAATTTTAGATTTCAAAGATCGCGGCACATGCGTGCTCTTTGGCGATGGAGCTGGAGCAGTGGTGGTGGGTGCGAGTGATGAGCCAGGTATTTTGGCTGCGGCTATGCATGCGGACGGAAGTCATCGTGACATCTTGTGTGTGCCAGGCAGAACTGAGCATGGCGCTTTAGAAGGCTCTGCCTTTTTGAAGATGGACGGTCAAGCGGTATTTAAATTGGCCGTGAAAGTTTTAGAGCAAGTGGCTCAAGAAGTTTTGGCGGCTGCAAAACTAACACCTGCAGACATTGATTGGTTGATTCCTCACCAAGCCAATATTCGCATCATGGAAGGCACCGCCAAAAAATTAGGTATTGCCTTGGATCATGTGGTTGTGACTGTTCAAGATCATGGCAACACGTCGGCTGCGTCGATTCCATTGGCACTGGATACGGCGATTCGTGCAGGTCAAATCAAGCGTGGACAAAACCTTCTGATGGAAGGTGTGGGTGGTGGTTTCACCTGGGCCGCTGCAGTTGTTAAATATTGATCGTGATCATCTCAATTAATTACATAAGTTCAATCACTTAAAAAATATCACAGGAATTTTCATGAAATTTGCATTTGTATTTCCAGGTCAAGGTTCTCAAGCAGTAGGCATGCTAAATGCATGGGGCGACAACGCTGAAGTCAAAAGAACTTTGGATGAGGCTTCAGAAGCTTTGGGTGAAGACATTGCAAAATTAATTTCAGAAGGTCCTGCTGAGGCACTTTCTTTAACGACCAATACACAGCCAGTGATGTTGACTGCAGGCGTTGCCTGTTATCGCGCGTGGATTGCTGCAGGTGGTCCTGCTGCATCAGTGATGGCGGGTCATAGCTTGGGTGAGTACGGCGCATTGGTTGCTTCCGGTGTGATTGAATTCAAAGATGCTGTGCCCATGGTGAGATTCCGTGCACAAGCGATGCAAGATGCTGTGCCAGTTGGAACAGGTGGCATGGCCGCTATATTAGGTTTGGATGATGATGCCGTTCGCAAAGCATGTGCTGATGCACAATCAGCCACTGGTGAAGTGGTTGAAGCTGTTAACTACAACGCTCCAGCGCAGGTGGTGATTGCTGGTTCAAAAGCAGGAGTAGAAAAAGCTTGCGAGCTTGCCAAAGAAGCTGGCGCAAAACGTGCTCTGCCTTTGCCTGTGTCTGCACCGTTTCATTCATCATTACTCAAGCCAGCATCTCAAAAATTAGAGACTTACTTGGCGGATAAAACATTCAATGCGCCAAGCATTGATGTGATCAATAACGTCGACGTGAGTGTCTTAAACGACCCTGTAGCCATTAAGAATGCTTTGGTTAGACAAGCAGCAGCCCCAGTGCGTTGGGTTGAGACTGTTCAAGCGATTGCAGCTCTTGGCATCACTCATGTGGTGGAATGTGGTCCTGGAAAAGTATTAACGGGTATGACCAAGCGCATTAATGGTGATTTAAATGGTTTGGCTGTTTATGACCCTGCCACGATGGCTGAAGTCATGGCTGTCATTAAAGCGTAAAGATTAGAGATTAAAAATCAACGATCAGAGTTATCTATCTGATAAAGCATTGAACTTAGTTTGGGAGAAATTGTGAGCACATTAACTGGACAAATTGCCTTGGTCACTGGCGCATCTCGTGGTATTGGCCGTGCCATTGCCATGGAATTGGCAAAGCAGGGCGCTGTGGTGATTGGCACTGCAACAAGTGAATCAGGCGCTAAAGACATTGATGCGGCATTAAAACCAACTGGTGGTGCTGGTGCAGTTCTGAATGTGAACGATGCAGCTGCGTGTGAAGCCTTGATCGATAGCATTGTTAAAGAACGCGGTGCTTTGAATATTTTGGTGAATAACGCTGGTATTACCCAAGATAACTTAGCGATGCGCATGAAAGATGAAGAATGGACATCAGTGATTGATACCAATTTGAGCGCTGTTTTCCGCTTGGCCAGAGGTGTTTTGCGCCCAATGATGAAGGCCAAAGGCGGTCGAATCATCAATATCACTTCCGTGGTGGGCAGTAGTGGCAACCCAGGTCAAGCCAATTATGCTGCTGCAAAAGCAGGTGTAGCGGGCATGAGCCGTGCTTTGGCCCGAGAAATCGGAAGCCGTAATATCACCGTTAACTGCGTGGCGCCAGGCTTTATTGACACAGATATGACCAAAGCCCTCTCAGAAGACCAACAAAATTCACTAAAAGCGAATATCCCCCTCCAACGCCTTGGAACACCCGAAGATATTGCCCATGCGGTAGCATTTTTGGCGTCTCCAGGGGCTGGATACATCACGGGAACAACACTTCATGTGAATGGCGGACTGTATTTGAGCTAATTTGGTCAAATAAGCTGATAAAATCTCTTTTCAATATTTTTACAACAACCCTTGGGGGATTAAATGGATAACATCGAACAACGCGTTAAGAAAATCGTAGCCGAGCAATTAGGCAAAGACGAATCAGAAATCAAGAATGAATCTTCTTTCGTTAATGACTTGGGCGCAGATTCTCTCGACACAGTTGAATTAGTAATGGCATTGGAAGATGAATTCGGCATCGAAATTCCTGATGAAGAAGCCGAAAAAATCACGACTGTGCAATTGGCTATCGATTTCGCTAAGTCCAAGCAAGGCTAATTAGCTGTGAGCCAGAATAAAGGGCAACGCCGGGTTGTTATTACCGGATTAGGCTTGGTGTCACCAGTGGGTAATACCGTTGGTGATGCTTGGGACAATTTGTTGGCGGGGCGCAGTGGTATTGCCACCATCACTAAATTTGATCACTCTGGCTTAGGCGTGCATTTTGCCGGCGAAGTAAAGGGCTTCAATATCGAAGACTATATTTCTGCTAAAGAAGCTCGCCATATGGATACTTTTATCCACTATGGTATTGCTGCCGGTACGCAAGCTTTTAAAGACTCTGGTTTAGAAGTTACAGAAGCCAATTCCGAAAGAATTGGCGTTTTGGTGGGTTCAGGCATTGGTGGTTTACCAATGATTGAAGAAACCCATACTGAATACACTAATCGTGGCGCTCGCCGCATTTCACCGTTCTTTGTACCAGGTTCAATCATCAATATGATTTCTGGTCATTTGAGCATTAATTTGAATCTCAAAGGTCCTAACGTTGCTGCTGTCACAGCCTGTACAACAGGTTTACATAGCATTGGCTTGGCGGCCCGTTTGATTCAATATGGTGATGCGGATGTGATGATTGCTGGCGGTGCTGAATCTACGATTTCTCCTTTGGGAGTCGGTGGTTTTGCTGCAGCCAGAGCGCTATCAACTAGAAATGATGATCCAGCGACAGCTTCTCGTCCTTGGGACAAAGACCGTGACGGTTTTGTTCTAGGTGAGGGATCTGGCGTGATGATCCTCGAAGAATATGAACATGCCAAAGCTCGCGGCGCAAAGATTTATGCTGAGCTAGCTGGTTTTGGTATGAGCGGTGATGCTTATCACATGACTGCTCCAAACATGGATGGTCCGCGTCGTTGCATGGTCAATGCATTGAAAGATGCTGGAGTGAATCCTGATCAAGTGAATTATGTGAATGCCCACGGTACTTCAACACCATTGGGTGACAAGAATGAAACTGATGCCTTGAAGGCTGCTTTGGGTGATGCTGCTAAGAAGGTGGTGGTGAACTCAACCAAGTCAATGACAGGTCACTTATTGGGTGGTGCTGGTGGTTTGGAATCTGTTTTCACAGTATTGGCCTTGCATCATCAAAAATCTCCGCCAACCATCAACATCTTCAATCAAGACCCTGAGTGTGATTTGGACTACTGTGCCAATACTGCTAGGGATCTGAAGATTGATGTGGCTGTTAAAAACAACTTTGGTTTTGGTGGCACTAATGGCACCATTGTTTTCCGTCGTATTTAAAAGATTCAATGAATAGTCCAGATATTGCTGGGTTATGCATCAAAAAAAGCCTCCTGACTTTGCTGGAGGCTTTTTTGCTTTAAGACCATTGAAAATAGACTAAGAATACTTATATAAATTCATAACAATAACCATGTTCAGATAGTAATTAAAGGCTTTCCTGCAAATACTTCCTGAATGCTCTAAAGTATTAATACCATGAAAAAAATCCTTTCTGTATTGACTCTGTCTTTGGCAACAAGCTCTTTGCTTGCTTTGCCAACTTATGCCCAGAATAATGCTGGTAAATCAGCTTCAACAGCGAGCTCAAGCGGCTCGCCAGCGACTGCAAATGCTGTGCGTTCTTACCCAGATTTTGTTGATTTGGTAGAAAAAGCCAATCCTGCTGTGGTGAATATTCGCACGACGGAAAAAGTGAATGTGCGCCAGTCCTCAGGCGTTCCTGGCATGCCTGGTTTGGATGAGGAACAGGCTGAGTTTTTCCGCCGTTTCTTTGGTATTCCTTTGCCAACTCCTAAGCAACCCGGCCCTAACAATCGTAAACCTCAGCAAGAAGAGCAAAACCGTGGCGTTGGTTCAGGTTTTATCATTGAGAGCAATGGTTATATTTTGACGAATGCGCACGTGATTGAGGGTGCAACAACGATTTATGTGACCTTGACTGATAAACGAGAATTTAAAGCCAAATTGATCGGCGCTGATAAACGCACTGACGTCGCTTTGGTGAAAATTGAAGCAGCTGGTTTGCCGCGTTTAACCATTGGTGATTCTTCGAAGGTGCGCGTTGGTGAGTGGGTGCTTGCGATTGGCTCACCGTTTGGTTTGGAAAATACAGTGACTGCAGGTATTGTTTCAGCCAAGAGCCGTGAAACAGGTGATTACTTACCGTTCATCCAAACCGACGTGGCTGTGAACCCTGGTAACTCAGGTGGTCCGCTATTGAATACTCGAGGTGAAGTGGTGGGTATCAATTCACAGATTTTTTCACGCTCTGGTGGATACATGGGCATCTCGTTTGCAATTCCTATGGATGAAGCGATGCGTGTCTCCAATCAATTAAAGGCCAGTGGCAAAGTCAGTCGTGGTCGCATTGGTGTGGCTATTGCAGAGGTCAGCAAAGAAGTTGCCGAGAGCTTGGGTTTACCCAAGGCTCGTGGCGCTTTGATTCGTAACATTGAGGTGGGGGCACCTGCTGATAAAGCAGGTCTTGAGCCTGGTGATGTTATTTTAGGTTTTGGTGACAAACCAATTGAAAAATCATCTGACCTGCCAAGAATTGTTGGAGATACAAAACCAGGAACCACATCGTCGATAACGGTATGGCGTAAAGGTGCTCAAAAAGAATTCAATATCACCGTGGCTGATTTAGAGCCTGCCCCTAAGGCAGCTGCTAAAAAAGCTGATCCTGAAGCTGTGATCTCAACTAAAAATGCTTTAGGTGTGGGGGTCATTGATGTTTCAGATACCAAGAAAAAAGAGCTATCAATCAAAGCTGGCGTTGAAATTAAGGCCTTGGCTGAAGGCGGTGCTTTATCAAAAGCTGGTGCAAGGGTTGGTGATGTGATTGTTCGTTTGGGTGACGTTGATATCGTTGCGGCGAAACAATTTGAAGTTGCCATGAAAGCGGCAGCGAAAAACAATAAATCAGTAGCTGTATTTATTCGCAGAGGCGACAGCACCTTGGTAATTCCTGTCAAACCAGTAAGCAAGTGATTGTTTTAGCTGGAATTGGGGGTAATAACCCCAATTCTGGCTTTTGTTTTTTGGAAATAGGGCTTAGCCCCTCGTTCCGTCTACAATAGAGTCTAGAGGCGTCTTATTGCAGTGCAATATGGTGTTGCATTGCGGCAAGCCGTTTTAAGGAATCCATGGATCATATACGTAACTTTTCTATCATTGCCCATATCGACCACGGAAAGTCGACCCTAGCAGACCGAATTATTCAGCTATGTGGTGGCCTTTCAGATCGCGAAATGGAAGCTCAAGTCCTTGATTCTATGGACATTGAGAAAGAGCGCGGCATCACAATCAAGGCCCAAACGGCGGCTTTGAGCTACAAAGCCCGCGATGGCAAAATTTATAACCTCAACTTGATTGATACCCCAGGACACGTCGACTTCTCTTATGAGGTCAGCCGATCATTGTCTGCTTGTGAAGGTGCTTTGTTGGTAGTAGATGCCAGCCAGGGGGTTGAGGCTCAAACAGTGGCCAACTGTTACACAGCCATCGAATTGGGTGTGGAAGTTGTGCCTGTTTTAAATAAAATTGATTTGCCTCAGGCAGATCCTGATCGCGCCAAGCAAGAAATCGAAGACGTGATTGGTATTGATGCAACTGAGGCGGTATCTTGTTCAGCAAAAACTGGTTTGGGCGTGCAAGATGTTCTTGAAGATTTAATTAAAAAAGTACCGCCACCAAAAGGTGATGCGACCGCACCTCTGCAAGCCTTGATCGTTGATTCGTGGTTTGATAACTACGTGGGTGTGGTGATGTTGGTACGTGTGATTAACGGCACACTCAAGCCAAAGGATAAAGTTTTGTTGATGGCTTCAGGCACTCAACATTTGGTTGAGCACGTTGGAGTTTTCACGCCTAAGTCAGTAGATCGTAGCGAGTTATCCGCTGGACAGGTAGGTTTCATTATTGCTGGCATTAAAGAGCTGAAGGCTGCAAAAGTTGGTGACACGGTCACGCATGCTCCAGGTCAACAAAATAGAGTTCCATCATCTGCACCTTTGCCAGGTTTCAAAGAAGTTCAACCTCAGGTGTTTGCAGGTTTGTACCCTGTTGAGTCAAATCAATACGATGCTTTGCGCGAATCTTTAGAAAAATTAAAGTTAAACGATGCAGCGTTGATGTATGAGCCAGAAGTATCTCAAGCCCTTGGCTTTGGATTCCGCTGTGGTTTCTTAGGCTTGTTGCACATGGAGATTGTGCAAGAGCGTTTAGAGCGCGAGTTCAATATGGAACTCATCACGACTGCTCCAACGGTGGTTTATGAAGTAGAGCTGAAAGATGGTTCAAAGATTGTGGTGGATAACCCATCAAAGATGCCAGACCCAAGCCGTATTGAAGTGATCATGGAACCAATCGTGGTGGTGAACTTGTTCATGCCGCAGGAGTATGTTGGTTCAGTCATCACCTTATGTACAGGTAAGCGCGGCATCCAGATGGACATGCAGTATGTAGGTCGTCAAGTGAAGCTAACATATGAGATGCCGATGGCTGAAATCGTGCTCGATTTCTTTGATCGCTTAAAGTCAATTTCTCGCGGTTACGCATCCATGGACTATGAGTTCAAGGAATACCGTGCATCTGATGTGGTCAAGGTGGATATCTTGATCAACAGTGAGAAAGTCGATGCTCTATCGATCATTGTTCACAGAAGTAACAGTCAATACCGTGGTCGTGAAGTTGTCGCCAAGATGCGCGAGATCATTCCTCGCCAGATGTTTGATGTGGCGATTCAGGCAGCAATTGGTAGCGGCATCATTGCACGTGAAAACGTGAAGGCCTTGCGTAAAAACGTGTTGGCCAAGTGTTACGGTGGCGACATCACTCGTAAGAAGAAATTGTTAGAGAAGCAAAAAGAAGGTAAGCGCCGCATGAAGCAGGTGGGTAGTGTGGAAATCCCACAAGAAGCATTCTTGGCTATCTTGCAAGTGGAGGACAAATAATGAACTTCGCTTTGATACTTTTTACCCTATCGCTGGTGACAGGTATTGCTTGGGTTGCTGATAAATTGGTGTTTGCGCCACAAAGAAAAGCAGCGGGCATTGACCGTATGCCTTTGTGGTTAGAGTACACGGCGAGCTTTTTCCCTGTTATTTTTGCGGTTTTCTTTTTGCGCTCATTCTTGTTTGAGCCTTTTAAGATTCCATCAGGATCAATGATTCCGACGTTGATGATTGGTGATTTTATTTTGGTGAATAAATATACATATGGCATCCGTTTGCCAGTCATCAATAAAAAAGTGATTGAGATGAATTCTCCTGAACGCGGAGATGTTGCCGTTTTCCGTTATCCCAAAGATGAATCAGTTGATTACATCAAGCGTGTGATTGCCTTGCCTGGTGATGTTATTTCTTATCAAGATAAGCGCTTGACCATCAACGGTCAAGAGTTTGAATCTGAGGCTAAACCTGATTATCTCGATCCAGAAAGTATGATTTATGCCAAATTTTTTAAGGAGACATTCCCTAAAGAATTCGGTGGCCATTCTTACAATGTTTTAAATCATCCTGAGCGTCCGTCGGGCATTTTTATACAAGATCGTTTTCCTTATGCGGAGAACTGTACTTACACCATGACTGGTGTGACTTGTACTGTGCCAAAAGGTCATTACTTTGTGATGGGTGATAACCGAGATAATTCAGCTGACTCACGCTATTGGGGATTTGTGCCTGAAAATAATTTGGTTGGCAAAGCCTTTTTTGTTTGGATGAACTTGGGCGATCTTAAACGCATTGGACATTTTGAGTGACCAAGGTGGCTAAGGGCGATATGACTCCTCGCGCACCTCTTGACATCAAACTCTTGCAGGAACGTTTGGGTTATACGTTTCAAAAACCTGATTTATTGATGCAAGCTTTGACTCATCGCAGTCACAGCAAAAAGAATAATGAGCGTTTAGAGTTTTTGGGTGATTCCGTTTTGAACTGCACCGTTGCCGAAATGCTTTATGAGCGCTACGGTGATTTGGATGAGGGTGACTTATCCAGAGTTCGTGCTAATTTAGTCAAGCAACAAGCTTTGTATGAAATCGCTCAAGCTTTGCAACTCTCTGACTGTCTTCGTTTAGGTGAGGGTGAACTCAAAAGTGGTGGCTTTAAGCGCCCATCGATTCTGGCGGACAGTTTTGAGGCGATTGTAGGAGCCATCTTTTTGGATTCTGGCTTTGAAGCTTCTAAAAAAGTATTGCGAAAGTGGTACTCACAAATTTTGGAGCATGTGGATCCAAGAACTCTGGGTAAAGATGACAAGACTCTTTTGCAAGAGTATCTTCAGGGTCATCAATTACCGTTGCCTATTTACACGGTCGTTGCAACCACGGGGGTGGCCCACAATCAACAGTTTGAAGTTGAGTGCTCGATCCCAAGTTTGAAAGTAACCCTGAATGGTAAGGGTGCATCTCGCAGAGCTGCTGAGCAAGCAGCTGCCAAGTTATCTTTAGAGGCTGCTCAAAAGATTGTTTCTCAATCTGGCAGAAAGCCTAAAAAAACCAAAGCAACAAAAAAGAAAGCATCTTTAGTCACCGCTAAAGATCCTACAGATGATCAACTGAATTTGAAGTTGAAATCAGAGTAAAGTAAAAGTTAAGGAATAATCGATGTCATTTCGATGTGGAACCGTAGCACTTGTAGGCCGCCCAAACGTAGGCAAGTCAACCTTGCTGAATGCATTGGTGGGTCAAAAAGTCAGTATCACTTCACGCAAAGCTCAAACAACACGTCATCGTATTTTGGGTGTTAACACCACTGAGACAGCGCAATATGTTTTGGTTGATACACCGGGGTTCCAGACAAAATATAACAACGCCATGAACAAAGTCATGAACCGCACGGTGAAAACCACCATGGCGGATGTGGATGTGATTCTTTTTGTGGTCGAATCAGGTTACTGGAGTAAAGCGGACGAGCAGGTACTTGAGATCTTACCTAAAAATATTCCAGTGGTTTTGTTGGCTAACAAATTAGATGTGTTTGCTTCAAGAGCAGATGCCCCAGAAGATCGCGATCAAAAGCTATTTACCTTCATGCGTGAGATGAGTGAGAAGTTTGAGTTCTCAGAAATCATCCCCATGACAGCCAAAAATACCGATGATGTGAAGCGCTTGTTAGGATTCTTAGAGCCGTACTTGCCTGAGCAAGAAGCAATTTATGAGCCTGATATGTTGACGGATCGCAGTGAGAAATTCTTGGCTGCTGAAATTTTGAGAGAAAAAGTATTTCGTCACACAGGCGATGAGTTGCCTTACGCCAGCGCTGTGATCATCGACCAATTCAAGATGGATGGCACGATGCGTCGCATTGCGGCCACGATTTTGGTGGACCGCGATAGTCACAAAGCCATGGTGATCGGTGAAAAAGGTGCAAAGCTCAAGCGCATATCCACTGAGGCTCGCCAAGACATGGAAAAGCTTTTTGACGGCAAAGTGTTTTTAGAAACCTGGGTCAAGGTCAAGAGTGGTTGGGCAGATGATCGTGTGATTCTGCGTGAGCAGGGCATAGAGTAATCCGCCATCATGTCGACTCGCGTCAACGATGAACCTGCCTTTGTACTGCACAGCATTCCGTACAAAGAAACCAGTTTAATTCTTGATGTCTTCACGCGCTCATATGGGCGCATGGCTCTAATTGCCAAGGGCGCTAAGCGTCCTCATTCTGTCTTACGACCAGTCTTACAGCGCTTTCAACCTTTAGCAGTATCTTGGAGCGGTAAAAGCGAACTGCGCACCATGACCAAAGCAGAGTGGTTGGGTGGAGTTCCACCATTGGTGGGTGACGCTTTGTTGTGTGGCTTTTATCTCAATGAGCTTTTGGTTAAATTCATTGCCAGAGAAGACTCTTATGAAGACTTGTACGAAGAGTACGCCAAAACAGTTCATTTGCTTGGGCAAGATCCTAAAGAGCTTGAACCTATCTTGCGCCCCTTTGAATTAAGTTTATTAAAAGAAGCGGGCTTTGCCGCGGCTTTGAATTTTTGTATCGACACTCAAACCACTCCTGAAGAAGATGAGCACTACGTTTATCAGCCAGAGAGAGGTATTCGCAAGCTTCAAGCGGATGACCCAGGGCATTGGCCTGTGATGACAGGCAAACATCTGCTTTGTATGAATGAAAAAAATTATCAAGATCCAGAAACCCTGATTCAAAGTAAAGCACTCACGCGATTTTTATTAGGTCTTCACTTGCCTGATCAAGCCATGATGACGCGGCAGATCTTGATTGATTTGAAAAAAATCTAAATAACACCATGGTCATTAAATAGGCATAATTCACAACATGTCACAAAAACCTAAAAACATCATCGATCTAGGTATCAACATTGACCACGTTGCCACGCTCAGAAATGCGCGAGGCACACACTATCCGGATCCTCTCAAGGCTGCTCAGTTGGCAGAAGAGTATGGTGCTGACTTGATCACCTTGCATTTAAGAGAAGATCGTCGTCATATCAAAGATGCTGACTTAATAGCGATGCGTCCCTTGATCAAAACCCGCATGAACTTAGAGTGCGCTGTCACGCCTGAGATGATCGAGATTGCTTGTCAGGTAAAACCACATGATGTTTGTTTGGTTCCAGAAAAGCGTCAAGAGGTGACAACTGAAGGTGGTTTAGATGTCATTGGCAATTTTGACAACGTTAAAAGCTCTACCCAACGCCTATTGCAAGCTGGCATCACTGTTTCAATTTTCATTGACCCTGATGAGCAACAAATCACCAAGGCCAAAGAAACTGGTGCCACAGTGATTGAATTGCACACAGGTAAATATGCTGACACTTCTGGAGTTGAGCAAGCCAAAGAGTTGGAGCGTATTAAGACAGCGGCCAAGTTTGCATATTCGATTGGTTTAAAAGTTAATGCAGGCCATGGTTTGCATGAAGGTAATGTTGAGGCAATTGCCGAAATATTAGAAATTGCCGAGTTGAATATTGGGCATGCGATTGTGGCTGAGGCTGTCTTTAAAGGTTGGAAGGCTGCAATCCAAGACATGAGAACTCTTATGCTGAATGCCCGCCAACGTGCCATGAACCAGAAGCATTGATCCTAGATATTAAATAACGATAACCATCATGATCGCAGGCATTGGAACTGACCTATTAAAGATTGATCGCCTGAAGGCGGCTTATCAGCGTACCAATGGCCGCTTGGCTGAGCGCATTCTTGGACCTGATGAAATGCAGGTCTTCAAAGGACGTTTGGCTCGCAATGAATCAAGAGGCATGGCTTACTTGGCCACACGCTTTGCAGCCAAAGAAGCTTTTTCTAAAGCCATTGGTTTGGGTATGCGCAGTCCGATGTCTTGGCGAGCCATGCAAACCCTGAATGATCCGAGTGGCAAGCCCATCATCAAGTGTTCTGGTCGCTTACAAACATTCATGGAAGAGAAGTTCTTCACGGCTCAAGTCAGCATCACCGATGAGGTTGATATGGCCATGGCCTTTGTGATCGTGGTTTATGGCACTCCTGTGGTCACGGGTGTGACTGATCCAAAAGATCTTTCTGGCTCTTGATCTCGGAATGACAAAATTGATTAAATAAGCAAATAAACAGATAAACAAACAAATAAATCATTCATCTAAAACTATATGAGCAAATTAAATTCATTTAAAGCAGGCCCCATCGTTCTTGATGTTCTTGGTAAGACTCTTAGCAAAGAAGATATTCGCCGCATTGCTCATCCTAAAACTGGCGGTGTGATTTTATTTGGACGTAATTACCAAGACAGAGCCCAATTAACTGCTTTAACCAAAGCCATTAAGGCGATTCGCAGTGATGTGATGATCAGCATTGATCATGAGGGCGGTCGTGTGCAGCGTTGCAGAACCGATGGCTTTACACATTTACCTGCCATGAAGAAGTTGGGTGATATTTGGATGAATCATGGCAAGAAAGCCACTGCAGAGCACGCTTTAAAGGCCATGGAGGCTGCAACTGCTGCTGGCTATGTATTGGCAACAGAATTAAGAGCCTGTGGCGTTGATTTTAGTTTTACACCTGTGTTGGATTTGGACTTTGGTCGCAGTGGTGTGATTGGGGATCGTTCGTTTCATCGTGACCCACAAATTGCAGCTACCTTGGCTAAGAGCTTGAATCATGGTTTGCAATTGGCAGGTATGGCGAACTGTGGCAAACATTTTCCCGGACATGGTTTTGCTGAGGCAGATTCTCATGTGGCCATTCCTGTGGATGAGCGCTCTTTGAAGCAAATCATGAGTGATGATGCAAAACCTTATGAGTACTTAGGCCTTGGTTTGGCATCAGTGATGCCAGCTCACGTGATTTATCCAAAGGTTGATAAAAATCCAGCGGGCTTTTCTAAGATTTGGTTACAAGACATCTTAAGAAAGCAGCTACAGTTCACCGGTGTGATTTTTAGTGATGATCTATCGATGGAAGGTGCTTCAGTCGCTGGAAGCGTGGTCAAAGGCGCTAAGCTAGCTCTTCAAGCAGGTTGCGATCAAGTATTGATTTGTAATCGCCCGGATTTGGCAGATCAGTTGCTCAATGAACTGACCTATGATGAAAAAGCGTATCAAGTGTCACGCGCAAGGGTTCAGAAATTGATGCCAACATCTGTTG
>CAYYOB010000021.1:0-15182 GCA_964473225.1 uncultured Polynucleobacter sp.
TAGCTGCAAAGAAACCAGCTGCTAAAAAAGTAGCTGCAAAGAAACCAGCTGCTAAAAAAGTAGCTGCAAAGAAACCAGCTGCTAAGAAAGTTGCTGCTAAGAAGCCTGCTGCTAAAAAAGTAGCTGCTAAGAAGCCTGCTGCTAAGAAAAAAGTAGCTGCTAAGAAGCCTGCTGCTAAGAAAGTTGCTGCTAAAAAGCCTGCTGCTAAGAAAAAAGTAGCTGCTAAGAAGCCTGCTGCTAAGAAGCCAGCTAAAAAAGCTGCTAAAAAAGTAGTAAAAAAAAAGTAAGTAAGCCTGCTGCTAAAAAGCCGGCTGCTAAAGCTGCCCCTGCTTCAACAGCAAAGACAGTTTTAAATCCGGCTGCTGCTTGGCCTTTTCCAACGGGTTCTCGTCCTTAATTTATTAGGGACCGGTTCCCAGAGGGAATCAAACCCGCTATCGCTTAACGCCTTAGCGGGTTTTTTCTTTTGTAAGACTCAGATTTTGTAGTTTAGGACTTAGTAGCTATAGCCAAATGCTTGTTTGAACTGCATTTGAATGGCTTCTTGAGATGGGCAATGATTTTGAGGTCCTTGGCTGGCGATTTTGATGGAACCCATCAAGCTTGCCAAACGACCGGTCACTTCCCAATCAAATCCTTGCTCAATGCCGTAGAGCAATCCACCTCTGAAAGCATCGCCGCAACCAGTTGGGTCAATCGCTTTATCAACAGATACGACTGGAATTTCAATTTTCTTACCTTGGGTATGGATTTCTGCGCCCTGAGCACCTTTGGTAACAATCAATGCTGAGACCCGTTCTGCAATCTTTTCTAAAGATAAGCCAGTTCTTTGAGCCAGCATTTCACCTTCATAGTCATTCACGGCCACATAGGTCGCTTGCTCAATGAAAGCCAAGAGTTCTTGCCCGTCAAACATGGGTAAGCCCTGGCCTGGATCAAAAATGAATGGAATCTTTGCATCTGCCAATTGCTGACAATGTTCAACCATGCCTTGTCTGCCATCTGGAGCCACAATCGCAATTTTTGGCAATTCAAGCTGCTTCTTCTGGCGGTGATTGATCACCTCAGCCACTGTGTTCAGATGTGACTCACCCATGGCGCCAGGATGAAAAGCAGTGATTTGATTGTTATCGCGATCAGTTGTGATCATCGCTTGAGCAGTAAAAGCTTCTGGTAATTCGCGAATGTGATCAGCGCTGATGTTGTATTTGGCTAATTGATCAAAGTAAGAGCCGGCATCGCCACCAACAGTGGCCATGATGATCGGCTCGCCACCCAATAATTTGTGGTTGTAGGCAATATTGCCAGCACATCCACCAAATTCTCGACGCATGCTTGGAACTAAAAAGGCAACGTTCAAGATATGAATTTGGTCTGCCAAGATTTGATCTTGAAAGCGACCTTCAAAATTCATGATGGTGTCGTAGGCGATAGAGCCACAAATTAAGCTAGACATAAAGTTCCTTGGGTGGGTAAATTGGTTTAAGTAAGTGAAATACGAATTATTGGGATGGTGCCTTCGTTGGGCTGTCATCAACATAGAGCAGGCGCACTCTAAATCCAGCAGCTTGTTGGGGTAAGCTCAAGTAAACATTACTTGAAACTTCCTGAAGTGCTTGTGAGCCGTTTTGAGTAACTTTGGGGTCATCTTCAGGTAACCAATCTTGAGGGCTGAGAAGTTTCTCTGAGATCACCGCATCATTGGCATCCGTGATCGAAAGCAATACATGTGGCCAAGCGATAGTTAAAGGAAATTTATTACGGATTTGTAGTTCTAGTATTCCGGTGACAGTTTGATCATTGCCAGGATTGATTTTTAGATTGGCTAACTCAATAGCCCAAGCAGAAAAGTCTCTTAAGGGTGTGTCTTGACAAGCAAACTGTTTGCAAAGTGACGCATCGATGCTTTTGAATGCTTTAAATAAGGGTTCTTGAATGTCAGCAGGTGCTTTGGAAATTTGTAATGCAATGACGTGTCTACTGAGGTACAAGAGTTGCAAAGTAATTACAGCTATCAATACAACCAAGCTGATCCAGCCCAATAAAGTAAAAAATCGATTGTTTTTTGAGGGGTTAGTCGACTTGCTTAAGATTTCGCTAGTTTTTACTGTTTTTTTTTGAGTATCAGAAGCTTGGCTTGTTTGATCTGAGGATAATTGGCCAGTTAAGCACACCCAACCATCACATTCACGCCAAACGTGCAGTTGAATCCATGGTTGATAAGTCGCAATGACTTCGTCAGCCTGGCGCTCAAGAATGCCTGATAAAACAATATGACCATTTGGTGCAATGCGTTGGCAAAGTGCTGGGGCAAGAACTTGAAGTGGATTAGCCAAGATGTTCGCAACCACCACATCGTGCTGGCTATGGGTGCTGTCTTCTTCTGGCAATCTAAATTCAACAGTCACCTCATTGCGCTCTGCATTATCTTTGGCGGAAATGACTGCTTGAGGATCAATATCAACCCCGAGAGCTTCACCGCAACCCAAACGTTTGGCAGCAATTGCCAAAATGCCTGAGCCACAACCGTAATCTAAAAGTGTTTTGCTGGCTAAATCAGGGTGCTCTTCCAACCATTGCATGCATAACTTCGTGGTTGGATGACTGCCTGTACCAAAAGCAAGTCCAGGATCAACGGCCAAGCAAACCGCGTTTGGATCATTGGGAGCATCGTGCCAAGATGGCACCACCCACAACCGTTGGCCTACTTGAATAGGTTCAAACTGTGATTGTGTGAGACGCACCCAGTCTTGTTCTTCAACGCTTCTTTCTAGAGGCGCGCTGACCTGAAAGCCTGCTTCAGTCAGAGTTGAGGAAATTTCTGTAGCACTCAAACCTTGCTCATCAAAGAGCGCTATGACTTGAGATTGTTCCCAAGCTTGTCGATCAGGCGTTAGACCTGGTTCTCCATACAAGGGTTTTTCAGACTCAGTGTCGGCAGCTGCATCGCTGACCGAAATCGATAGGGCACCCAATTCCATGAGAGCATCTCCGAGATCTTCTGCAAGATCTTCGGAGACGGTAAATACAAGTTCACGAAATGCCATGGAAGAGTCAGTAGCTAATGGCTATGAATTACTTCGTGTTGCCACGACGTGAAGCTGCTTGCTCCTCAAGCTTGTGCTCAAGGTAGTGAATGCTCGTACCACCTTGTTCAAACTTTGGATCTAACATCAATTCACGATGCAAAGGAATGTTGGTCAAAATGCCGTCAATCGCAACTTCAGATAAAGCGATGCGCATGCGGCGAATCGCTTGTTCACGGGTTGCGCCGTAAGCAATCAATTTGCCAATCATTGAGTCATACGTCGGTGGCACAAAGTAGCCAGCGTAAGCATGTGAGTCAACGCGAATACCAGGACCGCCAGGCATGTGCCAAGATTGAATGCGACCTGGGCTTGGCATGAATTTCACAGGATCTTCAGCATTGATACGGCATTCAATGGCATGACCTCTGAATTCAATGTCTTTTTGACGGAAAGGTAACTTTTCGCCAGCCGCAATGTGAATTTGTTGTTGAACCAAGTCAATGCCAGTGATCAATTCAGTCACTGGATGCTCAACCTGAATACGGGTGTTCATCTCGATGAAGTAGAACTCGTCGTTTTCATATAAAAACTCAAAAGTACCCGCACCGCGATAGCCAATTTTTCTACAGGCTTCAGCACAACGCTCACCAATTTTGGCAATCAGACGACGATCAATTCCAGGCGCTGGTGCTTCTTCAATCACTTTTTGGTGACGGCGCTGCATAGAGCAATCGCGCTCACCTAAGTACACGGCATTTTTATGGGTATCAGCCAGAATTTGAATTTCTACGTGGCGAGGGTTCTCTAAGAACTTCTCCATATAGACTTCTGGATTACCGAAAGCACGACCAGCTTCTTCGCGAGTCATGTTGACCGCATTGATCAAGTGCGCCTCAGTGTGAACCACACGCATACCTCGACCACCACCACCGCCAGCGGCTTTGATGATGACTGGGTAACCAACTTTTTTAGCTGTGGCTAAAATTTCTTTTGGGTTGTCAGGCAAAGCGCCTTCTGAACCTGGAACGCATGGCACGCCTGAACGAATCATGGCTTGCTTGGCAGACACTTTGTCACCCATCAAGCGAATTGATTCTGCTGTTGGGCCGATGAACACAAAACCAGACTGTTCAACGCGCTCAGCAAAGTCAGCGTTTTCTGACAAGAAGCCGTAACCTGGGTGAATCGCTTGAGCATCTGTCACTTCTGCAGCAGAAATGATCGCTGGCATGTTCAGATAGCTCAGAGCTGATGGTGCTGGACCGATACAAACAGCTTCATCAGCTAATTTGACGTATTTGGCATCGCGATCCGCTTCTGAGAAAACAACCACCGTTTTGATGCCCATCTCGCGACAGGCTCTTTGAATACGAAGTGCGATTTCGCCGCGATTGGCGATAAGAATCTTTTCAAACATTGGGTAACCTTTGTGAGCTTTAGCTTGAATTAGCCAATAATGAAAAGAGCCTGACCGAATTCAACGCCTTGGCCGTTCTCACACAAAATTTCTTTAACGACACCTGATTTATCAGATTCAATTTCGTTCAATAGCTTCATTGCTTCAATGATGCAAAGTGTTTGACCTTCTTTGACCGTGTCACCAATCTTCACAAAAGAATCGGCGCCTGGTGTTGGAGAGCGATAGAAAGTACCGACCATCGGAGATTTGACTGCATGACCAGTTGGTTCTGCAGGAGCTGCTTCTGCAGTTGGTGCAGCTGCCGCCGCTGGAGCGGGCGCTGCTGGAGCCGCTGCTGGAGCTGCGGCATAAACTTGTTGGACTGGTGCTGCGATTGGGGCTGGATTTTTAACGATTCGGACTTTGTCTTCACCTTCTGTTACTTCTAGTTCTGAAACGCCAGATTCGGCTACTAAATCGATCAAAGTTTTGAGTTTTCGTAAATCCATGATGCCCTTCCTGTAAATTTTTACTGAGAAGTGATTATAGCGTTATCTATCCATGAACTGAGCTCATCTTCGCTTATTTTGCCTAGTTTCGTCTTAATAACAGCTCCTTTACGGTCTACCATCACCGTAAAAGGCAGTCCTGAGCTAGGATTTCCCATATTTTTAGCCCACGTTGCCCCATCCAAACCACCCAAAACAATGGGATAGTTCACTGGGGTTTTTTCTAGAAATTCACGTATGTTAGATGGTGAATCGACACCGATACCGACAAATAGAACATTTTTAGCAGCATATTTGGTCTGTGATCGCACCAATTCTGGCATTTCTTCAACGCAGGGTGGGCACCAAGAAGCCCAGTAATTGATGATGAGGATTTTTCCGCGCCAATCGGATGTTTGATGCATTTTTCCATCTGGGGAGCGCAATTCTCTGGTGAGTAATTCTTCGATAGCGGTATCGCTGGCTTTTTCAGTTCTGTATTTATAGCTCGACAAGCCCATGCCTAAAACTGCAGCCAGCGCTCCAGCGATCAAGATCAAACCCCATTGGCGTTTATTCATGTTTTTCTTTCCGTTTTTCAATGAATTACCTTATTTTGCACGGATGTTTGGATAAAATCTTGGCATGCATCTTCATATCCTAGGTATTTGCGGTACTTTTATGGGCGGTATTGCCGCCATCGCACGTCAGGCAGGTCATCGAGTGACTGGTTGTGACGCCAATGTTTACCCGCCAATGAGCACTCAACTCGAGGCTCAGGGCATTGAACTGATCGAGGGATTTTCTCCAGATCAAATCTCTTTAAAACCCGACTTATTCATTATTGGTAATGTGGTTTCTCGCGGCAATCCATTGATGGAGGCCATTTTGGATCAAGGTCTTCCTTACCAATCTGGACCTCAATGGTTGGGTGAGCAGGTGTTACAGGGCAAGCATGTTTTGGCTGTTGCTGGCACTCATGGAAAAACCACCACCACAGCGATGCTCACTTGGATTTTGCAAGCGAATGGCTTAGAGCCTGGGTATTTAATTGGCGGTGTACCAAATAACTTCGACGTATCGGCACGCTTGGGTAAAAAGACAGGTGATCAAGCGGATGCTCCTCATTACTTTGTCATCGAGGCTGATGAATATGACACAGCGTTTTTTGATAAGCGCAGCAAATTTGTTCATTACAGACCACGAACAGCTATTTTGAATAACTTAGAGTTTGATCATGCGGATATCTTTGCTGATATCACTGCCATCGAAACTCAATTTCATCATTTGGTGAGAACTGTTCCAAGTGCAGGTCGTTTGATTGTGAATGGCGCTGAACAAAGTTTAGAGCGAGTGGTGCAGCGTGGATGTTGGTCAAGTCTAGAGCGATTTGCTTTACCCGAGCAATCAATCAAGACTCAAGATTGGTCTTTGATTGATACAGCAAAAGATGGCTTCAAAGTCATTTATCAGGGCCAAGAGGTCGCAGAGGTTTGTTGGGATGAGGATGCATCTGTCACTGGCCGACACAATCAATTGAATGCTTTAGCGGCCATCGCTGCTGCGCATCATGTGGGTATTTCTGCACAAAAAGCCGCACAAGCATTGGGCACATTCAAGAATGTGAAACGTCGCATGGAAGTGATTGGCCGAGTCAATGGCATCACCATCTATGATGATTTTGCGCACCATCCAACAGCGATCACCACCACGGTGGATGGCTTAAGACGTCGAGTAGGGCGCGATGCCAATACACGTATCTTGGCCGTACTAGAGCCACGTTCAAACACGATGAAGTTGGGTGTGATGAAAAGTCAGTTGCCTGATAGTTTGCAAGATGCTGATTTGGTTTTTGGTTACGGCTCAGCCACTGGTAAAGATGCCTTGGGTTGGGACTTGAAAGAGTCGTTAGCGCCACTCGGTTCAAAAGCTCAAGCGTTTGATGATTTAAATCTTCTCATGGCAGCAGTGAAGCAAGCATCAAAACCTGGCGATCATATTTTGGTGATGAGCAATGGTGGTTTTGGTGGTGTGCACCGCAAGCTTTTAGAGTTGTTGAAATAAAAAAATTATTCTTTGCTAGAGATTCATTCTGTGATGACTGAACTTAAGAAGGTAAAAAAATGACAAAAAATATGGCCAAGCGTTTAGAGAATAAAGTTTGCATCATCACTGGCAGTGCCAATGGCATTGGTTTTGCCACGGCACAAAAGTTTTGTGATGAGGGTGGTATTTCAATCATTTGTGACATGAATGACGCACAAGTTCAAGCGGCTGTTGATCAACTGAAATCAGCGGGTGGTCAGGCTGATGGCTTTGTGATGAATGTCACGAATCGTAAAAATATTGATGAGGTGGTTGCAGCAGTGATCGAGCGATATGGCCGCATTGATGTTCTCATCAATAACGCTGGTATTACCAAAGATGCTCGTTTGGTCAATATGACTGAAGAGCAATTTGATGCGGTGATTGATGTCAATCTAAAAGGTGTGTTTAATTGCACGCAGGCAGTTGTGCCGCACATGTTGCAAGCAGGACGTGGTTCAATTGTGAGTGCTTCAAGCGTGGTTGGTTTGTATGGCAACTTTGGCCAAACAAACTATGCGGCCACCAAATATGGTGTGATTGGTTTTACAACCACGTGGGCCAGAGAGTTAGGTCCTAAAGGCATCCGTGTGAATGCTGTTTGTCCTGGATTTGTGGAAACAAATATTTTGGCGTCTATGCCTGAAGATGTTTTGAAAGGCATGAAAGATCGTTCTTGGTTGCGCCGCCTAGGTAAGCCAGAAGAGTTGGCCAATGTGTACGCATTTTTGGCCAGCGATGAATCAAGTTATATCAATGGCATCGCCCTAGAGGCCAGCGGCGGGATATCTCTTTAATGCATTTGTTGTATGAAGATGGCGGCGACATAAAAATTGCCACCCTGATGGCTCAAGCCTCAGAGGGTGAAGCATTGGCCGTTGAAAGTTTGGGCGGTAAACGTGGCAAGCTAAAAGCCAAAGATGTTTGGTTGCGCTTTGAAGATTCAAAACCAGAAGAATTGTTGGCATCAGCCAAAAAGCAAGCTGAAGAGATTGATTTGGATTTTTTGTGGGAATGCGCTGGACCTGAAGAATTCATTTTCACTGATTTGGCCAAAGAGTATTTTGGTGAGACGTCCAGTGCTATTCAAAAAATCAGTTTGGCAATCGCTTTGCACAGTGCTCCCATTTATTTTCGACGCAAGGGCCGCGGTCAGTTCATGCGCGCCCCAGAAGATCAGCTGAAAGCAGCACTCTTAGCAGTTGAAAGAAAAAAAGCAGAGTTGATCAAGCAAGAGTCATGGGAAGCTCAACTAAAACTGGGTCAGTTGCCGGAAGAGATTGCACCGCAGGTCAATACTCTTTTATTCAATCCTGATAAAAACTCAACAGCCTATAAAGCTGTTGCAAATGCAGCTCAGACTTTAAAGGGTGGAATACCTGAGTTATTTTTAACGTGTGGTGTTTTGAGTTCTGCCTTGGCTTATCACGAAGGTAAATTTTTAAAAGAACATTTTCCGAAGGGTATTGGTTTTCAGGTTCAGCTCCAAGCCAATGAGCAATCGGCATGGGAGGAAGCACTGCAGAAGCTGCCTGTGGCTGATGTCAAAGCTTTTTCAATTGATGACGCCAGCACCACTGAAATTGATGATGCTTTTTCTGTGAGCACTCTTGATGTTGCAGGTGTCGGTCAGTGTCACCGTGTCGGTGTTCATATCGCAGCACCTGCTTTGGCCATTCATCGAGGTGGTGCCTTGGATGAGGTGGGTCGAAAAAGATTGTCAACAGTCTACTTCCCGGGTGGCAAGATCACCATGTTGCCAGACGAAGTGATTGATGTATTTTCTTTGCACGCAGCAGATTCAGCATCCCTTGATTTACCTTTGAGACCCGCGGTGTCTTTGTATGTGACATTGAATGCAGACGGTCTTCCAATCTTAGAGGGTGAGCATGCCCCCGTGACCAAGGTTGAAAGAGTGCCCATGGCATCGAATCTGCGTTTGGATGATTTGGAGCATTTGGTCACCGAGGAATCTTTGCTGGATGCAAAAAATGCAGCAGCGATTCCTTATCAAGGTGAGCTGAATATTTTGTGGCAATCCGCAAAACAATTGCATGCCAAGCGACAAGAGCAACGCCTTGCCAATGGATTGAAAGAGGAAGCCCTGGGCTTGCCAGATCCAACGGCATTACCGCGCGACTTTAATTTCAAGGTCACAGAGGGCGTGGTTGAAATCATGCCTCGTCAACGAGGGTCGGTGCTTGATTCAATCGTTGCTGAATGGATGATTTACTGCAACAGCACGTGGGGTAATCAATTGGCAAGCCACAGTGTCCCTGGAATTTATCGTGCGCAAAAGGGTTGGGGTCCACATCGCACGCGCATGCAAACAATGCCTGGACCACATGAAGGTTTGGGAGTTGAAAATTACGCCTGGTGCACTTCACCATTGAGACGTTATGTTGATTTGGTCAATCAATGGCAATTGATTGCCATGGCTCAGCACGGTGTCACCGCTAAGTTGGTGGCACCCTTCAAGCCGAAAGATGCTGATTTGATGGCGATTGCAGCAGATTTTGATGGCACCTATGCTGCTTACGGCGATCATCAAAATCAAATGGAAAACTATTGGTGTTTGCAGTATTTAAAGCAAAAGGGTTTGCCGTGGAGAGGTGTTGTGAGACATCTCAAGGAAGGGCAAGCTCGAGTCGAAGAAATTCCTTTGCGCTTGAGCGTTCCAGAATTGGCTGAGCAAGCAAGAGGAGCTAGGGCTGAAATTGAAGTGGTGGATATTGATTTCTTGGCTTTGGTGGCAAGCGTGCGTTACTTGGGTTTAATTCAATCTGATGCAATTGAAAATGAAGAATTAGATGAATTTGATGAGCTTGAGGATACAAAGAATTCTCAAGATGCTGATGCATTAAAAGTGGTTCCTGAAAATGATGTCAAGCCAAGTACCGCTGAATAAGTTTTTTAACATTGATTGGCAAGATTGGAAAAAGCCAATTGTTTATGCACTGCTTGCTTCATTTGTATTGCATGCAATCCTATTGGCGTTCAAGTGGCACGCTGAATCAGAGCAAGAGCGACGCTTAAAAACACCGCTGAGTGTTGTGTTGGTCAATGCCAGCAGTCCAGTAGCACCCGTCAATCCAAAGCGCTTAGCTCAAGTTAATTTAAATGGTGGTGGTGAGTTAACTGAGGGCCAAGCAAGTGCTCTGCGTCGTGCCGATCCTAAGCTAGCCGAACAGTTGGAAAAAATGCAGGCTGATCAAAAACGATTACTGTCACAGATGCAAGCCGCGCGAGAAAATCAAGCCAGTACTTTGCAAGGTAAAAGTAATTTAGCAGCATCAGAATCAAATCCACTTGAAGCAGAGTTGGCTAAGCGTTTACAAAAACAAGGTCAGCAACCAAGGCGCGCCACAGTCACTGCCACCAGTGCAAAATCAGTGGTGTTTGCACAGTATCACGATGCCATGCGTCGTCAAATTGAGGCTCACGGTACAGCTCACTTTCCAAGGGTTGGTGGTAAAGCTTTGTACGGCAGCTTGGTCTTGATGGTCAGTGTTGATCAACGTGGCAGACTCAGTAAAGAGGGTGTGACAGTGATGAAGTCTTCTGGTAATCAGGAGTTGGATCGCCAGGCGATCGCCATCATTCGATCGGCTGCTCCTTTTGGGCGGTTCACGGATGCGATGAGGCAGCAAATAGATGTTTTGGATTGGGTATCAACCTTTGACTTCACCAGAGATGGTAGTGAACTAAAGCTAGATGTAAAAAATTGATACACTGATTCAAACAGATGAACACCATGAGCCAAGCAATGACTGATCAAGTGAACCCCAAGGATTACCCAGGCAAAGATGCCTACGCGGTGATTGGGAATCCTATTGCTCATAGTAAGTCACCATTGATCCATGAGTTTTTTGCAAAGCAAACGCAGCAAGCCATCCATTACGGCCGAATTTTTTCAGAGCTGGATGATTTTAAAAAAACAACTCAAGAATTTTTTGAGCGCGGTGGTAAGGGGTTGAATGTCACCATTCCGTTCAAGTTACAAGCCTATGAGTTAGCTCAACATAAAACGCCGCGTGCGCAGTCTGCACAAGCGGCGAACATGTTGTGGATTGAAAACGGTCAATTATGGTGCGATAACTCTGATGGCGAAGGCTTGACGCGAGACTTGCGCCGCTTGTTGAAGCAGCGCTCTGGAGCTGCCTTGAATGGCATCAATGTTTTAATTTTGGGAGCTGGTGGTGCTGCTCAAGGAGTGATAGAGCCTTTGATGGGGGCTGGTGTTGCCAGTATCACCGTGTTTAATCGCACCCATGAAAAAGCTGAAGCGCTGGTCAAGCAATTCACAGGGTTGGCAACTGAAGCCAAAGTTCATTTGACGGCGCTGCCTTTGGCTGAGCTTAAGAATGGCTCATATGATTTGATCATCAATGCAACTGCTACTGGCTTGAGTAACGAGTCACCAATTGCCAAAGATGTTTTGCAAGCCATCATTCATCCTGATACTTTGGCTTATGACATGGTTTACGGTAAAGAAACCTGTTTCATGCAAGATGCCAAAGCTCTTGGCATTCAGGCAGTCGATGGCTTGGGTATGCTGGTTGAGCAAGCGGCGCTTGCTTTTGAAACTTGGCGTCAATTAGATCTAGAGAAGACTCCCTTGGATATCAATGGCGCCATTGCTGCTGTGAGAGCCAGTTATTAATTCAATGAAATATTTGCGTTATTTCATCATTGTTTTTATTGCCAGTGTTATTGCTTTACAAGCTTTTTTCTTTTTACAGATTCTTGCTTGGCAATGGTTCAATCCCAATGTCACGGCATTCCAATTGGCCGAACGTCATCGCTTGTGTGGCTGGAGCATTCCTTATATTCATTCTTGTGAAATTAAACGAGAATGGATTGAGTTTAAAAAAATACCCAAGCATTTAAAGCGTGCAATCACCATCAGTGAGGACAGTGATTTTTACCGTCATCCTGGTTTTGAGCCGCAAGCGATGAAAGATGCTTGGGATCGAAATCAAAAAAATAACAAACATTTAAGAGGTGGTTCAACCATCACGCAGCAGCTGGCAAAAAACTTATTCTTGTCTGGTGAGAAAAGTTATGTCCGCAAAGGGCAAGAGTTCATCATCACCGGCATGTTGGAGTTGGTTTTATCCAAAGATCGTATTTTTGAGATTTATCTCAATAGTGTGGAGTGGGGTGAGGGAGTGTTTGGTATTGCTGCGGCCTCACAACATTATTTTTCAGTCAGGCCAAATCAGCTCAGCATTCAAGAGGCTGCATCATTGGCATCCGCTTTGCCAGCGCCTAAGTGTTATGACAAGGTGAATTATTGCAGCAAAGCCAGAGTGAATTTTCCGGCAAGGATTGATTTCATTTTAGAAAGAATGAATAAGTGATCTGCATTGCAAATGAATGCTGCAATATAAAAACTAGGCAGTGACTAGGCAACAACTAAGCTCAGAAGTTTTCTCAAAGAAAAATCACAAGCTTGCTGACGTATCTGCTGACGGTTGCCTTCAAAGTGTTTTGTTTCGCTGACTATCTGATCATTGGCTAAAGCCCATGCAAAACAAACGGTGCCAATAGGTTTTTCTGGACTGCCACCGGTGGGGCCAGCAATCCCTGTGATGGAAAGAGAAAGATCCGAGCCGCTGTTTTGTTTGGCACCAAGAGCCATGGCACGCGCCACTTGATCACTCACTGCACCATGCTGCTCGATCAAGTTTTGTGACACATCAATGTCTTCAGATTTGGATTGATTGCTATAAGTGACATAGCCACGCTCAAACCACTCACTGGATCCTGCTAGCTCGGTGATGCTGGCGGCCACCATGCCGCCTGTACAAGATTCAGCAGTGCTGAGATGCCAGTTATTTTTTATGAGTACTCTTGCTAACTCTTGAGTGATCTCATGAAGATCGTGGTTGCGTGGGGTGTTCAATGGGGTGTTCAAAATACTCTGACCCAAATGGCAATCACCAACAGTGTGGCGATGGCTGCCGCGATGTCATCAATCATCACACCAAAACCGCGCACTACCCAAGAAGGTATTTTTTTAGGTTGATCTAAGCGTTCAACCTTGGGTTGCCATGTTTTGAAATAACGATCAATCGTTTTGATCGGGCCTGGTTTGACCGCATCAAAAAATCGAAATAACAAAAATGCGCCTAGTTGACCCCAAATATCTGTTGGCATGATCATGAACAGAATTAACCAAAAGGCAATGAACTCATCCCAGACGATGCCACCGTGATCAGGCACACCTAATTCTTCGCCGACCTTGCCGCAAATCCAGATGCCGGCAATCGCACCAAGGGCAATGATCCATGCAATCGTGTGAGTGCTGAAAAGAATTTCAAATAATAGGTAGAAGGCCCAAGCGTAGAGAGTGCCGACTGTTCCGGGGGCTCTGAAGGAAAGACCTGAGCCAAACCCAAAAGCTAAAGCACGCTCCGGTCTAGACCAAATCCAAGTGCGTTGCGGTTGAATACTCATTTGGCTTATTTGGCTTGGCGCAATGCATCGCGTGTGGCGATGGCAGCTTGTCTTGCAGCATCTGCAAAGTTTCCATCTTGACTCGCATACAGAATCGCTCTTGAAGAATTGATGATCATGCCTGTGCCAGGAGCATTCGCGACGGTACCTGCTTGAACTGTTGCAGGAATGTCACCACCTTGAGCGCCGATGCCAGGAATGAGTAGTGGCATCTCACCAACAATCTCTCGTACCTTGGCAATTTCTTCTGGGAAGGTGGCTCCGACGACTAGACCTAATTGACCTGTTTTATTCCACTGACTGCTGGCCAAGCGAGCCACGCGTTGGTAGAGCAACTCTTTGTCAGCTTGACCTTTTTCATTAACTTCTAAAAACTGCAAATCTGAGCCACCTGGATTGGAGGTGCGACACAAAACAATCACACCTTTGTTGGCGTATTTCAAATAGGGCTCTACTGAATCAAAGCCCATGTAGGGGTTCACTGTCACAGCATCTGCTTGATAGCGATCGAATGCTTCGATGGCATATTGCTGGGCTGTGCTACCAATGTCACCACGCTTGGAATCTAGGATCACTGGTACCTGTGGGTGCTGACGATGAATGTGATCGATCAATTGTTCAAGTTGGTCTTCGGCTCCATGGGCTGCAAAGTAAGCGATTTGGGGTTTGAATGCGCAAACCAAATCGGCAGTGGCATCAACGATTTCTCGACAGAAAGCCAAAATAGCGCCACCTTTGCCCTTGATTGAAGCGGGAAACTGTTTTGGATCTGGGTCGAGTCCAACGCACAGCATGCTGTCTTGGCTAGACCAAGCATGGGCCAGTTGTTCAGTGAATAAAGGGCGGTTTTTCATGGCTATTTCATCAATCTTTCATCTAATCACATTAATATCTCATGAAAATCTCTAAAGAATTGAATGTGATGCTTTAGTTTTCTCAGACTATAGGATAAACTCCGCGAACCCCTGTGGCTAACTCCTCAACATAAATAGTTGAAAAACAAGATCGGAGCCCCGGCATGATCAACCTATTCGTATTACAAAAAGGTCGCCTAGCCCAGGAGCAGGTGGATGACCGTCAAGAACTCCTCAAGCACCATAACCCTATTTGGATTGATGTTGTTGACCCTGAAGAGGAAGAGCTTCAGTGGATCAAAGAAGCCTTTGGCGTCTCCCTGCCCGAACTAGAAGATCTAGGCGATTTAGAAGCATCCGCTCGTTATTTCGAAGCGGAAGATGGCCATTTGCACATTCGCACGGATTTCATTTTGGATGATGATGAAAACCCACGTAACGTTCGAGTTGCTTTCGTATTGACCGACAACATCTTGTTCTCAATTCATGAACAAGATTTACCTGTATTCCGCTTGGTTCGCTTGCGTGCTCGCTTGCGACCTGGTTCAGTGCGCAATGCCAAAGATGTTCTTTTGGATCTTTACTCCACCGATGCCGAATATTCAGCCGATGCTTTGGAAGAGGTTTATGAAAATCTTGAAGAGGCCGGTAAGCGTGTCTTAACTCACAATGTGACTGATACCGATGCCGCGGGTGTTTTGGAAACGATTGCCAAAGAAGAAGATTTGAATGGACGCATTCGTCGCAATGTGATGGACACTCGTCGTGCTTTGTCATTCTTAATGCGCAGCAAATTGTTGTCCGATGAGCAACAAGAAGAGGCTCGCCAGATTTTGCGTGACATTGATTCTTTAGAAAACCACAC
>CAYYOB010000022.1:0-4285 GCA_964473225.1 uncultured Polynucleobacter sp.
ATATTGAGCTGAGTTTTAGGATCGATGAATCTAATCAACAGATAGAAGAACTACTGGCCAAGCATCAAAGGTCAACAGCATGCTTTATCACGGCATGTAATCCAAACGGGCAGCGGATAGATGAAAAAGAGAATGAGGCACGGATGAAGGAGCTAGAAACACTCATCCAGCAAAAGCAACTACCCTATTACTTTGGTCAAGGCGAAGATCCAAAGGGCGCTTGGATAGAAAAAAGTCTATTAGTGGTGGGCATTGAACTTGGTGATGCTGATCAATTAGCCCATCATTTTGAGCAAAATGCCATTGTTTGGTTTCAAAGAGGATTGGCACCTGCCTTGCGCTGGTATATTTAAATACGACTTTTGAAAAAAGAACATAAGAATCAAGACAAAGAGAGAATGACCATGCAATTACTACACACCATGCTTCGAGTTGCAGACCTACAGCGATCTATCAAGTTCTATACAGAAGTGATGGGCATGAACTTGTTAAGAACAACCGAGCGCCCTGGCATGGATTATTCATTGGCATTTGTAGGCTACGAACAAGGCAATATCTCAGGACAAGCTGAAATAGAACTGACCTATAACCACGGTGTTAGCAATTATGAGATGGGCACTGCCTATGGTCACATTGCGATTGGCGTTAAAGATATCTATAAAACATGCGAAGACATCAAAGTAGCTGGGGGCAATGTCACCCGCGAAGCTGGACCTGTCAAAGGCGGCAATACATTGATTGCCTTTGTTCAAGATCCAGATGGCTACAAGATTGAATTGATCCAGCGCTAATCTACTGGCCGATTTGCACTAGCAAACGGCGCGCTTGATCTCTTTTTCTTTCTCTTTGCGAGCAAACTCTTCTTCTGGAGTTTCAGAGATCAAGTCTGTGACAACTTCTTCCATTCGAATATTATCTTTTGGACAGATGGGCGCACCCATACTGGCCCACTTCTTGAGTAAGCTCACTTCATAGCCACACTGCCCGCATTTAGCTTTGGCCTTCTGCGTATTGTTAGCTCTTGGCGGTGGGAACACGATGGCTTTGTGTGGATACTGCCCTAGTCTTTCTGCAATCATCATTAAGCGCACAGTCAGCTCTTCAGTGGCATGCGCACTTCTTGCTGGACCTTCAAGACCCACGCAATGTGCGATTTCTTTGAAGTCTTCTCCGTGACCACTGTGACAATCATCCACCGCATGACATAGCTCATGAACCAAGGTATCAAGCACTTCGACAGGATCTTCAATCTTTGGAGAAACAAAAATTTCATTGACCATATCGCCTGAGCGCTCTTTTGGCCAACATTGACCAAGCGTTGTTCTTGGACTGCTAGAAGCTGGCCAACCACAAGAGACCTTGACTGGTGGAATCGCAAAACCAGCTTTTGAAAAAATCGGTTCTAGAGAATGAACGGCCGCCTGAAGCCAAGATTCACGGGTTGTATGAGATTGAGCTATATTCGTGGACATGTTTTTAAAAAAATTACCTATTTATCTTCTTGTATCACTAGCCATCACAGCCTGTGATAGAAATGACTACGTTACTTGGCACTGCAAAAAAGACCTGAGTAATGCAGATGAAAAACCACTCACGATGATTTTAGAAGGTTCATCGATGAAGATAAATCAACTGAACTACAACTTCTGTGGCAGTTTAGGTCCGATCAGTTATTTTGATCTAAACTGCACTGGTAAAGCCGAACTATCTGCTATCAGTTTTATTCCTAAAACTGGTGCTTGGACAAGAGGAAATGAAACTCTTCAATGCCAAGCGTTATAAATACGGCAGTTAAATGTAAAACCCAATGACAAACTCAAACAATCCTGATTCAAGCCCTGCTGTGCCCTTAGCAATTAATCCAGATAATCTGGACTCTCCTTGCATTGGCATTTGCTCTACCTTGTTTGACGAGGTCTGCCAAGGTTGTGGAAGAACTGCTCTTGAAGTTTGTAACTGGGTTTTTATGACTCCAGAAGAAAAGCAGGCCACTTGGACCCGCATCACTCATGAAGCCACTGCCATGCGCTTCGTCAGAAAAGATTAACCTTCGATTGATTGGCTCGCCAAGTACTCTTCATAAGAGCCTTCAAAGTCTGCCACCGTTCCATCTGTTCTGATTTCTAGAATTCTTGTTGCCAAACCTGTGATGAATTCACGGTCATGAGAAACAAAGATCACTGTGCCATCATACTTTTCTAATGATGTTTGCAAACTTTCAATCGATTCCATGTCCATGTGGTTGGTAGGCTCGTCCATCGCTAAGATGTTGTGCTTCTGAAGCATGAGTTTGCCCCAGATCATGCGACCTTTTTCACCACCAGAAATCACACGCACTGACTTACCAATGTCATTACCAGAGAACAGCAAGCGGCCTAATGTGCCCCTGATGATTTGATCATCATCACCTGGCTTGCCCCACTGCCCCATCCACTCCAACAAAGTCATGTCTTGTGGGAAGCACTCGCTGGTATCTTGAGGCATATAGCCCACATCAGCATTTTCTGACCACTTCACAGTGCCAGCATCAACTGCGATACCGCCAAACTTTTCACTCAAAATTGATTTCAACAATGTTGTTTTACCCGCACCGTTTTCACCAATGATGGCAACTTTTTCACCAGGACGAATCATTAACTTGAAGTTCTTAAAAATGTTGCGTTCATACGTTTTGCTCAAAGCATCACATTCAACAACAATGTTGTGTAATTTCTTTTCAAACTCAAAACGAATGAATGGATTTTGTCTTGAAGATGGTTTGATTTCAGCCACTTCAATTTTCTCTAACTGACGTTGGCGAGAGGTTGCTTGACGTGCTTTAGAAGCATTTGCAGAGAAGCGACGCACAAAGGCCTGAAGTTCTTCAATCTTTTCTTTGGCCTTGGCATTGTTTGCCAACTGCTGGCTTCTGGCTTGCATCGAGGCCAACATGTATGAATCGTAATTGCCTGGATAAACCGTCAATGTACCGAAGTCCATGTCGGCCATGTGTGAACAAACAGCATTCAAAAAGTGACGATCGTGAGAAATGATGATCATCGTGCTGTTTCTAGCATTCAGAATATCTTCTAACCAATGAATCGAGTGAATATCCAAGTTGTTGGTTGGCTCATCGAGCAACAACACATCTGGATCAGAAAACAATGCTTGAGCCAAAAGTACACGCAACTTCCAACCAGGAGCCACCTCACTCATTGGGCCATTGTGTTGCTCAGTCGGAATACCAATACCTAAAAGTAATTCCCCTGCTCTGGCTTCTGCTGTGTAACCACCATACTCAGCAAACTTAGTTTCTAGTTCTGCTGCGCGCATGTAATCTTCATCTGTGGCATCTGGATTGGCGTAAAGTGCATCACGCTCAGCCGCTGCATTCCACATGTCTTCATGACCCATCATCACCACATCCAAGACACGCTTATCTTCATAGGCAAACTGATCCTGGCGCAATTTACCCAAGCGAATATTTGGCTCTAAAGAAACGTTACCGGCTGACGGCTCAAGATCTGAACCAAGGATCTTCATGAATGTGGACTTGCCACAACCATTTGCACCAATCAAACCATAGCGATTACCGCCACCGAATTTGACTGAAATGTTTTCAAATAAGGGCTTCGCCCCGAACTGCATGGTGATATTTGCTGCTGAAAGCACGTTATTAGCCTGTAAAAGTGTGAGAGGACCAAAGTCGTCTATTTTAACCAATCCATGGGGGTAAAGCCGAGAATCTACTGCAAGCGCTTAATCAGGCGCAATTTGCCTTCAAAATAAAAGCGTCTGATGAAGCCGAGAGGCTGGCATATCGGCCTACAGGCAGAGTTAGCTTGTCAGGACAATGTCCGAAGGCCAAACCAGTCAATATTGGAGTTTGTTTGCCTAATCGCTGTCTGATCGAGTCAATCGCTACATTGAGGTCATAGCCGCGATCTACATCACTTAAGCGATAGGCTGAAATATCACCCATCAATACAGCTTTTTGTTGCCCTAAATATCCAGCATCAATCAATTGATGAAGCATGCGCTCTATTCTGTAAGGGTGTTCATTCACGTCTTCGATGAACAGAATGCCACCCTTGACTTGATCTTTAGAAGGAAAGAACTCCGTGCCTAAGAGTGAAGTCAACATCGTGAGATTGCCACCCCATAGAACAGCTTTGTCATCAGCAGTGATGCCAATCGATGAGGACATGACTTGTGGAGCAACTACTTCAACCTCAATCGAAGACTGTGTCATCGCTTCTTGAAAATGCTTCCAGGTAAGTTCAGATACATCACCACAGAAGTCATA
>CAYYOB010000022.1:4385-14496 GCA_964473225.1 uncultured Polynucleobacter sp.
AACCAAGCCTCACCATTGGCCAAAACCTGAGGGTCTGGCAATGAGCCTGAAGGAGCGATGAGGTGAAGTTTCATAAAACGTATTTGTTTATTTATTTATCTGTCTAAATTTACTTATTGAATTTTTTAATCAAGCTTTAGTTCTGCGTTCTTTAAAAAAGTCTTTCAATACTTGAGCGCACTCGTCTGCCAACACGCCACCTTCAACCATTGTATGGTGATTTAGCTGGGTATTGTCAAAGAGCTTCATGACACTGTGCACACAACCTGTTTTAGCATCAGATGCCCCATAAACTAATCGAGAGACCCTGGCGTGCATGATGGCACCACAACACATCATGCAAGGCTCTAAGGTAACGTAAAGGGTTGTTTCAGGCAATCTGTAATTACCTAAGGCTGAACCAGCAGCTTTCAAAGTCACAATCTCAGCGTGGGCACTGGGATCATGATGACCGATGGGCTGATTATGTCCAGTGGCAATGACTTGCTGGTTTGCAACAAGAACAGCCCCTACTGGAACCTCGCCAGCGTCGCGAGCAAGATGAGCTTGCATCAGAGCCATCTTCATGAACTCTGCATCTTGCTCATTAGGCATGAACATCTGCCCAGCAGTTAGGAGTTTCGTATAGACGTAAACGACTGAGATTCAGACGACCGCCAAATCTATCTTTAAAAATCGGATCTAAAGTGGCAAAGGCTTCTTGGGCCAAATTTTCAACCGTTGGGATGGAGTTCATGACAACTGTTTTGTGACCAGGGATGGTAGCCAAGAAATTAACCAAAGCCTCATCCTCTTTGGCAACTAAAAAGGCATGGTCCCACTGTTGAACAATGGCTTCATTGGTGATTTTTTTGATATCGCCAAAATCTAAAACCATGCCATCATCACCATGACCTTGATGATTCAATACATTGCCCATCAAAGTGACTTCAATCACATAGCGGTGCCCGTGAATATGACGGCAGTGGCCATCATGGTGCGGTATGCGATGACCAGCGTCGAACTCTAATTTACGGGTGATTTCAATTTTCTTATTCATGATCGCGCTTGCCTAGCGAATACCTAATAACTTGTGTGTTTGAGTGCTTAAACGCCATAAAGGGCGTGACTGACAGATTTTAATGGCTAATTCCGTATTGGCTTCTTTATTTGGGCCATCCAGAGCCTGTAAAAAATGATGCTTGAACGACATCTTTTCAAAACGAGCCAATAATTGAGGCAGCTGCCCTGCATGTCCAGCTTGAGGGATGACCAATTTAAGTTCATCGCCTTGCACTTGAACCAAGTCTGAGCCATGCTTGGGGCTCACGCAAATCCAATCGATTCCGGCCGGTACTCGGATCGTGCCATTGGTTTCAATGGCAATCTTAAAACCATGCGCATGAAGAGCTTTGATCAAAACGTCATCAAGCTGTAGCAATGGCTCGCCACCTGTGAAAACAACATACTTGTGATGCGGGTCACCCAAGCCCCACATTTGATCGATGGCCTCGGCTAAGAGCTCTGCAGATTCAAATTTGCCGCCACCCTCACCATCAGTGCCAACGAAATCCGTATCGCAAAACTGGCAAACAGCCGTAGCGCGATCTTCTTCTCGACCAGACCAGAGATTACATCCGCTAAAACGGCAAAAAACTGCCGCACGACCAGCGTGAGCACCTTCGCCCTGAAGCGTCAAAAAGATCTCTTTAACACTGTAAGTCATTCAATCCTAAAGGTTTTGCAATATTGCTTATTGTAAAGAATATCTGGGGGTCAGAGTTGTAAAGCTTTGGCAATAAATTGCCTTGAGACAGTGCTCTTAGGCACGGGCTCTTGCAAATCAAACCAGCTTCTGATGTCCGCTTCAAAGCCAACGCCGTGCATGTAGTTATAAATGGCCTTCTTTAAGCCCTGCCCCAATGCATCATGATCAGTGCCGGTTGGATCTATGAAGCCAATATCGTTTTTGGCAAAAGTGATCTCTGGCAGTGGAATTAGCTTGATGCCATAGGCCTCTGGATTTTTACCCACAGGAGAATGAACTGTGCAGGTGAATCGATGAAAGAAGCCACTCTGGATACAGCCGTTTTCAAATAACTGACGCACATACTCCAATGAATCAACTGTTTCTTGAACAGTTTGAGTTGGAAAGCCATACATCAAATAGGCATGAACCAAGATGCCAACATCAGAGAAACTCTTGGTGACCCGTGCCACCTGTTCAACAGTCACCCCTTTTTCCATCAAAGCCAATAAGCGATCAGAGGCAACCTCCAAACCTCCGGACATGGCGATACAGCCACTGTCAGCTAACAACTCAGCCAACTCTGGGGTAAAGGTTTTTTCAAAACGAATATTGCCCCACCAAGAAATCACCACCTTGCGTCGGATCAACTCTTCTGCCAAAGCTTTCAGTATCTTTGGTGGTGCCGCCTCATCGACAAAATGAAAACCTGTTTGTCCTGTTTCAGCCACAATTTGTTCAATGCGATCTACCAGCAATGATGCCGATGCTGTCTCATAGCGGGAGATGTAATCTAGACTGACGTCACAAAAACTGCATTTTTTCCAATAGCAACCATGGGCGACTGTTAATTTGTTCCAACGGCCATCACTCCACAAACGGTGCATTGGATTGAGCATGTCCAAGAGTGATAAATAAGAACTCAAAGGCAAGCCATCCCAAGTGGCTGTGCCAACCTCTTCAAAAGGCACATCAGGTTCAGCCCACTGTATGTATTGCACCTGCCCTGTTTCATTGCGAACAAAAGTTCTAACCAAACGATTGATGCCACGTTTGCCATTCAAATGTTCAATCAAGGCTAATAAAGGACGCTCACCAGAATCTAATGTTATGAAATCAACATAATCAAATACTCTTGCTTCAGTTAACTCTCGCAATTCTGTGTTGACGTAGCCACCACCCAAAGCAATTTTGATCGACGGGTATTTCTCTTTGATCACTTGAGCAATTCTTAAGGCTGCATACACCGATCCCGGAAAAGGTACAGAAAGGAGCACCAGATTGGGCTCGTGCTTTTCAATTTGCTCGATGGTCAAACATCGCAAATGCTCATCCATCAAGGTTGGCTTTGCTTTCAAAGCATTTGCTAATGGATCAAAACTTGGCTGACTACCCGCCAAAGATTCAGCGTAGCGAACAAACTCAAATCGGTCATCGACGGCATCACGCAAGACATCCGATAAATCATTCAAATAAAGTGTGGCCAAATGGCGGGCTCGATCTTCAGCGCCTAAGGCACCGAATGCCCAAGAAAGAGAATCTCCAGAACCATCATCGTCATAAGAATCCAATGCTTGAAATCTTGGACCCTCTGGTAAGAATGAACGACTGTTGATACGGTGACTCAGCGTGCTGTCACCGCCCTGCAAATATTTGATGGTGGGTTCAATACTGCTTTGATAATTTTCAAAATAATCTAAGAAGAAATTAATGGTCGCGCTGCGATTTTCTTCCGGAATTGACAGAGCTGCCTCATGAACCTTTGCCAAGCCTTCTCTAGAGAAGAAGCTTAAGACCAAAGACAGTGCTAGATCATCCTGTCTTGCATCAATCCCTTGGTAACGTAAAAAACCAGTGATATACGCCGTAGAAGGATACGGCGTATTTAATTGCGTCATGGGTGGAATGAGACTGAGAACCCTCATGCCAAAATCAGGGAAGTGATTCCCTGTTATTCCCACTCGATGGTTGCTGGTGGCTTGCCGCTGATGTCGTACACCACGCGATTGATGCCGCGCACTTCATTGATGATTCTATTAGACACGCGTCCCAATAGATCATGAGGTAAGTGTGCCCAATGAGCGGTCATGAAGTCTTGAGTTTGCACAGCACGCAATGCCACAACATATTCATACGTTCTGCCATCCCCCATCACGCCCACTGACTTCACTGGCAAGAACACTGCAAACGCTTGGCTGGTTAAGTCATACCAAGACTTGCCGCTGGTTTCATCAATGGTTGAACGAAGTTCTTCGATAAAGATGGCATCGGCTCTGCGTAATAAATCAGCAAAGTCTTTTTTAACTTCGCCCAAAATACGTACACCTAAACCAGGGCCTGGGAAAGGATGGCGATAGACCATCTCTGGAGGTAGACCCAAGGCAACACCCAAAGCACGAACCTCATCTTTGAATAGTTCACGCAAAGGCTCTAGCAATGAAAGCTTCATATCATCAGGTAAGCCGCCCACGTTGTGGTGGCTCTTAATGGTGTGAGCGCCCTTCTTACCTTTGCCCGCTGACTCAATCACATCAGGATAAATGGTGCCTTGCGCCAACCATTTAGCATTCTTGATCTTGCCTGATTCAACCTGGAAAACTTCAACAAATTCTTTACCGATGATTTTGCGCTTGGCTTCTGGATCAGAAACACCAGCTAATTCACCCATGAATTGAGCTGTCGCATCTACATGGATCACCTTCACGCCCAAGTTCTTAGCAAACATGTCCATGACCATCTTGCCTTCATTCAAACGAAGCAAACCATGATCAACAAACACGCAGGTTAATTGTTGCCCAATGGCGCGGTGAATCAAAGCTGCAGCAACACTTGAATCCACACCACCAGATAAACCTAGAATGACTTCATCACTACCAACCTGTTTGCGAATACTTTCAACAGCTTCAGCGATGTAATCACCCATCACCCAATCAGTACCGCAAGCACAAATTTGATGCACAAAGCGCTCAATGATTGCTGTACCTAAAATTGTGTGAGTCACTTCTGGGTGGAATTGAACAGCATAAAAGCGACGATCTTCATCAGCCATGCCAGCAATAGGACATGAGTCTGTGGATGCCATTAACTTAAAGCCTGCTGGTAACTCAGTCACAGAGTCGCCATGACTCATCCACACCTTCAACATGCCATGACCTTCTGGCGTTGTGAAGTCCTGAATGTTTTCTAATAATTTTGTGTGGCCGCGAGCACGTACTTCAGCGTAACCAAACTCACGAGATTTACCTAAGGACTCTGCTGTGGCAACTTTGCCACCCAATTGAGCAGCCATGGTTTGCATGCCATAACAAATACCCAACACTGGCACGCCAAGATTGAAAACAATTTCTGGAGCACGAGGTGTATCACCCTCTGTCACAGAACTTGGACCACCAGACAAAATAATGCCTTTACAGCCCTGCTCTTTGACGAACTTTTCAATGAAGCTTGGATCTACATCGTACGGATGGATTTCAGAATAAACGCGTGAATCACGCACCCGTCTTGCAATCAATTGGGTCACTTGGGACCCAAAGTCCAAAATTAAAATCTTGTCGTGCACAGTAATCCTAAGTGGCTAATTAGTCGATATGGTAGTTAGGTGCTTCTTTGGTGATCTGCACGTCATGAACGTGAGACTCACGCATACCGGCTGAAGTGATCTCAACGAATCCTGCTTTTTCATGCAACTCATCAATTGTCTTACAGCCGCAATAACCCATAGAAGAACGAATACCACCAGTTAACTGATGAACAATCGCTAACACGCTACCTTTATAAGGAACGCGACCCTCAATGCCTTCAGGAACGAGCTTATCGACGTTAGCACTGTTGTCTTCTTGGAAATAGCGATCTGCTGCACCATCTTTCATTGCGCCTACAGAACCCATGCCACGATAGCTCTTGTATGAACGACCCTGGTACAAGAAAACTTCGCCTGGTGCTTCTTCAGTACCAGCAAACATACCGCCCATCATGACGCAATGTGCGCCAGCAGCCAAAGCTTTTGAAATATCTCCAGAGTAGCGAATACCACCATCAGCGATCAAAGGAACGCCTGTGCCTTTTAAGGCTTCTGAAACATTCACAACCGCAGTGATCTGAGGTACGCCCACACCAGCAACAATACGAGTTGTACAAATTGAGCCAGGGCCAATACCCACTTTAACGCCATCCGCACCGTGAGCCACCAATGCTTTAGCAGCTTCACCAGTGGCAATATTGCCGCCAATCACCTGAATTTGAGGATAGTTCTTCTTAACCCATTTAACCCGGTCTAAAACACCCTGACTGTGGCCGTGAGCGGTATCAACCACGATCACATCCACACCAGCTTTGGCCAAGAGCTCAATGCGCTCATCATTGTCTGGGCCAACGCCTACAGCAGCACCAGCAATCAATTGACCACGACCGTCTTTACTTGCCAAAGGATGTTCTTTGGCTTTCAGAATATCTTTAACAGTGACCAAACCGCGCAATTCAAAATTGTCGTCAACAACCAAAACTCGCTCTAAACGATGCTTGTTCATCAAACGCTTGGCTTCCTCAGTAGGAGAGCCTTCTTTGATGGTGACCAAACGATCTTTAGGCGTCATTTTTTCGCTGACTTTAGCGTCCAAGTCCTCTTCGAAGCGCAAGTCACGGTTGGTGATAATGCCAACAACTTTCTTGCCCTGCAAAACTGGGAAGCCTGAAAAACCATGTTCTTTAGACAGATGAATCACATCTCTGACCGTCATGTCAGGAGAAATAGTGATTGGATCTCTTAAAACACCTGATTCGTAACGTTTGACCTTGGCAACTTCACGAGCCTGCTCGGCAGGCGTTAAGTTCTTATGAATGATGCCAACACCACCCTCTTGGGCCATCACAATGGCTAAACGACCCTCTGTGACTGTGTCCATGGCAGCTGATACCAATGGGATGTTGATCGAAATATCGCGTGTCAGTTGAGTACCCAACTGAGTATCACGTGGAAGAACCGCTGAATAAGCGGGAACGAGAAGCACGTCGTCAAATGTGAGTGCTTTTTGGATGAGCCTCATGCAAAACCCCTATGCGCAAAAGCGAATTATAGAGGTTTTATGATCATTTGCTCAATAAACGCCCTTTTCGGTCTGCAGCTTTGGCTTGTAATTTGGCATCTTGGTTCTGATGAGCCTTTTTCCGCCTTGCTGCCATTGGGTCAATCAACAATGGGCTGTATAACTCCAAGCGATCACCCTCGTAAATAGGACTATCCCAATCCTTGCGTTTGCCAAAGACCCCAAAACACCCTTTTCTGGCAATTTCCGGGTCTTTTGCTGAGCTTGCAATACCCAGCTGAATCAGGGCTTGCCCAACAGTCACAGGCTGATCAGGGGGAAAGGTCACCTGAACCTCGCTCAAGACAGGCTGTCCTGAGCGACTATCGCAAAGCAATAAGCCCAGGCTAGTCATTAGGGTGCCCCATAGACTTGGTCGGCACGCTTCACAAATCCATCCACAAATGTTCCGGCAATGACTCCAAACACTGGACCAATGATCTTTTCAAGCAATAGGCTCTCAAACTCATAGTGCAACTGGAACTCGATCTTGCAAGCATTTTCTTTTAGAGGGGTAAAACGCCAATTGCCATGAAACTTCTTAAAAGGCCCATCCACAAAGCTCATATCGATTGAATTTGGCCTGACATTGGTATTTCGGGTGTGGAAAAACTGTTCCAAACCTTTAAATTTGATGTGTATTTTTGCATCCAGAATTTCTTCTGTTTGCTCAAAAATCTCAACCCCACCACACCAGGGAAGAAAGTCTTGGTACTTGGCCACATCAATCACCAAGTTATACATTCTCTCTGCTGAGTGCTGAATGAGTACTGTCTTAAATACGTCTGCCATAATCTCGTATTCTAACGATATAAATATATGAGCATCATAGACAACAAAAAAGCTTTCTTCGATTATTTCATCGAAGAACGATTTGAGGCAGGCATGGTCTTACAAGGATGGGAAGTAAAAGCCATTCGGGAAGGTCGCGCCCAAATCAAAGAGGCTTATGTTGTGATACGAAATGCTGAAATTTATCTGATTGGTTGTCATATCAGCCCTTTGATTTCAGCTTCAACCCATGTATTAGCTGATCCAGGCAGAACTCGTAAGCTTTTACTCAATGCCATTGAAATCAAAAAGCTCATCGGTAAAGTCGAGCAAAAAGGCTATTCCTTGGTACCTGTCAATCTTCACTTCTCCAAAGGTCGGGTGAAATGTGAAATTGGTCTTGGCCGAGGTAAAAAGCAACACGATAAACGGGATGCAACGAAAGATCGGGATTGGCAAATAGAAAAAGCCCGAATCATGCGTTCGGGCTCCAAAATCGCGGACTGATCACAGTCCGCTTTTTTCTTTGTGTTTACTTTGATCTAATTTGTTAACTAAGAGTTAATTCAACCACTCAATTATTTCTTAGCAAGCAAAGTCCAAGTATCAACCACGCTGTCAGGGTTCAATGAAATTGAAGTAATACCCTTCTTCATCAACCACTGGGCAAAGTCTGGATGATCTGAAGGTCCTTGACCGCAGATACCAATGTACTTGCCCTTGGCGCGACAAGTTTCAATGGCTCTTGCAACCAAGAACTCAACAGCTGGATCACGTTCATCAAAGTCAATCGCTAAAAGCTCCATGCCAGAGTCACGATCCAAGCCCAAGGTCAATTGAGTCAAGTCATTTGAACCAATTGAGAAGCCATCAAAGTGCTCCAAGAACTCTTCGGCCAAGATTGCATTGGATGGAATCTCACACATCATGATGACGCGCAAGCCGTTTTCGCCACGCTTCAAACCATGTTGACCTAAAAGACCAATCACCTTCTCAGCTTGCTTCACGGTTCTCACAAATGGGATCATGATTTCAACGTTGGTCAAACCCATGTCATTGCGAACACGCTTCATGGCCTCACATTCCATCGCAAACGCTTCAGCAAAATCCTCTGAGATATAGCGAGACGCGCCACGGAAACCAAGCATTGGATTTTCTTCATCCGGCTCGTAACGTGATCCACCAATTAATTTCTTGTACTCATTTGACTTAAAGTCAGACATACGAACAATCACTGGCTTTGGATAGAAGGCCGCAGCAATCGTTGCAATACCTTCAGCCAACTTATCAACATAGAATGCTTTCGGGCTTGCATGTCCACGAGCAACGCTCTCAACAGCCTTCTTCAAATCTAAATCAATGTTTGGATATTCCAAAATGGCTTTAGGATGAACACCAATGTTGTTATTGATGATGAATTCCAAACGAGCCAAACCAACGCCGCCGTTAGGAATCTGGCAGAAATCAAATGCCAATTGTGGGTTACCCACGTTCATCATGATTTTGACTGGAATCTCAGGTAAGGCGCCGCGACTGACTTCAGTGACTTCAGTTTCAATCGGACCGTCATAAATACGACCCTCATCACCCTCAGCACATGAAACTGTGACCACCGCACCGTCTTTAAGAACCATGGTGGCGTCTGCGCAACCAACCACAGCAGGAACACCTAATTCACGAGCAATGATCGCAGCATGACACGTACGACCGCCACGATTTGTCACAATCGCAGCAGCTCTCTTCATCACAGGCTCCCAGTTAGGGTCTGTCATATCAGCAACTAACACATCCCCTGGTTGAACTCGATCCATCTCACTGGCGTCTTTCACAACGCGCACCGTGCCTGTACCAATCTTCTGACCAATCGCACGACCAGTTGTTAAAACTGTTGAGTGGCCTTTGAGCTTGTAACGCATTTCAACTTTGCCTTGAGCTTGGCTCTTCACCGTCTCAGGACGTGCTTGCAAGATATAGATCTTGCCGTCAATACCATCCTTGCCCCATTCAATGTCCATTGGGCGCTCATAGTGCTTCTCAATGATCATGGCGTATTTAGCCAACTCTGCAACATCATCATCACTGATTGAATAGCGATTGCGCTGCTCAAGTGGAACGTCCACAGTTTTCACGCGTCCTGGCTCACCAGGAGCTGTGAATTGCATCTGAATTAATTTGGAGCCCAAACTGCGGCGAATAACGGCGTATTTACCAGCAGCCAAAGTAGGCTTAAATACATAGAACTCATCAGGGTTCACTGCACCCTGCACCACTGTTTCACCCAAACCGTAACTAGATGTGATGAACACAGCGTCTTGGAAGCCTGATTCGGTATCCAACGTGAACATCACCCCAGACGATGCCTTGTCAGAGCGGACCATGCGCTGAATACCGGCTGACAAAGCTACTTCAGCGTGAGCAAAGCCCTTGTGAACACGATAAGAAATCGCGCGGTCGTTGTACAAAGATGCAAATACTTCACGAATGCGATGTAAAACATCTTCAATACCAACAACGTTTAAAAATGATTCTTGTT
>CAYYOB010000023.1:0-1359 GCA_964473225.1 uncultured Polynucleobacter sp.
CTGAACACCAGATTTCTCTTCATACCGCCAGAATTAATACATTGGGTGAGCGCATTGAGGACGTATTCTTGTTAGATGGACACAATCTGTCCAAAGACTCAAAAATACAAGTGCAACTAGAAACAGAAATCTTGGATGCTTTAGCGATTTAATTCATTAAAGCTGTAAAAGCTGCATCATCTGAGCTTCATCAATCACTGCAACACCTAACTCTTGAGCTTTCTCTAGCTTGCTTCCCGCATCAGCACCAGCAACCACATAATGTGTTTTGGCAGAAACCGATCCTGCCACCTTGGCTCCTGCCTTTTCTAACAGAGCCTTTGCTTCATCACGTGACATCGTGGGCAATGTGCCAGTCAGCACAAATGTTTTACCAACTAACTCTGGATGAATGCTTGAGGTTTCTACTTCAAGCTCAATACCTGATGCCAATAATTGCTCAACAACTTCTCTGTTATGAGATTCACTAAAGAAGCTCAATAAGGATTTTGCGACCACGGGACCCACATCGTTGACCTGAAGCAGGTCTTCTTCATTGGCCACCATGAGCTTGTCAATCTGCCCAAAGTATTTGGCCAAATCTTTGGCGGTGCTCTCACCAACGTGTCGAATACCTAGAGCAAAAATAAATCTGGCCAAAGTATTTTTTCTGGATTTTTCAATTGATTGAAGTAAGTTCTCAGCAGACTTTTCACCCATTCGATCCAAATTAGCTAAAGCCATCAAGCCCAAGCGATACAAATCAGCTGGAGTTCTCACAATGGATTGATCAACCAACTGATCAACGATTTTTTCACCTAGGCCATCAATGTCCATCGCTCTGCGTTGAGCAAAGTGTAAAAGCGCTTGCTTGCGCTGAGCTGGGCAAAATAAACCACCACTGCATCTTGCAACGGCCTCTTCTTCTGGCTTCTCAATATGAGAGCCACAAATTGGGCAAGAGGTGGGCATCACAAAAGCAATCGCTGAAGATGGACGTTTCTCTTTAATGGCTGAAACAACTTCAGGAATCACATCACCTGCGCGACGAACCACCACAGTGTCACCAATGTGAACATCTTTGCGGCGAACCTCATCTTCATTATGCAAAGTGGCATTGGTGACAGTCACACCTCCAACCACCACTGGTGAGAGTCTGGCTACTGGTGTGATCGCCCCAGTTCGGCCCACTTGGACATCAATGCCAAGCACGGTTGTCAGTGCCTCTTGGGCAGGATATTTATGAGCCACAGCAAATCTAGGAGCTCTTGAGACAAAGCCTAAATCTTCTTGCAATTCTCTTGAATTAACTTTGTAAACCACCCCATCAATGTCATAAGGTAATTGATCACGCAAGGCACCAATCGACTGATAAAACCC
>CAYYOB010000023.1:1459-14451 GCA_964473225.1 uncultured Polynucleobacter sp.
CTTTCAAAGTCTTTGTGACTCATGAAGACTTCACCTCGAACATCCAAGACTTTCGGATGTGAAGCACCTTTAAGCTTTAAAGGGATTGCCTTGATTGTTCTGATGTTGGCTGTGACGTCCTCACCACTGTAACCATCACCGCGTGTGGCAGCTTGAGTTAGAAGACCATTTTCATAACGCAAAGATATGGCCAAACCATCAAACTTAAGTTCAGCAGCATATTCAACAGCACTTAAATTTAATCCCTCACGACAACGCTTATCAAAAGCCTCAGCTTCTTTGTCTTCTAATGCATTATTCAAAGAAAGCATCGGAACCACATGTTTGACTTCAGAAAAAAGATCGCTGGCTTGGCCACTCACTCTTTGTGATGGTGAATCAGAAGTGATCCAATCAGGATGCTCCTGCTCAATAGCTAACAATTCTCGGTAGAGCTTGTCGTATTCAACATCGGGAAGTTTGGGGTCATCAAGAACGTAGTAGGCATGATCCAAGCTCGCCAACTCGTCTTTCAGCCAGGCATATCGGGCCGAATCAGACATAAAAACCTATGAAAAGAGTCTGCTTGCAGCAGCAGAACCTGCAGGAATACCTTGAGCAGTCATGGCTTGATAGATTTCATCAAGCTGCCCTTTGATGGCAACGATGGCTTCATCAACCAATGGCCTTCCAGCATCATCCACCAAATGACCATTGAGCGCTTCAGCCAAAAGCTTGGCATCATCCAGCATCAATTGAAATGGTGTCATCTCATAAGATACATGAGGAAGATTTAACAGCAATGTCACATATTGAACATTTGACTGACTTAAGTCATCGCGTAAAAAATTGGCTTGATCAGCGATCAACTTGTATATGGTCATATCAGAGACAACACGCTGATATTCGCGACCATCGCGTGATAAAAAGAATCCAGCTTTATGAGCCACATTCTGAATGGTCATCAAACTCCACAAGCCCTCTTTTGGAACCACGGTGATGCCCAACTGAATGTCACATTTGGCTGCAAACTGATCCAGGTTACTAGCAGATTCAATGATCTCATTATGAGGAGCCAAATCTAGCTCAGCATCTAAAGCATTTGATAGCAATTGGGCTTTAGAAACAAAGTCCGATAAATCAACCATACCAATGGGACCAGACCTGTTGGCTAACTGAATCGCCAATTGGAGCTCTGTGAAGCTTTGCTCTGGGGTAATTGATTGCCAAACACCATCCGTGCTCAAGCCTTCATGCATCCAGGTAAATTGAGTATTTTTTGGCCAGTCAGATAACTGACTCAAAATTTCTTGACCAGTGATTGGTTCTGGCAAACGCAATGTGGCAACACAATCAATCAGTGGATCAATCTTTGCTAAAACAACTGGGGGATGAATTACTTGACCACCAACGCCGCCAAGACTTGGCTCAGATTTACCCAAAACTGTATCAACTGTTGAAAAACTTGGTTCAGATGAATCTGTGTAGCCATCCATCGATTCATTCTTATCAAGTTTGCGTATACGCAGCGCGTTATAGATCATGACAAGGACTAAAAGACTAAAACCAATTAGTCCAAGAGATAACTGAAGATCCGACAACCCTAAGGATGTAGCAAGTTCAGTGAACCAAATCATTAAGCAGCCTCCACCATGGTTGCCGCAGCTTCTAAGTCAACGGCAACAATTCTAGAAACACCCTGTTCTTGCATCGTGACACCAATCAATTGGCTAGCGATTTCCATGGTGATCTTGTTGTGTGAAATAAAGACGAATTGAGTATTTTTAGACATTCTTGCCACCATGTCGGCATAACGGCCGGTGTTCGCGTCATCCAATGGAGCATCAACCTCATCTAGCAAACAGAATGGGGCTGGGTTCAATTGGAACAATGAGAAGACCAAAGCAATCGCGGTCAAAGCTTTTTCGCCACCTGACAACAAATGAATGGTTGAGTTCTTCTTGCCTGGCGGTTGAGCCATCACCTGAACACCAGAATCTAAAATCTCTTCACCAGTCATCACCAACTTAGCGTTACCACCACCAAATAGGTCTGGGAATAGTTTCGCAAAATGTTCGTTCACCTGATCAAAGGTGCCTTGCAATAATTCACGTGTTTCAGCGTCAATTTTTGAAATAGCATCCGTCAATGTATTGATCGCTTCATTCAAGTCAGCTGATTGAGCATCCAAGAACGTCTTACGCTCTTGTGCACTGGCCAACTCTTCAAGAGCTGCCATGTTCACAGGACCCAAACCTTGAATCTCTTGGTTAAGCTTGTTCACTTCAGACTGCAAAGTGCTGACCTTCATATCAGGCGTTAAGCGTGCCTGCAATTCTTCAACATTGGCCTCAGCATCCATCAACATGGTTGCAAATTGTTCAACGTTCAAACGAGCTGCTTGCTCCTTGAGTTGAAGCTCCATGGCTTTGTCACGCAAAGGCTGCAAGCTGCGTTCAATTGTCAAACGTGCCTCATCACCTTCGCGCAAACGATGGGAGATGGCATCCATTTCAGTTCTGGCATTTGCCAAGGCAGCTTCACGGGCACTTCTTTGAATCAATAAGTTTTGTAAAGCATCTTGGGCAGCTTCATCAGACAAGCCATGCAACTCTTCCTGAGAATTGCCCAAGCTCACTTGGATATCACCCACCTGTTGCTGTGCAGATTGTTGATCACGCGTTAGATCACTGATTCTTTGAACCAATGTTCTTGTGTTGAAAGATGCTTCACTGGCTTCACGCTCAGACAAACGCAAAGCTTCACGAGCTTGCTCAAGAGCATGCTGTGCTGCTTGATAAGCATCTTGTGCTGTCGTCAAACTATCGCCATGCACACCTTTTTCATCTTGAACACGGTCTAGCTCGCCCTGACCTTCATCTCTGATTGATTGAAGTTCAGCAGATTGCTGAGTGAGCTCATCAAGCTCACGATTGATTTGCTCCGCTCTACTTCTGTATTTTTCATCAGCCTGAGCTAATTGCAAACGCTCAACTTCTAAATTGTGTGCTTCTCTCACAGCTTGTTCAGCTGTTTGACGAGCTTGTTGAGCTAGTTGATGAGCTTGATGGTAAGCAGACTGAGCTCTATTGGCTTCACTCTGAGCTTCATCAAGAATCAATTGCTGAGCTTTTAACTGCAAGTCTAAGTTTTCAATTTCTTGACCACGAGCCAACAAGCCAGCTTGCTCTGAGTCTTCAGCGTAAAGCTGCAAACTCACACGACTAACAATGTGCCCTTCTTTGACCAAGAGAACACCGCCTTGAGGTAGCTGTTCACGACGACGCATGGCGTCTTCCAAGCTATCAGCAATATAAACATTGCCCAACCACTCTTGGATCACAGCTTTAATGCCAGAGTCTTTGACCTGAACACGGCTCATCAAACTGGTCAAACCGTTAACGCTTGAATCTGAATTAGAAACACCGTTACCAGAATAGAAAGCCAAACGAGATGGCGGCGCATCTTGTGCGAGACGAACAGCCTCATTCAAATCGCCCGCTTGTAAAGCAGTGACTCGCTCACGCAAGACAGCTTCAAGAGCAGTTTCCCAACCCTTTTCAACTTGTAAGTCTTGCCATAGGCGTTGTTTTTTATTGAGACCCTTTTGCTCTAACCACGGACCAACCTTGGCTTGAGCTTGAACTTTTTCTTGTAAAGCCTGCAAAGCACCGAGACGAGCTTGCGTTTGACTCAATGCTGCAGAAGATTCTTGCAATGTCTGCTGAGCTTTTTGTCTCGTCGCATCTGCTTCTGGAACACTCACATTGGCTGCTTCAGAAACTTCTTGGGCTTCATCAGCCTTGCGCTGAGCCATGGTTTGGCGATCAGTAGCCAAGCTAAGCGCCTCAGCATCAGGCTTTACCAAACTAGATAAGTCTGCCTGTAAGCGCTCTTGACGTTGATGCAGTTGATCTAATTGACGACCAGCAGCCAAAACTCTTTCAGCCAAACTTGCTAAACGCTGATCAGTTGAAGACACCGCTTCACGCGCTTGATCTAAAGCTTTTTGTGTCTCTAAGTAAGTCACCTCATGTGCTGGCAACTTCTCTTGAACCTGATGTAGAGCCTCTAAGAAACGTTCTTCGTTTTCGCGAGCAGACTCTAAATCAATATTGGTTTGACGCAATGCATCCGCAGCAGCCACTTCTTGTGACGACCAACGAGATAACTGCGCTTGCAAATCTGAAATCTGTTGCTGTAGGCGTGCACGTGATTCTTGAACATAACGAATCTCATTCTCAAGCTTGCCCACTTCAGCATTCACTTCATAAAGCTCACCTTGAGCAGTTGAAACCAAATCTTGAGATGTGTAATGAGAACTTCTTAATTCTTCTAATTCAGCTTCCGCATGACGCAGTTTGGCTGTTTGTTCTTCTAGTTGAACTTGAGCATCTCTGATGGCATTGGCATGACGCTCTTGTTCTTTACCGGCTTCAGTCTGACGTACCAACCACAACAACTGTTGTTGTTGCGTCATCTGACTATTTAAATCTTTGTATTTCTCAGCAACTTGAGCCTGACCTTCTAGCTTGGTGAGGTTCTGCGTTAACTCACGCAAAATATCTTCCACGCGGGTCAAGTTTTCCCTGGTGTCTTCTAAGCGAGATTCAGTTTCTTTACGACGCTCTTTGTATTTAGATACTCCAGCAGCCTCTTCCAATAAAACACGCAACTCTTCTGGTTTGGCTTCAATGATTCTTGAGATCATGCCCTGACCAATGATGGCGTAAGCACGAGGACCTAAACCAGTGCCCATGAACATGTCATGAATGTCTTTACGTCGGACCGTTTGATTATTGATGTAATAGCTAGAAGCTCCATCACGAGTCAAAACACGCTTGACTGATAATTCAGCAAAAGTGCTCCATTGACCAGCGGCGCGACCATCGGTGTTATCAAATATCAACTCAACGCTTGAGCGTCCCGCAGGTTTTCTTTGGCCAGAGCCATTAAAAATAACGTCCTGCATGGACTCGCCACGCAATTCACTGGCTCTAGATTCACCCAAAACCCAGCGAACCGCGTCAATGATGTTGGATTTGCCACAACCGTTCGGCCCCACAACGCCGATTAATTGGCCTGGAAGCTCGAAATGAGTAGGGTCTACGAAGGATTTGAACCCTGAAAGTTTGATAGATTTAAGTCGCACGGCTAACTTCTTTTAATGGAATCATTGTGATGATACCAAGGTAGGGATAGAAAGAGCACTTCCTGGAGTCGACAGATATAATCTAGGCTTATTACTTGTTATTTTTAAAGGAAAAAGAGTTTATGGCAACGCTACAGAACATCATTGATCAAGCCTGGGAAGACCGTGCAAGCCTATCACCTTCAGCAGCCCCAAAAGAGGTCCGCGAGGCAGTGGCTACCGTATTAGCTGGCTTGAATGACGGGTCTATTCGCGTTGCTGAGCGTCAATCAGTGGGTAAATGGAATGTGAATCAATGGGTTAAAAAGGCCGTTTTGATCTCTTTCCGCTTAGAAGACAACCAGGTGATGTCAGCCAATGGCACCAATGGTTTTCCACAGTTTTACGACAAAGTTCCTACCAAATTCGCTAATTACACGGCTGAAGACTTTGCCAAAGGCGGTTTTCGCGTAGTTCCACCTGCAACAGCACGTCGCGGTTCATTTATTGGCAAAAATGTGGTTTTAATGCCCTCATACGTCAATATCGGCGCTTATGTGGATGAAGGTTCGATGGTTGATACCTGGGCAACTGTTGGTTCATGCGCCCAAATTGGTAAGAATGTTCACCTTTCAGGTGGTGTTGGTATCGGCGGTGTTCTAGAGCCTGTTCAAGCAGGTCCAGTGATCATTGAAGATAACTGTTTCATCGGCGCACGTTCCGAAGTGGTTGAAGGTGTTGTGATTGAAGAAAACGCTGTTTTATCAATGGGCGTTTATATCGGTCAAAGCACCAAGATTTATGACCGTGAAACTGGTGAAGTTCACTATGGTCGTGTACCAGCTGGCTCAGTGGTTGTTCCTGGCTCATTGCCATCAGCATGTGGCAAATACAGCCTTTATGCAGCCATCATCGTTAAGAAGGTAGATGCTCAAACCAGAGCTAAAACAGCCATTAACGATCTATTAAGAGATTAAGCTAACTCATTAAAGATTATCTGTGACTACAAACTCAACCTTAAACCTGACAGAACAACTGATTTCTCAGAATTCAGTAACGCCTGCCGACGGTGGCTGCCAAGACCTGATTGCTGATCGACTCAAAGCCATCGGTTTTGAATGCGAAACCATGATGAGTGGTCCGGATCACTTCCGAGTCACCAATTTATGGGCCGTTAAAAGAGGCAGTCTAGGCAAATCAGGTTCTTTGTTGAGCTTTGCTGGTCATACCGATGTTGTGCCAACAGGTCCACTCGATAAATGGTCTTCAAATCCATTTCAACCGACACAGCAAGATGGCTTTTTATATGGCCGAGGTGCCGCGGATATGAAGACTTCATTGGCTGCTTTTGTCGTGGCCACTGAAGAATTTGTAGCGAAGCATCCTGATCACAAAGGCTCGATTGCCTTTTTATTGACCAGTGATGAAGAAGGCCCAGCACATGATGGCACCGTGATTGTGTGTAATGAATTAAAGAAACGTGGTGAACGTTTGGATTACTGCATCGTTGGCGAACCAACGTCAGTTGATCAATTAGGCGACACGATCAAAAATGGTCGTCGCGGCTCTTTGTCTGGCAAATTAAAAGTGATTGGTGTTCAAGGTCACATTGCTTACCCTCATTTAGCTAAAAATCCGATTCACCTCATGGCCCCTGCTCTTGCTGAACTGGCTGGAGTTAGTTGGGATCAAGGCAATGCTCATTTTCAACCGACCGCATGGCAAGTGTCTAACATCCATGCTGGAACAGGTGCCACCAATGTGATTCCTGGTGAAGTCGTGATTGATTTCAATTTCCGTTTCTCAACTGAAAATACAGCTGACAAACTTAAAGAGAAACTTGAAGCAATCCTGAAAAAGCATCAATTGAATTACACGATTGAATGGAATCTGAGTGGTGAGCCATTTTTGACGCAACCAGGCGATTTATCTCAAGCCATGCAAGCATCGATTCAGGCTGAAACAAATATGAAAGCCGAGCTTTCTACAACAGGCGGCACCAGTGATGCTCGCTTTATTGCAAAGATCTGTCCTCAAGTGATTGAATTTGGTCCGCGCAACGCCACCATTCATCAAATCAACGAACGTGTTGAGCTTGCAGATATAGAACCACTTAAAAATATTTACAAAGGTGTTTTAGATAAGTTAATTGCTTAAAGCTTTAACTTATTCAACACATTCATGAATACTGATTTAACTTTAGAAGTTTGTTGGCAAGAGCTGACCGAGAAATTAGATCTCGCTGGATTGAGTTATGGCCATGGCGCCATTGATGCGCAAAGCGAAGCTCTTTGGATCATTGCAACAGCATTAGGATTTCCTCCTGAAGATGCTGCAGAAGCTCTAGACACCCCCATCACCCCTGAATTGCTCACCCAAATTAATGCTTGGGCACTTGAACGTATCACCAGTCGCAAACCTTTGGCTTACATCTTGGGTGAAGCCTGGTTGATGGGCATTCCGTTTTATTGTGATGAGCGCAGCATCGTGCCGCGTTCATTCATTGCAGAATTAATTGTTGATGGTCATTTAGAGCCTTGGTTACCGCCGAGTGCCAAAGTATTAGACCTTTGTACTGGCAATGGCTCATTGGCGATTTTGATGGCACTGTCTTGCCCAGATGTTGAAGTGTCAGGATCAGATATCAGCATGCAAGCCTTGTCATTGGCAGCCAAGAATATTGACCGCCACAATCTCAGTGAACAAATTGAGATTTATCAAGGCGACTTATTTGAATCACTGCCATCACCCAATGAAGATAATTTATTTGATTTGATTGTTTGCAATCCTCCTTATGTGAATGCAACATCCATGGCCAATCTTCCACCTGAATATCACGCTGAACCAGAAATATCTTTGGCTGGTGGATCTGATGGCATGGATCTGATCAGAAAAATCATTGCGAACGCCAAAGAATATTTAAAACCTGAGGGCGCTTTGGTGATTGAGATAGGCAATGAAGCTAAAAACTTCTCCGATGCGTTTCCAGAGATTCCAGTCACATGGCTAGAAGTTTCTGCCGGTGACGATCAGGTCTTACTGATTCAAGCAGAAGACCTTTAATCAAAAAACTGTAGAGTCGTTACTCTAGATTTCTGGCCGCTTGAATGGCCTGATCAATTCGATCAACAGCAAAAATAGTTAAACCAGGAATATTTGTTTTAGGGGCATTGGCCTTAGGAACGATGGCCTGCTTAAAGCCTAACTTGGCAGCTTCTTTGAGGCGCTCCTGCCCTCTTGGACACGGCCTGATCTCTCCAGCCAAACCAACCTCACCAAAGACAATCAAATTCTTTGGCAACGCTTTATTTTTCATGGACGACTGGATTGCTAATAAGACAGCTAAGTCAGCTGCTGGCTCGGTGATTTTGACACCACCCACCGCATTCAAGAAAACATCTTGATCAAAACAAGCAATGCCTGCATGGCGATGAAGGACAGCCAAAAGCATGGCCAAACGATGTTGCTCTAAACCTAACGCCAATCTGCGGGGATTGGGCACATGGGCAGCATCCACCAATGCTTGAATCTCCACCAACAATGGTCGACTGCCCTCTTGCGTCACCAAAACACAAGAACCAGGAACGATTTGATCGTGCTGCGACAAAAATAACGCTGATGGATTCGCCACACCTTTGAGACCTTTGTCGGTCATGGCAAAGACACCTAACTCATTCACAGCACCAAAACGGTTTTTAAAGGCTCGAACCAATCTAAACGATGAGTGCGTGTCGCCTTCAAAATACAAAACTGTGTCAACGATGTGCTCTAAGACTCTAGGACCTGCCAAATTACCTTCTTTGGTCACATGGCCCACCATGATCATGCAAACACCCGTTGTTTTAGCCAAACGCGTCAGCTGGGCTGCGCATTCTTTGACCTGAGCCACTGAACCAGGCGCTGAGCTCAAGGCTTCTGAATAAACAGTTTGTATTGAATCAACCACCACCACAGTCGGTCTGGCTGATTCAATGGTCGCTAATAATTTTTCTAACTGGATTTCTGCCAATACCTCTAAATCAGGAGCCTGTATTCCTAAGCGCTTTGCTCTCAAGGCAATTTGTGCGCCAGATTCTTCGCCGCTGATATAAAGAACAGAGTCACCTCTGGCACTCATTGCTGCCAGCGCTTGCAAAAGCAAAGTCGATTTACCAATACCTGGGTCGCCACCAATCAATGCAACTCCACCAGTGACTAGACCACCACCCAATACTCGATCAAACTCATCAACACCTGTGCTGATGCGTGGTAAATCTTCGGCTTCTATGACGGATAGTTTTTGTTTTGGCGCAGCCTTAGCCAGGCTTTGAAAGCGATTAGTTGAAGGCTTATCTTCCACGGTTTCTTCCATGGAATTCCAAGCCTCACAGTTGGGACATTGCCCCTGCCACTTGGCTGATAGACCGCCACAAGCTTGGCAAACATAGACAGATTTAATTTTTGCCATTAGAGCGGACTGCCCTTTTTATTCTCTTGAGCACGCTTCTCAGACTCGGCACGTTTTTTTACAAGATCTTCTTCGCGCTTAATTTGATCTAATTGTTTTTGCTCATAATCTTTGACGTTATCAGCGCGTTGCTTTGCCTTGGCAGGATCGTTGCGGCCCTTGATCCTTTGTTCATCTTGTTCATCTTTGATGATTGATTTAAGAACCCGCTCTCTTTCACGCATTGGTATTTCTTGAGCGCGGATTTCTTTGGTTTCTTGACGGTGTTCTAAACGAGCTTTTTCAAGGCAGCGGGTCGTGAAAAATTTATCGTAGCAATCGTGCTGCTTTTTCTCAAGGCGGTATTTCGCCCAATCTTTTTGAAGATTGAGATTATTTTGACTCTTTTCGATTTCGGCAAGTTCTGCAATTTCAGCTGGCCCAGCAAAAGAAGGCATTGCCACGAAGGACAATGCTATGAAAAAGACGCCAAGTGAAATTCTGTAATAGCTCATAAGTCTAAGGATAAAGCCATTAGCGATTTATACCTAAAAAACTTAAATTTCTATCTTGGCACCAAGCTCCACGACCCTGTTGGTTGGGATTTGGAAGAAGTCTGAAGGTTTTGCGGCATTTTGGAACATCCAAGCAAACAACCTTTGACGCCATAAAGCCATTCCAGGCAACTTTGAAGAAACAACCGTATCGCGAGCCAAGAAGAAGGATGTTTCCATTAGATCAAACTTCAATTGATACTGGGCTTCAATTTGCGCCAAGACTTTGTTGATATCTGGAGTTTCCTTATATCCATGTACAGAGCGAACCAAATAAACCTGACCACCCATGTCTTTGAGCGTTAGTCGCTCTTCGTCATTCACATAAGGCACATCCCAGATACTTAACTTTAAGAAGAAAACGCGCTCATGCAAAACACGATTGTGCTTGAGGTTATGTAGCATCGCCACAGGAACATAATCGATGTGAGCGGTTAAAAAGACTCCAGTGCCCTCAACCCGATGAGGTGGATGAGACAGTAGTCCAGCGACAAAGGGTTCTAATGGAATAGATTCATTAACAATGCGATCGCGCAGTAATTTTCTACCCTTGTACCAAGTCATAAGACAAGTAAAACAAATCACACCAATCAACAATGGGTACCAACCACCATCTTTTAACTTGATCAAATTGGCAGTCCAAAATGCTAAATCAATCACCAAAAAAGCTGCGATTAAACAAATAATCACGATAGGATTTAGGTGCCATTCGCGACGCATCACAATCGCCAAAAGAATGGTGGTGATCAACATGGTGGTGGTGACTGAAATGCCGTAAGCTGCAGCCAAATTACCTGACTCTCTAAATTCAATCACGGTGAATAGCACCATGATCAAAAGAGACCAATTCACCACTGGAATATAAATCTGACCTCTCTCGTTATCAGAGGTATGACGAATACCCATGCGAGGCAAGAATCCCAAAAGAATGGCTTGGTTTGCCAATGAGAATGCACCGGAGATAACAGCCTGAGATGCAATCACAGTGGCCGCTGTTGCTAAGCCAACCATCGGCCACAGGGCCCACTCAGGAACCATCAAGTAAAAAGGATTTTTAATGGCCTCAGGGTTGGATAAAAGCAAAGCACCCTGACCAAAGTAATTCATCAACAAACTTGGCAAGACTAAAAATAACCAGGCGTATCGAATCGGGCGACGACCGAAATGACCCATGTCTAGATAAAGAGCCTCTACACCAGTAACCACCAAAACAACTGAACCCATGACGATGAAAGCCATCAAGGTGTGTTCGCCAATAAAGCTGATGGCATACATTGGATTGATGGCGTTGAAGATTTCTGGCGCCTTAATAACGTTATAAAGACCCAAGGCTGCCAGTGAAATGAACCATGCAATGGTGATAGGACCAAACAACTTACCAACGGCTGCTGTGCCGAATTTCTGAATCACGAATAATGCGAACAAAATGGTGACGGTGATTGGAATCACAAAACGCTTCATTTCGGGTGTGGCAATTTCTAAACCTTCTACTGCTGATAAAACAGAGATGGCTGGTGTGATGACAGATTCACCATAGAGCATGCAAGCACCAAACATGCCTAACATCATCACTGTTAAATAAGACTTACTACCTGACTGAAGTGATCGAAGTGCCAATGCCATCAAAGACAAGACACCACCCTCACCTTTATTGTCTGCCCTCATCACAAAGTGAACATACTTGAATGTCACTACCAACAAAATTGCCCAGAACATCATTGAAATGATGCCAAATACGGCCATTTGACTGAATGGGATGCCATGACTTGGGCTAAATGATTCTTTTAGCGCATATAAAGGGCTCGTACCAATATCACCAAAAACAACGCCAATAGCTGCAATAGCCAAAGCTGCAGTACTGCCTTTGTGGTGATTATCCTGGCCATGAAGCTCAACTGGCTTCAACAAAGACGATTGTGAATTTTCCGGATTACTGATGGACACCAGTCACTCCCTGATAAATGATGTTTTTATTATATGCCGACAATATTGCGACGCAACATTAATTAAGCCCAAGCTACGATTTATCCAGCCAATGGCAAATGCCAAGCGCATTGAGTTCTAAATCAATCTTAAGAAATTCTGTGATTTCAGCTTCAGAAAGATTGCACTTCATTGTTTTTAAATGATTTATATGAATCTTGGCCATGCCATCCTTCAGCATTGCATGACGATTAGCATCATTTTTTAATTGTTTCGCTAAAACAACAATTTCATCCAATTGTTCTAAAAAAAGATCTTTTAAGCGCTCAACGCCATTGATTCGGCTGAAATGAGTCGGAAATAGACAATCCGGCTTCAGAGCTGAAATGCGCAAAACTGAGTCCTTCAGAGCCTCAGGGTCAAACTGAATTGGGGTTGTGGTCGGCATGATGAAGGCACCTTCAGCCGTATCAAACTCTCGGTATGAAAGACCAAATGTGTCACCCGTGAAAACACCCCTACTAAGCGGATCCCAAATAGCGATGTGATGCTTGGCATGACCAGGCGTATCCAAGCAATGAAGTGTTCTGCCACCCAAATGGATTTGATGACCTTCACCCACTTCTTCAACTCTGGCAGCATCAACTGGCAATAATTGGCCATAGGATTGCTCAACGATCTCTTCTCCGTAAACACCCACGGCCCCTGCTCTAAGAGCACTCGGGTCAATCATGTGACGAGCGCCTCGAGGATGAACAAGTAATTGAGCTTGATCACAAACGCGCATCATTTCACCGGCACCACCAGCATGATCAAGATGAACATGGGTCAAAACAATGTATTTGACCTGCTGGGTCTTTAAGCCCAGCTCATCGAGGCTCTTTAAAAATCTGGGGATGGAGTAATTGGTGCCCACGTCGATGAAGGCAACTTCATCACCATCAACCACCATATAACTGGCATCAAACTGCTCTCTTAC
>CAYYOB010000024.1:0-14017 GCA_964473225.1 uncultured Polynucleobacter sp.
CGCGGGTATTTCTGTTTCACGTGTGGGTGGTGCAGCTCAGACTAAAGTTATCAAGAAATTATCTGGTGGTATCCGTACAGACTTAGCGCAGTACCGTGAATTGGCAGCGTTTGCTCAGTTCGCTTCTGATTTGGACGAAGCAACACGTAAGCAGTTGGAGCGCGGTCGTCGTGTTACAGAATTACTTAAGCAACCACAATATCAGCCACAACAAGTTTGGCAGTTGGCATCTTCATTGTATGCAGCTAACAACGGTTTCTTGGACGACTTGGATGTGAAGCATGTATTAGCCTTTGAAAAAGGTTTGCATGATCATCTAAAGACCAAGTTTGCTGATTTGATTGGCCGCATTGAAGACACCAAGGATCTCTCGAAGGAAGACGAAGCCGCATTGCGCGCTGCGATCGAGGACTTTAAACGTTCGGCTTCTTTCTAAGAAGTAAGGAGAGCCGATATGGCCGGAACAAAAGAGATACGGACAAAGATCAAGAGCGTACAAAATACGCGTAAGATCACCAAGGCGATGGAAATGGTCGCCGCATCTAAGATGCGGCGTGCTCAAGAACGCATGCGCAATGCACGTCCTTACTCAGAAAAAGTAAGAAATATTGCCGCGAACTTGGGCAAGGCCAATCCAGAATACCGCCCTGCTTATTTAGTTGAGCGTGAAGTTAAAAAGGCTGGTGTGATTGTTGTGACAACAGACAAAGGTCTTTGCGGTGGTATGAATACCAACGTATTAAGAGCTTTGACAAATACCATGAAAGAGTTGGACTCTAAGGGTGTTTCATTGTCATGCACTCCAATTGGCATGAAGGGCTTCCAGTTCTTAAATAGGATCAAGGCAAAGATTGTTTCTCAAGTAACACAAATGGGTGACACGCCGCACTTGGAAAAACTCATTGGCGCAATCAAGGTTCAATTGGATGCGTATGAAAAAGGTGAAGTAGATGCTGTTTATTTGGCATATACAAAATTCATCAACACAATGAAGCAAGAGCCAGTGGTTGAAAAACTATTGCCTCTTTCAAGTGAAAAATTAACACAAACGACTGAAGAATCTCGTGAGTACGGTTGGGACTATTTGTACGAACCAGACCCACAATCAGTTGTGGATGAATTGTTGAAACGTTACGTTGAAGCGTTGATTTACCAAGCGGTTGCAGAAAATATGGCATCTGAGCAGTCAGCTCGTATGGTTGCCATGAAAGCTGCTTCTGATAACGCGAAAAACGTGATTGGTGAGTTGCAGTTGGTTTACAACAAAACACGTCAAGCAGCCATTACCAAAGAGTTGTCCGAGATTGTCGGCGGCGCTGCGGCGGTTTGATAACCAAAGTATTGTAAAAAATTAGTGATCGGAGAACTACGATGAGCAACGGAAATATCGTTCAGTGTATTGGCGCGGTGGTGGACATTCAGTTCCCTCGTGACAAAATGCCAAAAATTTATGACGCATTGATCTTGGAAGAGAGCAGTGAGGCATCTTTTGCAGAAAAAGGTTTGACCTTTGAAGTGCAACAACAATTAGGTGATGGCGTTGTTCGTGCCATTGCAATGGGCTCAAGTGATGGCTTGCGTCGCGGCATGAGTGTGGCCAATACAGGCAAAGGTATCTCTGTGCCTGTAGGTCCAGCAACATTAGGACGCATCATGGACGTATTGGGTCGCCCAATCGACCAAGCTGGTCCAATCGGCACAGAAGAGCGTCGCGCGATTCACCAGTTGGCGCCAAAGTTTGATGAGCTTTCACCATCAGTTGACCTACTAGAAACAGGCATCAAGGTTATTGACTTGGTTTGCCCGTTTGCTAAAGGCGGTAAAGTTGGTTTGTTCGGCGGTGCTGGTGTAGGTAAGACAGTTAACATGATGGAGTTGATCAACAACATCGCTAAGCAACACTCAGGTTTGTCAGTGTTCGCCGGTGTTGGTGAGCGTACTCGTGAAGGTAACGACTTCTACCACGAGATGAAAGACTCGAACGTTCTTGATAAAGTTGCGATGGTGTTTGGTCAGATGAACGAGCCACCAGGTAACCGTTTGCGCGTTGCTTTGACTGGTTTGACAATGGCTGAGCGTTTCCGTGACGAAGGCCGCGACATTTTGTTCTTCGTTGACAACATCTACCGTTACACATTGGCCGGTACAGAAGTTTCTGCTTTGTTGGGCCGTATGCCATCAGCTGTGGGTTACCAGCCAACATTGGCTGAAGAAATGGGCCGTTTACAAGAGCGTATTACTTCAACAAAGACTGGTTCTATTACATCGATTCAGGCCGTTTACGTTCCTGCCGATGACTTAACAGACCCATCACCTGCTACAACATTCTTGCACTTAGACTCAACAGTTGTTTTGTCACGTGACATCGCTGCTTTGGGTATCTACCCAGCGGTTGACCCACTTGATTCAACAAGCCGTCAGTTGGATCCACAAGTTGTTGGTGAAGAGCACTATGCAGTTGCTCGCGGTGTACAAACAACGTTGCAACGCTACAAAGAATTGCGCGACATTATTGCTATTTTGGGTATGGACGAATTATCACCAGAAGACAAGCAAGCTGTTGCACGTGCACGTAAGATTCAGCGTTTCTTGTCACAGCCTTTCCACGTGGCGGAAGTATTTACAGGTTCACCTGGTAAATATGTCCCACTAAAAGAAACTATCCGCGGCTTCAAGATGATTGTTGACGGTGAGCTTGACCATTTGCCAGAGCAGGCATTCTATATGGTTGGCGGCATTGATGAAGCTATCGAAAAAGCCAAGAAGTTGCAGTAAACCAAGGAATCTAAATGTCTAGCATCCACGTTGATGTAGTTAGTGCTGAGCAGTCAATTTTCGCCGGTGAAGCAAAGTTCATTGCTTTGCCAGGCGAAAGTGGTGAGTTGGGTATTCTTCCGGGACATACCCCCCTCATCACAAGAATTAGACCAGGTGCAGTTCGTATCGAAAAAGCTGATGGCGACGAAGAGTTTGTTTTCGTAGCCGGCGGCATTCTTGAAGTACAGCCAAACAAAGTAACTGTGCTTGCTGATACAGCTATTCGTGGTCACGATCTTGACGAAGCAAAAGCCTTAGAAGCTAAAAAAGCAGCTGAAGAAGCCATGCAAAATCACAACACAGACCTTGATTTTGCACATGCTCAATCAGAGTTTGCAATGGCCGCAGCACAGCTTGCAGCAATTGCAAAGTTACGTCAGAAAAGATAATTGACCTTAATTAACGATCGCTTCCTGCGCGCATGCCTTCAGCAGCCGACAGATAGAACACCACTGTGGCTAATGCGCCAGGCGGGACGTTATTTACCTGAATACAACGCAACAAGAGCTAAAGCAGGAAGTTTTTTAGCGCTTGCGAAAAATCCTCAGCTAGCAACCGAAGTTACTTTACAACCATTGGATAGATATCCATTGGATGCAGCCATTCTGTTTTCAGACATTCTGACTATTCCAGATGCAATGGGATTGGGTTTGAGTTTTGAGGCAGGTGAAGGACCAAGATTCAGCCGTCCATTGAGAGACGAACAAGCGGTTAATAATTTAAGACCTGCTGATCTTGATCAATTGAAATATGTATTTGATGCTGTCTCTGAAATCAGAAAAGCACTCACACAAAATGGTCAACAAAGAGTTCCTTTGATTGGTTTTTCAGGAAGTCCATGGACTCTGGCCTGTTACATGATTGAAGGTTCAGGGTCGTCTGACTTTAAGCATACAAAAGAGATGTTGTATCAAAGACCTGATTTAATGAAAAAGGTTCTGGATGCAAACATCCAATCAGTCGCTGACTATTTAACAGCGCAGGTTAATGCCGGTGCGCAAGCATTGATGATTTTTGATACTTGGGGCGGTTTATTGCCAGACGGTTGGTATCAAAAAACTTCTTTGGCCAGCATGAAGGCTGTGATCGATTTATTGCCAAGACAAAAAGATGGCCAACAAATTCCAATTTTAGTATTTACTAAAGGTGGTGGAATTTGGTTAGAAGATATTGCTTCATCTGGTGCCGATGTTATCGGATTAGATTGGACAGCTTCAGTTGCAAAGTCGCGTAAGCGCTTACTTGCAAACAAGACGCCTTTGGCTTTGCAGGGTAACTTTGATCCTTTAGCATTATTCTCATCACCAGAACAAATTAGTGCAGAAGTTAAGAGAATTTTGGATGAATTGGCGGCGGCGCCAGCTTTGGCTGAAAACCTTCACCCATTGGATGGTCATGTCTTTAACTTAGGCCATGGCATATCTCAGTTCACCAATCCTGAGCATGTTATTGCTCTGACCGAAACGGTTGTCAGTCACTCAAAAGCGCTTAGAAATAAGTAAAAATAAGCATGTGAGTGGTAACTTATGCACAGGCATCTTGTGACATAAAAACCCAAGCCCTTGCCAGCAAAAATCGCCCCGCGAGCCAAATTAAATTCTGTAACCTATTAATTTATATAGATTTTTATGCTGGATAATAATTGCTAAAATCACATAAAAAGAATGATCAATTTTAAAATACTGGGATAATTAATCAGTTATCCACAAGGTTTTCCACAGACAAAAGTACCCTTTTTAAAAAACCAATAAGTGCAATGCTCTTCATCACGGACTTAAAGTAAAACATGAGCTTTGAAGCTAAAAGCGTAGAAAAAATGATTGTTCAAGTGGCCATCGACAGCCCATTGAATCAGTTATTTGACTACGCTTGGAATGAAGAATTTGCCGCTACGCCACAAAAAGGACAAATAGTTCAAATAAGTTTTGGAAGACAAGAATGCATCGGCATAGTGATGCAGATTTTGGATAAAACAGAATACGACTTAGAAAAAATTAAAAAAGTACAAGCCATCGCACCCCTGCCTCCAATCTCAAGTGATGTGGTGGCAATGGCAGAGTTTGCAGCAATTTATTATCAAAGACCCATTGGTGAGGTATTGATTCCTTCAATACCTAAAATGTGGCGACAAATAACTAAATGGGAATTGCTTGGCAAAGAAAAGAAGAGCAGCAAAGCAAGCGCCTCAAGTAAAAAAACAAAAGCATCTGGTGTTGAAACAGAAGTAAACGCAATCAGCCTGAACAATGATCAATCCATCATTGTGGAAAAACTCTGGAATCAAAGCATCAGTAAAACGTTTAGCTGCAACTTGTTACAAGGTGTAACCGGTAGTGGAAAAACCCTGACCTATTTACATTGGTTAAAAAAAATCTTAGATGATGACGAATCACAAGTCATGATCATGGTGCCTGAGATCAATTTAACACCACAACTAGAGGCATCGGTTGAGCAAGCATTTCCGGGCAAAAAACTGGTAGTCATGCACAGTGGGATCACTGATAGAACGCGCGCTGATAACTGGCAAAAAGCACATTTGGGTAAGGCGCAAATCATTCTTGGTACACGCATGGCAGTAGCAACTTCAGCCCCCAATCTGAAGGCAATCGTGGTCGATGAAGAGCACGATTTATCGTATAAGCAGCAAGAGGGTGTGAGGTATTCAGCCAGAGACCTTGCAGTTTGGAGAGCGAAAAAACTAAATATCCCAGTTGTATTGGCATCAGCAACACCCAGTCTAGAAACGTGGTTTCATGCAAAAGAAAAAAGATATGAAACCCTGAGTCTGAAAGCCCGTGCAGCAAAGAATGCTCAGCCGCCATTGATACAAATATTAGATTTAAAGCAAGAGCAAAAAGCCGGTAAAAAAAATGAGCATGGCATTAGCGAGTACCTTCTCAATGAGTTACAGAAAAATTTAGACCAAGGCCTTCAAAGCATTATTTATATCAATCGGAGAGGTTATTCACCGGTGCTCAATTGTGAAGCATGTGGTTGGCTATCTGATTGCGTTAAATGTTCTGCGCACATGGTGCTCCATAAGATAACGGAATATAAAAAGAACTTGTGCTGCCATCATTGCGGCGTCATGAAGCCTGTGCCAAAAGCATGCCCTGATTGTGGAAATGCAGACTTGAGCCCATTGGGTAAAGGAACTCAAAAGATAGAAGAGCTTTTGTCAGAAATATTTCCAAAAGCAAACATATTGCGTGTAGATGCTGATACAACAAGAAAAAAAGGCAGTGCGGAAAACTTATTCAGTGAAATTCATGAGGGCAATGCTGACATCATTGTTGGAACTCAAATGATTGCAAAGGGTCATGACTACAAGGCGGTATCACTGGTTGGTGTGATTGATGCCGATGCCAGCCTTTTTTCTCAGGACTTCAGGGCTTCAGAAAGATTGTTTGCTCAACTCATGCAAGTTGCTGGCAGAGCTGGTCGTAGTGAAGAGGCTGGGGAGTCAAAGGTGATTATTCAAACTCGTTATCCTGAAGCGATACCCTACAAGTATTTGAAAAACGCAGATGTTGATGGCTTCTTAGAAGAATTAAAAAATGAAAGATCCATGGTTGGCTTGCCGCCATTTTCTTATCAAGCCTTGGTCCATGGCGAGCATAAAACTTTAGTGCAAGCCATTGACATGTTGAAGGACGCATCACAGTTAGCAAAGTCAGACAAAATTTGGCCAATCAACGTCATGTTGAGCGATGTAATTCCTCGCGCCATGATGAGAATTGCTGGTAAAGAGCGAGCTCAAATGCTGGTTGAATCTGAAAGTCGGCAAGACTTGCAAAAGAGCATTGAGATTTTGCAGCACTATTTGACAGAGGCGCACACCAAAAGAAAAGGGGTCGGCTGGTATATCGAGCGCGACCCCATCAGTATTTAAAGAAAAACTAATTTATGCGTATTCAGAGATTGGTACGCATGTGCAAAATAAATTTCTATCACCATACACGTTGTCTGCTCTACCAACTGGTGGCCAATACTTGTTCTTTCTCAAGCGGCTCACTGGATATGCAGCTTCTTCACGCGTATAAGGTTTGTTCCACTCATTGGCCAAAATGACTTCAGCTGTATGAGGGGCATTTTTAAGAGGATTGTTCTCTTTATCAAATGAACCATTGGTGACTTTACGAATTTCTTCTGCAATGGCAACCATGGCTTCAATGAAACGATCGAGCTCGAATTTTGATTCACTTTCGGTTGGCTCAATCATCAGCGTTCCTGGAACAGGGAAACTCATCGTTGGGGCATGGAAACCAAAGTCCATCAAGCGTTTGGCAACATCCTCGTTACTAATCCCAGACTCTTTTTGTTGAGGACGCAAATCCAAAATACACTCATGCGCCACCAATCCCTTGTTACCCTTGTATAAAACTGGATAGAAATTTTCTAGTTTTTTGGCAACATAGTTCGCCGAAACAATCGCTGTTTCAGTTGCTTTGGCAAGACCAGCGGCACCCATCATGGCAACGTACATCCATGAAATAGGAAGGATGGACGCAGATCCAAATGGCGCAGCGCTGATTCTCATCCACTCTAGGTCATTCCACTTTGAAGCTGTACCGGCTGTATAAGAGCAAGGCAAAAACTGGGCAAGGTGTGAGCGAACAGCCACAGGACCTACGCCTGGACCGCCGCCGCCATGAGGAATGCAGAAAGTTTTATGTAAATTAAGGTGGCTAACATCACCACCGAAATGACCCGGAGCTGCGGTGCCAACCAAGGCATTCATGTTGGCGCCGTCAATATAAACCTGGCCACCATGCTGGTGAATGATTTCACATAACTCTTGAACGCCTTCTTCAAACACACCGTGAGTACTTGGGTAAGTGATCATGATGGCAGCAAGATTCTTGGAGTGCTCTTCGGCCTTGTTCTTAAGATCAACCAAATCAACGTTGCCATTTGTGTCGCAGCTAACAACGATCACTTCCATTCCAGCCATTTGGGCTGAGGCAGGATTTGTACCGTGAGCAGATGAAGGGATTAAGCAAATGTTGCGATGCCCTTCCCCGCGTGACTCATGATAAGCACGGATCACAAGAAGGCCGGCGTACTCGCCCTGCGAGCCCGCGTTTGGCTGCAAAGACACCGCATCGTAGCCAGTAGCAGCACACATCATGCGCTCCGTGTCTTCAATTAATTTAGCGTATCCAGCCCATTGTGTTTCAGGCGCAAGTGGGTGAATTTGAGAAAAGCTAGGCCATGTCACAGGCAACATTTCACTGGTGGCATTCAATTTCATGGTGCATGAACCAAGCGGAATCATGGTTCTATCAAGCGCCAAGTCTTTGTCAGCCAAACTTCTCAAATAACGAAGCATTTCATGCTCAGAGTGATAGCGATTAAATGTTGGGTGAGTCAAATACTCGCTGCTACGAATCAATGAGCTTGGAACTGAGCTTGAAACTGATTGATCAATGGCATCAATGTTTAGTTCGCCTTCGCCACCAAAAATCGTCCACAACATTTGCAGCTCTTTTCTGCCAGTTGTTTCGTCAATTGATACGCCAACATGCTCTGAATCAATGGCTCTTAAATTACAAGAAAGTTTTTGAGCAGCCTCATGTATTTTTTTAGCATTAGGTGTCTTGATCGTGAGCGTGTCAAACCAATGTGTGTTGACAACTTCAAGCCCAAGCTGTTTGAGTGCCAATGCCAAAATGCTGGCTTGGCGATGAACGCGCAAGGCAATTTTCTTCAAGCCTTCTGGCCCATGATAAACCGCATACATGCTTGCCATTACTGCAAGCAATACTTGAGCCGTACAAATATTCGATGTGGCTTTTTCACGTCTAATGTGTTGCTCTCTGGTCTGAAGAGCAAGACGGTATGCAGAATTTCCTTGCGCATCGATTGTGACGCCCACCAAGCGACCAGGCATGCTTCTCTTAAAAGCATCTTTTGTAGCAAGATATCCAGCAGAAGGACCGCCAAAACCCATCGGTACACCAAAGCGTTGTGCACTACCGATGGCAACGTCAGCGCCCCACTCTCCTGGTGGAGTAAGCAGTGTCAAGGCCAACAAATCAGCCGCAGCAATTAATAAGCCACCTTTGCTATGTACTGCCTCTGCAATGGCAAGATATTTTTCTTTGTCTAAAAGCGCACCACCAACACCTGGGTATTGAAGCAAAACAGCGAAGGCATCAGTTTTTAATGCATCTTCATGAGAGCCAATTTCAAGTTGAATATTTAATGGCTTTGCTCTTGTTTTAATGACCGCTAAAGTTTGTGGCAAAACATCATTGCTCACAAAGAAAGTCATCGACTTTGATTGGCAAGTTCTGAGCGCCAAAGTCATGGCTTCTGCAGCAGCAGTACCTTCATCCAGCATAGAGGCATTGGCAATATCCATGCCCGTTAAATCAATCAACATCTGTTGAAAGTTAATGATTGCCTCTAAACGACCTTGAGAAATTTCAGGTTGATAAGGTGTGTAAGCTGTATACCAAGCTGGATTCTCAAGAATGTTTCTTTGAATAACGCCTGGGGTGATGTTGTTGTAATAGCCCTGACCAATGAACGATTTGAAAACTTTATTTTGATTGGCGATGCTGGCCAGCAATTCAAGTGCTTCGTTTTCACCCTTGGCATTTGTGTAGTCGCCCAAAGGCAGAGCCGATTTACTTCTGATATTGCTTGGAATAACTGCGTTGATCAGTTCATCGCGCTGATTAAATCCTAAGAATTTCAACATCGAGGATTCATCGCTGGCTGATGGGCCAATATGACGGCTTAAAAAAGCGTCATGATTTTCGAGTGTGGTCAGGGAGCTTTTCATTCTTTATGCACCAATGTTTTTTCCGTATGCTTCTGCTGAAAGAAGGCCGTCAACTTTGCTGATGTCTACCGGTTTAATCTTGAATAACCATGAGCCGTAAGCATCTGAGTTAACTGTTTCAGGTGCAGACGTTGCGGCATCATTGATGGCAATCACTTCGCCAGACAAAGGTGCGTAAATATCGCTGGCAGCCTTCACAGACTCAACCACGGCACATGCATCACCAGCGTTTAGAGATTTGCCAACGTTTGGCAATTCAAGGAAAACAATGTCACCCAATGCTTCTTGAGCATGGTCAGTAATGCCAACAGTGATTGAGCCATCAGCTTCTTTGCGAACCCATTCATGAGATTCTGTGTAATGTAAGTCTTGAGGGATATTCATAGTAGTTTCTCCAAAATTAAACCAAGGCTTTGCCATGGCGAACAAAAGGGGGTTTAACAACAACTGCATTTAATTCTTTGTCACGAATAACAACTTTTACTGTCTCGCCAATTTCTGTTGCTAAAGGAAGCTTGGCAAGCGCAATAGATTTTTGAAGTGATGGGCTGAAAGTGCCGCTGGTTATTTCGCCCTCACCTTTGCTTGATCTAACAATTTGGTGAGCGCGCAAAACACCTTTGTCTTGAAGTATCAAACCAAGAAAAACAAATTTCTGAGGTTTGTTCTCTAAGGCAGATTTACCAATGAAGTCACGCTCGCCTGAACGATCAATGGTCCAAGAAAGACCAACATCCAAAGGATTTGTTTGCTCATTCATGTCCTGGCCATATAAGTTCATGCCAGCTTCTAAGCGAAGAGTGTCTCTTGCTCCAAGGCCTGCAGGTTGTGCACCCTGAGCAATCAAAAGATTCCACACGGCCACTGTGTGGTTCAGTGGCACCAATAACTCAGCACCATCTTCACCGGTGTAACCTGTTCTTGCGATCATGATTTCTCCAAAAGGAGTTTCTTCGCATGAGGCATGAAAGCTTTTCAATTCAGATGCCGCATTGGCAAGTGATGGAATAGCTTTTTTAATGAGTTCAAGCGCTTTAGGGCCCTGAACCGCAATCATGCCTTGAGGGTTTTGATTGGCAATTAGATCGGACCTTCTAGGAATAAGTGTCACATCTTGAAAGCTTGCAGCCTGTTTATTTAACCATTCAAGATCTGTGTGAGCCGTTGCGGCATTGATCACCAAGCGATAGTTAGGATCTAGGCGATAGACGATCAAATCATCAATAACACCCGCATCATCATTCAACAAACAGCCATAAAGAGCTTGCCCATTGTTTTTTAGTTTATTGACATTATTGGCAACAACTTTTTCTAAAAAAGCTTTTGCATCTTTTCCGATAACATCAACCGCTGCCATGTGAGACACATCAAAAACGCCACAATTTGTGCGGGTGGCAATGTGCTCTTCAATTTGAGAGCCATAGTTAACAGGCATTTCCCATCCGCCGAAATCAACAAGCTTTGCTCCAGCCAGGTGATGTGCGTCAAAAAGGATGGTGCGTTTTAGATTTGTAGAGACAGCCGACATCCAAACTCCTTAAAGGAATTGATGCCCCCCTGTCCTGTTACCTGAGAGATTGAAGAGTGCAAACCATTTGTACTCTTTTAGCCCCTTCGGTGGGCAATTGAATGCCGCTCTCCAGAGTGTAAATATCGACGGTCCATTTGCCTGAGCGTTCATGGGCATTGCGCCTTCGGCGTTGGTAAAACCAAACTCTCCCATCGATACGATATTGTACCCAAGCTGCCGAAAACCTCCAAAAATATCACGCGCACAAATTTGGTGCATAAGTAGGTATTTTTGTGCACCAGAACCTTCATAATTCGAAACTTAATTGAGGTCATCTAGGGGTGATAAATGGAAAACTTTAAGTCAGGGGTCGACGCCCTTTTCATCATGACGGGCGCCATCATGGTGCTAGCAATGCATGCCGGCTTTGCTTTTTTAGAGCTAGGAACCGTTCGTAAAAAGAATCAGGTAAATGCGTTAGTCAAAATTTTGATCGATTTTGCCGTATCAACAATCGCTTATTTCTTTATTGGTTACAGCATTGCCTACGGCCTTAACTTCTTTTCTAGTGCAGAAGTTTTGGCGCAAAAGAGTGGTTACGAGTTAGTTAAATTTTTCTTTTTACTAACCTTTGCCGCTGCAATCCCAGCGATTATTTCAGGTGGTATTGCAGAGCGTGCAAAATTTAACCCTCAATTGATTGCCACATTTATTTTGGTGGGCTTTGTTTATCCGCTATTTGAAGGAATGGTTTGGAATCAGCAATTTGGTTTCCAAGCATGGCTTAAAGAATTAACTGGTGAAGAGTTCCATGATTTTGCGGGCTCTGTGGTTGTTCATGCTGTGGGCGGTTGGATTGCTCTGCCTGCGATTATTTTGTTGGGCGCACGTCATGGCCGTTATACAAAGGACGGCAGGGTGTCTGCACATCCACCTTCAAGCATTCCATTTTTAGCGCTTGGCGCTTGGGTCTTGGCGGTGGGCTGGTTTGGTTTCAACGTGATGAGTGCTCAATCTGTTGAAAAGCTGAGCGGCTTGGTTGCCATGAACTCATTGATGGCCATGGTTGGTGGCACTTTGGTTGCTTGGGCTGCTGGCAAAAATGACCCGGGCTTTAGCTATAACGGTCCTTTGGCTGGTCTTGTTGCTGTGTGTGCGGGTTCAGATTTAATGCATCCAATGGGCGCCTTAGTTGTGGGTGGAATAGCAGGTGGCTTATTTGTGGTGATGTTCACCATGGTGCAAAACCGCTGGAAAATTGATGATGTATTGGGCGTTTGGCCTTTACATGGATTGTGCGGCGCGCTCGGTGGTATTGCGGCCGGCGTTTTTGGACAAAAGGCTTTGGGTGGATTGGGCGGCGTGAGCTTTACTGCTCAGTTAATTGGTACTGTCGCCGGCGTCGCATTTGCTGCAATTTCAGGTTTGATTGTCTATGGAATACTGAAAGCAGTTTTAGGCTTGCGCCTGTCTCAAGAAGATGAGTTTGATGGTGCTGACTTGGCCATCCACAAAATTACTTCAAGCCCTGATCGCGAATCTAGTTGGTAATTTTTAGTTTGTTGCGATAATCGGAGCTATGACTTTAAAAGTACTCATAGTTCCGGTTACGCCCTTTGAGCAAAATTGCTCCATTTTGATTTGTGATGAAACAAATCAGGCTGCGATTGTTGATCCAGGCGGCGATATCCCAAAAATCTTGGATGCACTAAAACAAGCTGGTGCAATCCCAGAAAAAATCTTATTAACACACGGTCACATTGATCACTGTGCTGCTGCTGCGACATTGGCACATGATTTGGGCATTCAAATTGAAGGACCTCATGAAGATGAGCGCTTTTGGATAGATCAGCTTCCTGAGCAAAGCAAGCGATTTGGATTCCCAATGGCGCAGGCATTTGAACCAAACAGGTGGCTCAAAGATGATGATGTTGTTACTGTCGGTCAAGTTGAATTATTGGTGAAGCATTGCCCAGGCCATACCCCAGGACATGTTATTTTTTATGCCAAAGATGATCGCTTGGCGGTGGTAGGTGATGTACTGTTTGCGGGCTCTATTGGGCGCACAGATTTTCCTAGAGGAAGTCATGGCCCTGTCTCCACCTTTGGTGAAGAAAGAAAAAACAATCCTTACGTTGGTGAAACGGCTAACTAAGCTTTCGCAGATCCAGTTCGATGGGTCCTGTTATATAAGCAGCTTGCACATATCCAACGTTGCTTGCGATTGCTTGTAGGAATCCATGTGCCACCCTCTAAAGGCTTTTCTCTACTGCAGGAAGAGCAAAACTTCATGACTCTTGTATTGCTTTCCAGTGTGCTTGGCGGGGTTGACATATTAACTTCTCTTAAACATTCAAGATGCTATTTTAACGGCTTTTTGAAAAACGCCCTTGAAAGGGCGTTTTTGCGGAACTTTTAGCTTAAAACAACTTTGATTGAATCAGCTGTTTTGTTTCCGTCAAAATCCAGCCAACATTTCTTTTCAGTGTCATAAAGTTTGCACTGTTTGGCAGTATCAAAATACCAAGCCCAAGAAAACTTTTGAATGATGATTCTTTCAGGAAGCATGTTTTCTAGCTTTGCTTGTGCCTCTTTAAGTTTGTAAAGTGGCACGCTCATATCAACGTGGTGAGCGGTGTGCTCCATGATGTGGTGCATCCAAGCACCCCATTTAAGTGGGAAAACCAAATGCACCGTTGTAGAAACAAAAGGCTGAGCTCTCAACCACTCTGATTTATCTGAGTACCAAGAAACGCTTGGATGTGTGTGATGAACATACACAACAAATCCAATCATCGCATTCCAGAAAATGAATGGAATCAAAAAGCCCATGATGACTGTGAGCAAGATTGATTGATTGGTTTGAATCGCAGCAATCACCAAAGCGCCAATCCAAA
>CAYYOB010000025.1:0-9994 GCA_964473225.1 uncultured Polynucleobacter sp.
CTCAAAATCTCCCGCCCAAAAGGTGTGACGGTTCGAGTCCGTCCCGCGGCACCAAACTTAAGTTACTTAGCTTGCTTAAGTTCTTTAAATTCCTCAAACATCAAGTAACTCAAGTCTTAATTACTCAAATAGTTTTTTGGCGTTCGCCATGGCCCATTCTTTTAGATCGATATTTTCGGGCTTTGATAATTCGGCGTGCAATTGATCATGAAATTCAATTTCACCATCATCGCGGAATTTGAGAGGTAATTCTTCGCCATTGTCAGGCAATTGGTCTGATACCCGACTGATCAAGTCCAGAAGACGCTCAGCTTTTGTATAAAAATCGTCCATCGCGTCCATTGATTTATATTTTATATAAATTGAAAGCCTAATACTAACATTCAGTTTGTTTATACAGTATTAGATTTTTTTCAATTAGCTTCTCAGCAGGGTTAGAATGACCAGCTATGGATCTCAATCAGAAAATTCGCCAATATTTGCTTTATCTGAAGCAATGCGACGAAGTAGATGCCAAATACAATTTGGATGCCATCGAGATCAAGCTCCTCAATGAAATTGCCACAGCTCTTTTGGCTGAAGACAGCTTAACTGTGTCGGGTGCGCTGGCTTTGAAGAAAATTGCTTCTCCAGCGACTTTGCACGCTGCCATGAAGCGCTTGATTGTGAAAAATTTAATTGTGCAAGTTCCAGCGCAAGATTCGCGCACCAAACACCTTGATTTAAGCAAATTGGGTTGGAAAAGATATGCTGAGCTTGTTGCTATATCGCCTACTGGTGCCAAGTAAAAAGTTCTTTCAAGCGATTTAATTTACAAATATCCAATGCTTGCATACCGTCACGCCTTCCATGCTGGTAACCATGCTGATGTTTTAAAGCACTGCGTACTCCAGCAAATTTTGCTCTACTTGAATCAAAAAGATAAGCCTTATTGGGTGATCGATACTCATGCAGGAGCAGGTATGTATTCACTTGAATCAGAGTATGCGAACACCAAAGGTGAATATCACAACGGTGTGGCTCGTTTGCAGGGTCGCGATGATTTGCCGCCGGTATTGCAAGAGTATTTGGACTTGGTTAAGGCATCTAATAACAAGGGTGAGTGGACTTTGTATCCGGGGTCTCCTGAAATTATTCGTCGCACCATCAGAGCAGAAGATCGGATGCGCTTATTTGAGCTTCACCCAACCGATCATGATTTACTTGCTGAACACTTTGATCGCGATCGCCAAGCAAAAATATTCAAGAGTGACGGGTTTGCAGCGCTCAAGGCTTTATTGCCACCACCAACCAAGCGCGGACTTATTTTTATGGATCCGCCTTATGAGATTAAAAGCGATTATGCCAAGGTGATCACTGCGCTTGAAGAGGGCTTGAGTCGCTTTGCTGAAGGGGTTTATGTGGTTTGGTATCCGATTCTGACCAGAGGCGATCACATGCCGCTGGTAGAGTCGATGAGGGCGCTTTCAGAAAAAACCTTGAATGTTTCAATCACTGTTCAAGAGCCTGATGAAAGAGGCTTTGGCATGTTGGGCAGTGGCCTGTGTGTGATCAACCCACCGTGGGTGTTAAAAGAAAAACTTCAGCATATCTTGCCGTATTTGGTCGATGCACTTGCACAATACCCAGGAGCTCATTACGAGCTCTCATAGGGGTTGTGGGTTTAAACGTATTTAAATTTGGTAATCAACACTTTCACCTAGCATGGCCTGATCGACTAATTTACGTGTCAGGCTTGGTGAAAATAATTCAATGAATGTGTAAACAAAAGAGCGCAGATAAGCATTTTGCTTGAGTGCAATCTTTGTCACATTGTTACCAAATAAATGTCCTGCCGGAATGGCCTTTAAATTCTTATCGCGTTCTGCATCGTAAGCAACACCCGCCACAATGCCAATACCCATGCCTGTTTCAACATAGGTTTTGATCACATCAGCATCAATCGCTTCTAGAACCACATCTGGTTTTAGGTGTTTGCTATCAAATGCTTTGTCTATTTTTGAGCGACCAGCGAACGCTTTGTCATAAGTGATGATGGGGTATTCCGCTAGGTCTTCGAGTGAGATGTTCTTTTTCGAGAGCAGAGGATGTTCTGATTGAACAGCGATCACGTGTTGCCATTGATAGCCTGGCAGTGCGAGTAAACCTTCAACATCTGACACGCCTTCGGTAGCGATCGCAATGTCGGCCTGATCGTGTAGCAACATCTCTGCAATTTGCTGAGGGCTGCCCTGTTGGATGCTGACCCTCACTTTGGGGAAGCGTTTCGTGAATTCCGTTAACACCTTGGGTAAGGCATACCTTGCCTGTGTGTGGGTGGTGGCGATCACAAAGTTTCCCTGGTCTTGAGCGGCAAAATCTTTGCCGACTCTCTTCAAACTCTCAACTTCTACCAGGATTCTTTCGATTGAAGTTAGTATTCGCTTACCTGGCTCAGTAAGGTTTCTAATCCTTTTGCCATGGCGGCGGAAAATATCAACGCCTAACTCATCCTCAAGCTCCAAAATCGCTTTGGATACGCCGGGTTGAGATGTGAACAAGGTTTTGGCCGCTTCAGTCAGGTTAAAGTTCTGACGGACAGCTTCTCTGACAAATTTGAATTGATGTAGATTCATGGCCGGATGCCCTTATATGTATTTAATCGTATATTAAATACATTCTATATGCTTTTTAGAAATTAAGGTTGCAGCTCTTTTTGGCTAATCTTTTTGAGTTTTTAATTGAATGATTAGGACTTTTTTAAACCTTCGACACCCATCGAATGCCAGCAATCGCCAAGATGAAGTAAATCAGCGCGGGAATAACGGCGCTTAAAAATGGTGGCCAGGCTCCGAGTAAGCCGGCGTGTGAGAACAAGCTATTGAACAGCTGGAAGCTGATACCCATCATGATGCCGCCGAAGACCTTATAACCAATACCACCAGAACGTGTTTGTAGGTAGGCAAAAGGCAGGGCCAACGCAAGCATCACCAAGATCGTGAATGGATAAATAACTTTTTTCCAAAAAGAAATGGCGTAACGTTGATAGTCTTGTTTGTTTTCTTGAAGATGATTGATGTAGCTGAACAAATTAATGATGGATAGTCGATCAGGCTTGATCAACAAAGCCCCCAATAATGCTGGACTGACTTCAGTTTCAATCTCCAAAGAATCAGACCGCTTGATGGTGGTTGAGAAATTTGGATCTAAGCGATTGGATGAGTTGATTTCGGTGAAGCGTGTTTCGGTAACTTTATTTAAGCGCCAAACACCATTGCCAATGAATTGAACTGTTTCAGCAGTACGACTCAATAGGAGGCGATATTCGCCGTCGAACTCATACATTCTGAAACCACGAATGATTTCGTTGGTTTCTAAAGAACCCACATTGATGTAACGAATTCCTTTTTGAACTTGGCCTCTGCCATCGTCGCCTCTGAGCTTGTCTTTGATCCAAGCGCCTGAACGAAACTCCAAAACTTCTTTGCCCTGATTAAGAGCGCTTAAGCGCACGTTCTTTGAAAAGCCTTCACTCATGGGACCTAGAACTTCGCTCATCAACAAAATCAAGAAGGCAATTGGTACTGCAATCTTCATTAATGTCAGCAAGGCTTTTTTGGTATCAAGGCCCGCGATGCGCAAGATGGTGTATTCAGATTGTGCGGCCATATTGGCCATGACATATATGCCAGCAATCAAACCAGCAATCGGCATGATTTCAACCAAGCGACTAGGTACTCTGAGCAGAACTGTGATGAATGCCAATAACACTGTGTAGGTGTTGGTGGTGTCACCCATTTCAGCAATGAAATCAAAAAATATGAACAATGAAATCAAAGCAAACAAAATAAAAACAAAAGCCAAATAAATTTGTTTTGCTAAATAACGTTCGTAAACAAGCGGAAAGAGCTTATGAAACATATTTATTGCTCCCCATTCTGTTTTGGAGCGTTTTTACTGAGCATCCATTTTTTATAACGGCCAAACAATGTGATCGATCTATTTTGGCGATAAATAATCAGGGTGAGGCCAATCAATGCGATCACCACATGAAGCAGCCACCATCCAATAGAGAATGAAAGCTTGCCTGTGCTGACCCATGCCTGCATTAATTTGAGCAAATTGGAATAAGTGAAATACAGCAAAACAGCCATGATCAGAGCTGTGTATCGGCCTCTGCGGGGATCCATGTATGACAGCGGAATGGCAATGATGGCAAAAACAAAGGCCATCAAAGGTAAGCCCACGCGCCAAAGGATTTCTCCGAGGTGCGCCTTGTTGAGATCTTGAATTAAAACCCAGACAGGTAATGTTCTTGGGCCATTGATGATTGGGTCAATCACCTTATCTTCAAGTTTGACTGTGTATTTATCAAACTCAGTGATTCTAAAGTCAGTATTGCCAGGCGTTCCTTCATAGCGTCTACCAGTTTCTAGAATCAGTTGTTTTTCCCCATTGGGATTATTTTGAATAAAACCTTGTTTGGCCACAGCCACCAATTGGCGCGCTTTGCCAAAATCAGTCACAAACACATTGGTGATCATATCCGTTTCTGGATTCATGCTTTCGACAAAAAACACACGATTGTTGCCAGAGGATTCTCGGAATTGGCCAGGGGCCAACATTGAAATATCGTCTCGTTGCTGAAAGCGTTGTTTGATTGTGGCTGATTGCTCACTGGCCCAAGGGGATGCAAAAATAGAAAGGACAGCAATGGCCACCGCAATGGGTGCAGTGAAATTCAGGATGGGGCGCAAAATCTTTAATAAGCTGATGCCAGCTGACTGCCAAATGACCATTTCAGAGTCTTTGTACCAGCGAGTCAAGACCATCAAAATCGCCACAAAGACTGATGCGGTCAATAAAACTGGCAAGTAATTGATCATCCCAAGACCAATTAGAACCAGGGCGTCCTTTGGGTTGGCAGTGCCGCTTGCGGCATTACCTAAAACCCTGATCATTAAATTGGTTAAAACAAGTGTGACCAAAACCATGAACACCACACCTGTGGTGAAATTGAGTTCTTGTCGAAGGGCTCTTTTAAAGATCATAAAAAGCGAAGCTGGGCGATAATGGTTGTTATTAGAAACTTGCCTTGAGCAAAGGTAAAGCAAAGGAAATCCACATGGAATGTAGCACGAAAGTATTTGGAGAGGGCGCTTTAGGAATAAAGGCTCAAATGTCTTCTGTCACTGCTTGCTTGGTATGGGCGTTTCCTGCCAGCAATATCAAGAATGCCAAGAAGTTATCAGGCGGTTTGGCTGCCCTGAATGCTGCTACTCATGGGGCGGTTGCAAGAGCTATTGAAAATAAAGATCTGGATACAACATCTGGAAGTACTCTTTTGCTCAATGCCACCGATGCGTGGGCTAAATTAGGTCTTAAGGCCGATAGATTGTTGTTGGTTTGTTGTGGTGAAGAGCCAAAGGTCAAGCCAAAGCAGGGTGGCAACAGTTGTTCCAAATGGATTGCTGCTGGCCTAAAGTCTTTGCTTGCGACCACGGCCAAAGATGCCGTTTGGGTGTTTGATGATTTTTCTGCCAAAGATGGTTTGACTCAAGTGCGTCTTTTGGTTCAATTGGCTCGTGAGCAAGTGTATAAATTTGGCGCACGCCATCCACAATTTAAAACCAAGCCTGCTGAAAAAGCTCCGTCGCTTAAGAAGTTAGTGATTGCCAGTCATGCAAAAAATAACAAAGCGGTGGCTGAGGCTGTTGCCGAAGGTCGTGCGATTGCCAACGGTATGGATTTGGCCAAAGATCTAGGTAACTTACCTCCTAATATTTGTAATCCAACCTATCTATCCACAAGTGCCAAGAAATTGGGTAAAGAGCTTGGCTTGAAGGTTGAGGTTTTGGGTCGTAAAGAAATTGAAGCATTGAAGATGGGTGCTTTTTTAGCTGTGACTCAAGGTGCTGTGACTCCTCCTCAGTTCATTGTGATCCGTCATCAGGGTGGCCGTGCAACCGATGCGCCAGTGGTGTTGGTGGGCAAGGGCATCACTTTTGATACAGGTGGTATTTCATTGAAGCCTGGTGAAGGCATGGATGAAATGAAGTACGACATGTGTGGCGCTGCATCAGTGATTGGCACGATGCGCGCAGTCGCCGAACTCAAATTAAAGAAGAATGTGATTGGTGTTATTCCAACTTGTGAAAACATGCCTTCAGGTCAAGCCACTCGTCCTGGTGATATTGTCACCAGCATGTCTGGCCAAACGATTGAGATCTTGAATACCGATGCAGAAGGTCGTCTCATTTTGTGTGATGCATTGACTTATGTTGAGAGATTTAAACCTGCAGCCGTGATTGATATCGCCACCTTGACGGGTGCTTGTGTGATTGCATTGGGTGCAGTTCACTCAGGCTTGTTCTCAGATGATGATGCATTGGCTGAGAGTTTGTTGAGTGCTGGTCGCACATCACAAGACACTGTTTGGAGAATGCCGCTGGACAGTGCCTACCAAGAACAACTCAAATCTAACTTTGCAGATATGGCCAACATTGGTGGGCGTCCTGCGGGAAGTATCACAGCAGCTTGTTTCTTAGCCAGATACACTGAGAAATATTCTTGGGCACATTTGGATATTGCGGGTACAGCCTGGAAGAGTGGTGCGGCCAAGGGCTCCACAGGTCGACCAGTGCCTTTGTTGGTGAACTATCTTTTGACAAAATAAGTCATGGCCAGAATCGATTTCCACAGTCAAGTTGACAACAAGCCTCTGTACAGTTGTCGCTTGATCAGAAAGATCATGTCAAGCAAGCATGACGACTTGCCCATGAGAAACATCGTCGTGGTCGGGTCTTCTAATTTTTTAAAAGAACTTGATCAGCAACTTTGGTCTTTTAGTGCAACAGAATTTTTACCGCATGCTTGGGGTAAAGATGATGTTGCTAATGAAACACCGATTGTGTTTGTTGAAAGTTTTGAGTCTCCAGAGTTAGATCATTTGCCTCATGGTGATGTCTTGATCCATGTGGGTCAGAATTTACCTGTTTCAGTAGAAGCGCTTGCACAAAGATTTCCACGCATTGTTGAAATTGTTTCTACCGATGAAGCGGATCGCCAAGCGGGCCGTCAACGTTATAAGGCTTATCGCGATCAAGGTCATGAGCTGCATAACTTTGATCAAACAGGTCAATAACTAATCGCATACCTATTAATCATTCAATACCTGACACTTTAAGAATATTCTCATGGCTTTGATGCACCCTCAGTTCGATCCCATTGCTATCAGCCTAGGGCCTGTTGCGGTTCATTGGTATGGCTTAATGTACTTATTCGCATTTGCGCAATTTTTGATTTTGGGTAAGTTGCGCACCAAGCAAGCTCACTATCAGCACCTTAGTTACAAATACATTGAAGACCTTTTATTTGCAGGTGTACTCGGTGTGATCGTGGGTGGGCGTTTAGGTTATGTGATTTTTTACATGCCTACTCATTATTTAAGCCATCCATTGGATGCTCTTAAAGTGTGGGAAGGTGGGATGTCTTTTCATGGTGGTTTCTTGGGAGTGCTGGTTGCGATGCTTTGGGCTGCTAAGAGAAATAAGCAGACATTCTTTGAGGTCACAGATTTGATTGCCCCATTGATCCCATTTGGACTTGCATTTGGACGAATGGGTAACTTTATCAATGGTGAGTTATGGGGAAGACCCACAGATGTGGCGTGGGCCATGATTTTTCCGCAAGCTGGTGATATGTTGGCAAGACATCCATCGCAGTTGTATCAATTCATGGGCGAGGGGATCATTCTGGGCGTTGTGCTTTGGTGGTTTGCAAGTAGACCTCGAGCAATCGGCCAAGTATCGGGTTTATTTCTCTTAGGCTACGGCGTTTTTAGATTTTTGGCAGAATTTGCCCGTGAGCCAGATAGCTTCTTAGGACTTTTGAGCCTGGGGCTGTCGATGGGGCAATGGCTGTCTTTACCGATGATTGCTTTTGGTATTTATTTGCTCGGTCGTAAAGCCAAATAAACTTATTAAGTAGTCTCTATCCATCTAGGTAATTTCCCTTGATGAGGGTATTTACCAATGTATTCAATAATGTATACAAAATATATTGAGTGCATGACCTTAAAAGTAGTTAAAACAGCCCTCTATGTCGAAGTCACCGAGCAATTGCGTTCGATGATCGCTGGTGGCGTTTTATCTCCAGGCACTTGGATTGATGAGCAAAAATTAGCAGAGCAATTGGGAGTTTCTAGAACTCCTTTCAGAGAGGCTATACGAATTCTGGCATCCGAAGGCTTGCTAAGAATAGAGCCGCGCCGCGGCTGCTATGTCACCGAATTAACTGAAAAAGATTTAGATGAAATCTTTCCTTTGATGGCGATGCTAGAAGGACGTTGTGCATTTGAAGCCTCTTCCAAAGCCAGTGATCAAGAATTAAATGCGCTAGAAGTGCTTCATAAAAAACTCAAGGCGTATGCGAAAGATAAGGATATTGATCGCTACTATGCGACCAATCGAGAAATCCATGTGGCCATTCAGCATTTAGCTGGTAATGAGTGGTTAACGCAAATGGTTCATGATTTGAGAAGAATTTTGAATCTATCTCGTCATCGCAGTTTGCATCATCGCGGCAGAATTGAAGAGTCTTGCAAAGAGCACATGGCAGTATTTGAGGCGCTGAAAGCAAGAGATGGTAAGAAGGCTGAGATCTTGATGAAAGATCACATCCAAAATCAACGTGAAGCATTAAGACAGCTCAAGTCAGAACAGAGGTTGTCAGCATGATTTTGGATAAGATGCTTAAAGCGCGGCACATGAGCAAAACCATCAGTGCCACAAAGAAATTACTATCTGAGCGTGGTGAATCAAATGCTGCGAGCATGGCCAGTGATTTGATTGATAACTTCAAGACACTCGATGATGAACAAAAATCAGAATATTTTTTACATCTGTCAGAAAAATTTAATCCAAGTCCGGCTGATGTTTTGAGTGCGGCTGAGCTGTATGCAAAAGATCCAACTGCTGATAATTTTGTTTGGCTGATGAAGGTTTCAGAATCGCCAAGGCAAGAACTATTGCGTCGTTTAAATCGCGCCCCAGGTGGCACGCACATGATCATCAATATGCGTCAGCAAGTGCTCAAATTGTTGCCGAAGAAGCCTGAGTTGAAAGCGGTTGATGCCGACATGCAGCATTTGTTGAACTCTTGGTTTAATCCGGGATTCTTAAAAATGCACCAAGTAGATTGGAAGTCTCCAGCGCATATTCTTGAAAAGATCATTCATCATGAGGCTGTTCATGAGATCGATGGTTGGGATGATTTGCGTCGCCGTCTACAGCCGGATCGTCGCTGTTTTTCTTTCTTTCATCCTCAATTGCCAGATGAGCCATTGATCTTTGTGGAAGTCGCGCTGCTACCTGAGATTCCAGAGTCGATTGCGCCATTAGTGGATAAGAAATCTCCTGCATTGGAGAGTAATCAATATAAGTGCGCTATTTTTTATTCAATCAGTAACTGTCAGCCGGGTTTGCGTGGAGTTTCCATGGGGAACTTTTTGATCAAGCGAGTGGCTGAGAGTTTGAAGAAAGAGTTTCCTTCGTTGAAGACTTTTTGCACTCTATCGCCAATTCCAGGTTTGATGGAATGGTTGGGTTCGCATGCGGACTTACCCCTAGATCATTTGAAGCCTGCGGTCCTCGAAAAGTACCAAGAAGCCATAAAAGTCTTTAATTTAAAAGAGAAATCTTGGAGCGACCGCTTGCAAAACGGCTGGCATCCCGATCTTTCGTCTTTGAAGGAAAAAGAAGCTTTGATGACTTTGTGCGCGATTTACTTGCTATATTACTCACCACGAAGAGGTGGTAATTCTGTTGCCAAGTTTCACCTTGGAAATGGCGCCAAATTACATCGAATCAATTGGTCTGGGGACTTATCAAAAAAAGGGATCAAGCAGTCAGCAGGTTTGATGGTGAATTACCTTTATGACTTGGATAAGGTTGAAGATAACCATGAGCGTTTTGTGAATGGTGAAGTGATTTACTCAAGAGCAGTTTCGCAGTTG
>CAYYOB010000025.1:10094-13994 GCA_964473225.1 uncultured Polynucleobacter sp.
TTTAGATAGTTTAATTAGAGTACGAGGAGACAAAAATGAAAAAATCAGTAAATGTAGTTGGTCGATTGACCTCAGTAGTGGGTGCAGTAGCAGCTGTTGCTGCAGTGAGCTTAACTATGGGCTCAACAGCTGTGATGGCTGATCCTAAATGGCCTAGTAAGCCAGTCACGATCATCGTGCCATTCCCAGCAGGTGGTGGTACTGATGCCTTTGCGCGTCCTTTGACAACCATGATGAACAAAATGACAGGCAAACAGTTCATTTTGGATTACAGAGCTGGTGCTGGTGGTACTTTAGGTGCCGCAGTTGCTGCAAAAGCAGCTCCAGATGGCTATAGCTTTTTCATGGGCGCAGTGCATCACGCTATTGCACCATCTATGTACCCAAAACTAGACTACGATATTGAGAAGAGCTTTGTACCTGTGGCTTTGGTAGCTGCTCCTCCACAAATCATTGTGGCTACTCCAAAATTGCCAGTGAACGATTTGAAGGGTTTGATTGATTACGCTAAAAAGAATCCTGGTAAGTTGAACTTTAGTAGTGCTGGTAATGGCACATCACACCATTTGGCTGGTGAGCAGTTCAAGGAAATGAGCAAGACTTTCATCACGCATATTCCATACCGTGGTGCAGGTCCAGCATTGATTGACTTGATGGCTGGTCAAGTAGACATCATGTTTGATGGTTTGGGTTCATCTGCTCAGCACATTAGAAGCGGTAAGATCAAAGCGATTGCAGTTGCATCAAGCAAGCGTAATCCAGCTTTCCCGAACGTCCCAACAGCAATAGAAGCAGGTTTGCCTGGTTACGAAGTTAGTAGCTGGTATGCCTTGTGGGCGCCAAAAGGTACTCCACAGCCTATCATCGACAAGATGGCTGCTGAAGTAACAAAGGCTATGAACACACCAGAGCTAAAGACAATTTGGCTTAACAACGGTTCAGAAACTCCTACTTTGACTGGTGACGCATTCGGTAAATTTGTTAATTCTGAAATCAAGCGTTGGAATCAAGTTGTGAAAGCCTCTGGCGCCAAGATGTAATTAGTATTTAACAATTTAAGTTGAGATTCAGATGAATTTATATGCATTACTAGAATCCGGCTTTCCAAAAGATAAACCATCATGCGCGATTGAAACGCATGATGGTTTGTTTTATAGCTGGGATGATTTAGAAAAGGCCACATCAAAAATGGCCAACCTTTTGGCAAGTTTGCGCTTGCCTCAGGGCTCCCGAGTAGCAGTTCAGGTTGAGAAGTCACCTGAAGCGCTCTTTTTATATTTGGCAACGCTCAAAGCCGGCTTGGTGTATTTGCCATTGAACACTGCTTATCAAGCCGCAGAGATTGAGTACTTTGTTGATAATGCTGAACCAGCGGTGATGGTCTGCAGTCCTAAGAATTTCTCATGGGTGTCGAAGGTTGCATTCAAGGCAGGTACCAAGCATGTCTTCACCTTGGGTGAAGACCGCACGGGCACACTCTTGGATCGCGCAGCCACACAATCGGATAAGTTCAAAACGGTCAAACGTGATGATGATGATTTGGCGGCCATTCTTTACACCTCAGGCACAACCGGTAGAAGCAAGGGTGCGATGTTGACCCATGGCAACTTGGGCAGTAATGCCGCAGTGCTGAAGAAGTTCTGGGCTTGGAAAAAAGGCGATGTCTTGTTACATGCTTTGCCTATCTTCCACGTGCATGGATTATTTGTTGCGTCCCATGGAGCTTTGCTCAATGGTAGCAAGATGATTTGGTTACCACGTTTGGATACCAAAGAGTTGATCAAGCACATGCCAAGATCAACCGTGATGATGGGCGTGCCAACGTTTTACGTGCGCTTATTGCTAGATAAAGAATTCACCAAGCAAACAGTTAAAAACATGCGCTTGTTTGTTTCTGGTTCTGCGCCATTGTTGACTGAGACCTTCAATCTTTTCAAAGAAAGAACAGGTCACACGATTCTTGAGCGTTACGGTATGAGTGAAACAGTGATGTTGGTTTCTAATCCCTATGAGGGTGCTCGTGTGGGTGGTTCAGTGGGCTTACCTTTGCCTAAGACTCAAGTTCGTATCACCAATGAGGCTGGCAAGCTTTGTGGCGTGAATCAAATCGGTAGCGTTGAAGTCAAGGGTCCGAACGTATTCAAAGGTTACTGGCGCATGCCTGAGAAGACCAAAGAAGAGTTCACCAAAGACGGCTGGTTTAAAACAGGCGATGTTGGACGTTGGGGCGGTGAGACCAGCGCTGGCAAAGTGCCTGATAACTACCTCTGCATCGTTGGTAGAAGTAAAGACTTGATCATTTCTGGCGGTTACAACGTGTATCCAAAAGAGATTGAGAGTTTTATTGATGACATGGCTGGGGTTGATGAGAGTGCCGTGATTGGCGTGCCTCATCCTGACTTTGGTGAGGCTGTGGTGGCGGTGGTGGTTGCTAAGCCAGGCGCCAAGCTCAATTCAGATGCAATGATTGCTGATCTCAAAGGCAAGATTGCAAACTTTAAGGTGCCAAAGAAAGTCATCATTGTTTCTGAGTTACCTAGAAACGCGATGGGTAAAGTGCAGAAAAATATTCTGCGCCAAACTTATGCTTAAGCTTTAGATCTTTTAGAGCGGTAAGAGTAGTCAATGCAAGGCCTTCGAGAGAAGGCCTTGTTTTTTTATAAAGATCCTTTTAGTAGAGACCCAAAGTGATCAGACCTTTGTTGAGCATATAGGCTGATAGCGCGAACAGCACTAAAGCAAAGACTTTTTTCAGTTGTGCCACATTGAGTTGGTGAGCTACTTTGGCGCCAAGAGGGGCTGTCACCACGCTCGCCAATGCAATACAAATAAGGGCTGGCACATAGATGTAACCAATCGAACCGCTAGGGAGGTTCGGATTGCCATAGCCACTGATGATGTAGGCAACCGCACTGGCCAATGCGATTGGAAATCCCAGTGCAGCAGAGGTGGCAACCGCGTTGTGCATCGCGACGTTGCACCAGGTCATGAAGGGAACTGATATGAAGCCACCACCAGCACCAACCAAGCTAGATAGAAATCCAATGAAACTACCAGCGCCAAACATGCCTAGTTTGCCCGGTATGGTGCGACTTGGTTTGGGTTTTTTATTGGCCAACATTTGATAGCCTGAGAAACCAACAAACAAAGCAAAGATCAAAGAGAGCCAAGATGTTTTGAGTAGGGCAAATAATTTGCCGCCACCTAAAAGAGCGCCAATCAAGATGCCGGGCACCAAAAGAATCACAATGTCCCAGCGCACGGCACCACGTTTATGATGAGCTCTCACTGAAGAAAGGGATGTGAAGATGATGGTGGCCATGGATGTGGCAATGGCTATGTGGACTACCACTTCAAGCGGAAAGCCATAGAGGGTGAATAAGAAGGTCAGGAAGGGCACCATGATCATGCCCCCGCCAATCCCTAGTAAACCGGCTGCAAAGCCTGTGAAACCTCCAAGTACTGCTAGTGCACCGATTTGAACAAGGGTCATTAATTACTCTTTATTTGAATTTATAAAATTGTTGATTGAGATAAGCCACCAAATCTGCTTCATCTTCTGGAAATAAGTCTAAGCGCAACTCTGTGTTACACATGCTCACCATGAACTTGAGGCGTGCTGGATCTTTTACTTTGCGATCTGCTCGGGTGTAAATGATGTCGCCATTACCTAGACCAGATTTTTCTGCATGGCATTGGTAGCATTTGGCTTGATGAAGGGTTTTGCCATTATTGATATCTGCAGAAAATGCTGCTGATGAAATGGCTGTCAAAGCAACTGTCAAACTTACTGTGATGATGGATTTTTTAAGCATGGCAATCTCCAGTTAAGTACAAAATAGATTCCCCACCTTGGCCGCTAGGCCGTCATCCTGAACCCAGTAGGTTCAAGGTGGCATG
>CAYYOB010000026.1:0-11464 GCA_964473225.1 uncultured Polynucleobacter sp.
AAGATTGCTCAAAGTGGTCGTGGTGCTACTTGGAAAGATAAGGCTGGATCAGCAGTTGGTGGTGGTTGTTATAACTGTCACCAGATCAACAAGAAAGAAATTTCTCACGGCAATATTGGCCCATCATTGTGGAACTACGGCAAGATTCGTGGCAACACAGAAGCGGTGGTTCAGTACACATGGGGCAAGATTTATAACTCTAAAGCCTATAACGCTTGCAGCAACATGCCACGTATTGGTCACTTCAAGTTGTTGAATGAAGATCAAATGCGTCATGTGATGGCTCTTTTGTTGGATCCAGAGTCACCAGTAAATCAGTAATTTGTAACAAGTTGGGCCGCTATTCCATCGCGTCTAGCGGCCTTTTTATTTTTAAATAAGGTTTTTTATGTCAATGAATCGTAGAGAGTTTTTACAAGTTTTAGCAGTTGCCTCAGCGGGTGGTATGGCCCTCAATACTGATTATGCGCAGGCTCAATCAGCAGCCAACAAGTTTTATGATTTGCCTCGTTTTGGTAATGTGCACTTTCTACACTTCACTGACTGTCACGCACAATTAAAACCAATCTATTTCCGCGAACCAGATGTGAATTTAGGTTTCGGTGATCAGTTTGGTAAGACACCTCACTTGGTGGGCGAGCATTTGTTAAAGGCTCACAACATCAAGCCAAATACATTAGAGGCACATGCCTTCACATATTTGAACTTTGAAAAAGCGGCAGCTACTTACGGCAAAGTAGGTGGTTTTGCTCACTTGGCGACTTTGGTCAAGAAAATGAAGGGCAGCCGTCCAGGCGCATTGCTATTAGACGGTGGTGATACATGGCAAGGTTCAGGCACTGCGTTGTGGACCAACGGTCAAGACATGGTAGATGCATGTTTGGCTTTGGGTGTAGACATCATGACGCCACACTGGGAGATGACTCTTGGTGAAGATCGCGTGAAAGAGATTGTTGAAAAAGATTTCAAAGGCAAGATTTCATTCTTGGCTCAAAACATCAAAACCAATGACTTCGGTGACCAGGTATTTGATCCGTATGTGATTCGTGAAATGAATGGCGTGAAAGTGGCTGTGATCGGTCAAGCTTTCCCATACACACCAATTGCTAACCCACGTTACATGGTGGCGAACTGGACCTTCGGTATTCAAGACGACAACATGCAGAAGATGGTCAATGAAGTTCGTGCCAAAGGTGCAAAAGTTGTTGTGGTGATTTCTCACAACGGTATGGACGTTGACTTGAAGATGGCCAGTCGTGTGACTGGTATCGATGCGATCCTCGGTGGACATACTCACGATGGCGTACCAACGCCAGTGAAAGTGAAGAACCCAGGTGGCGTTACATTGGTAACGAACGCTGGTTCAAACGGCAAGTATTTGGGTGTTCTAGATTTCAAAGTAAACGCAGGCAAGATTACTGACTTCCGTTACAAATTGTTACCAGTTTTCTCAGACATGATTCCTGCTGATCCAGCGATGAATAAGTTGATCGATAGAGTTCGTGCTCCATACGAAACTAAGTTGGGTGAAAAGCTTGCAATCACAGAAGGTACTCTTTACCGTCGTGGTAACTTCAATGGCAGCTTCGACCAATTGATTTTGGATGGTTTGATGGCTGTGAAGAATGCTGAAATTGCATTCTCACCAGGTTTCCGTTGGGGTACTTCATTGTTGCCAGGTCAAGCGATCACGATGGAACACGTGCTTGATCAAACTGCGATCACTTACCCGTGGACCACTGTGACCATGATGAAGGGTGACATGATCAAGACTGTTCTTGAAGATATTGCTGACAACTTGTTCAACCCAGATCCATACTATCAACAAGGTGGTGACATGGTGCGTGTGGGCGGTTTGCAGTATTCAATCAATCCAATGGGGCAGGCTAATAAGCGCATCAGCAATATGACGCTCAATGGTAAGTTGATTGATCCAAACAAGACTTACAAAGTTGCTGGTTGGGCTCCTGTGGCTGAAGAAGCGAAAGCTGCTGGTGGCGAGCCAATTTGGGATGTGGTTGCTAAATATCTTCGCGATATTAAGACAGTTAAAGCAAAGCAACTCAATATGCCAATCATTGAGGGTGCAAAAGGTAACCCAGGGTTCGCTGCATAAACCATTATGACCATGAACATGACCAGCATATCTCTCGTTATATCTGGTCTTGTTCTGTTCTGGGCCTTCTCCAATGATCATTGGAGAGTATTGATCAGGCCTCAGGTCATCAATTCAGTATTGGGTGGCATCTTAGCCCTCGGTTTGGCCTGGAACATTCGTGCTTACATGCCAGGCATGGCCACTGAAGCTCTCATCGGTTTATCGTTTCAATTCTTTGGCGCATCTTTATTGGTGGCCATGTACGGGTTGCGTCCGGCCATTGTCATGCTCGCAGGTGTAACAACCATCGTTGCCTTGGCTTCCTCATGGACCTTGAACCACGCTTTGCATCAATTTTTAGTTTTGGGTGTTCTGCCAGCAATGTGCGCTTGTGGTGTGATGCGCTTAATTGGCGGATGTCTGCCTAAACACCTATTTGTCTTCATCTTTGGACACGGTTATGTGGCTGGTGTTCTGAGTGTCATTATTCCTGCAGTGTGTTTGATGATTTGGCACCAAACTTTTTGGCCAGCGAGCCTTGGTTTATCGATGGACTTGGTTGATTGGTTTGTGACCCTGGTTGTTTTGTCATTCACAGAGGGTTCTTTGTCAGGCATGTTGCTGGCGGTGTTTGTGATTTACAAGCCCAATTGGGTGCCGCGCTTCAGTGATCAAGAGTACCTAAAAGTACCAGCAAAAGACCAAGCTTAAGGCTAATCGCCAAAAATGCCATAAAATATCAGGCTTAAAAAGGTAAAACATCTATTTATGCCTGAAATTAACTTAAATACCATCTCAAGCACCGTTATTTGGTCCACCTTTGTGGTGACGGTCCTCCTGGGCATTGTTTTGCAAAAAACACGCTTTTGCACCATGGGGGCCATCACTGATATTGCCATCATGGGCGAGTGGACCCGCATGCGTCAATGGCTTTTGGCTATTGGTGTAGCGATCATTGGTGTGGGTGTTATGACTTCGATGGGTGTGATTGATGTCAGTAAATCAATCTATACCGGTTCGCGCTTAACTTGGTTGTCTACCATCGTCGGCTCTTTGATGTTCGGCTTTGGTATGGTCTTGGCTTCAGGGTGCGGCAGTAAAACCCTATTGCGTATTGGTTCAGGCAATCTGAAGTCTTTGGTGGTCTTTTTGACATTGGCTCTCTCGTCTTATATGACTTTAAGAGGTGTGTTTGGTGTTTTAAGAATCAACACAACTGACACAGTATTTATCACTTTATCGACGCAACAGGATTTGCCAAGCATTCTGGCTCAGTCAATGGGCATGGCTAAAGACACATTGCAAATCAGCTTGGCGCTGATCATTGGTGGTGCATTGATGCTATTTGCACTGATAAAAAAAGAATTCTGGAGTTTGAATAACCTCCTAGCTGGATTCGGTGTTGGTGGAGCCGTCTTATTGGTTTGGTGGATTTCAGGGGTCTTGGGCTATGTGGCTGAAGATCCAAATACTTTGGAAGAAGTCTTCGTTGCGACCAATAGTGGCCGCATGGAAAGCTTAACTTACGTAGCACCTTATGCCTACGTGATTGAGTGGCTGACATTCTTCAGCGATGCCAGCAGAAAAATAACTTTAGGTATTGCTTCAGTATTTGGTCTGATTGTTGGTTCATTCATCTATTCAATTGTGACCAAAACATTCCATTGGGAAACCTTCAGAAATGCAGAAGACACTGGCAATCATTTGCTTGGTGGCATCTTGATGGGGGTGGGTGGTGTGTTTGCTTTTGGTTGCACGATTGGTCAAGGCTTGACTGGTATTTCAACTTTGGCAATCAGCTCCTTCATCGCTGTGGCCGGCTTTATTCTTGGTGCAGTTTTAGCAATGAAGTATTTGCAGTGGAGAATGCTTCCACCACCATGTGAGCCAGTCATCGGAAGCAGTCATTCAAATCAACATTCAAACACTGGAGGATGTGGCATGCCACTTCAAATCGCTTGTCATACGGATCAATTTGGTACCTTGGGTCAAATCACTGCGCACGATGTTTCTGAAATCGCTCGTCAAGGATACAAATCAATTATCAATAATCGTCCTGATGGTGAAGCCGGTCCTCAGCAACCTTTGAATGCCGAAATTGAAATGGCAGCCAAAGCGTTGGGCCTTAATTACGCTTATTTGCCAGTGGTCAGCGGTCAGATCACTTTAGAGCAAGCGCAAGAAATGGCTCGTTTACTTGAGGATATGCCGGGTCCGATTTTGGCTTTCTGTCGTTCAGGCGCCAGATCAACTAACTTGTACATGCTGGCTCAACAAGTTGGTTAATTAGTTGGAATTAACGCTCATCGGAATCGCTCTTGGCATTTTTGTCGGGGTGGTGTTAGGTCTGACGGGTGCCGGTGGGGCCATTTTGTCTGTGCCTCTCCTAGGATTTTTTCTCCATTTGAATGTCGCGCAAGCTGCCCCAATCGGTTTATTGGCGGTGGCTTTGTCTGCTGGTCTGGGCGCTTATCTTGGTTTCACAGCCAAGATACTCAGGTACAAGGCAGCTCTTTTAATTGCTTGTGCCGGCTTGATTCTGTCACCCCTTGGTATTTGGTTAGCTCACCAACTACCTAATTGGCCCTTGGTCCTGATCTTTGCCATGATTCTTTTATTGGTGGCTAGGAATATGTGGGCGCAGGCCACCAGAGAATTAGCTGGTGTTGAAGAAAAACTCGGGCCACCATGCCAGCTTGATCAAACCATCGGCAAGCTGACCTGGACGCTGCCTTGTGCCAGAGCACTTTTCAGCTCAGGTGCTCTTGCTGGATTTTTCTCAGGTCTACTGGGAGTGGGCGGGGGATTCATCCTTGTGCCAGCTTTGAGAAAGTTCACGGATCTACCGATTAAATCAATCGTGGCAACGTCTTTAGGGGTTCTGACCATCATCTCAACGGGGGGTGTGGTTTTCTCTAACTTTTATGGTGCCATGGATTGGGCTTTGGCTTGGCCATTTTCTGCGGGGTCCATGATTGGTCTGTTGATTGGCCGACAGTTGGTCAAGAGTATCTCTGGGCCTAGGGTTCAGCAAGCTTTTGCAATCTTTGCTATCGTAATTGCCATGGCCATGCTGATCAAATTAACTCTCTAAATGAGCACCGAACTCCCTCAAGCTAAAACCGTTTGGTTGATGAGGCGCAATTGTTCCTTTACGCCTAAGCAAGTGGGCATCTTCTATTTATCCATGGTGTGTTTCTCAGGCATGATCACCGCATATTTTTGGTGGGTTGGTGCTTGGATGGTTTTACCTTTCACGTTGATTGAATTATCAGTCTTAGGTATTGCATTACTGATCTATGCCAGACATGCCAGGGATTACGAAAAAATCACTTTGCACAATTCTGAATTGACGATTGAATTGAACATGGGATACAAAAAAACACTGACCCAATGGAATGCCCCGTGGGTCAGAGTCAAAGACCCCGAGTCTTTATATGATCGAAAAAAGGATTTGGTGATTTTAGAAAGTGGTGCGCAAACCATATCGATTGGCCAATTCATTTTGGCTGAAAAAAGACATGATTTGGCCAAAGAAATCAGGCAGGCACTGAGGCTTTGCTTGCATTAAAATGGCTAGATGAACCGACAGCTCTTTAAATTACTTGCACTGACCACATCAATCCTTATTTTTTCAGCTTGTGGCAAAGGTCCCGATCAGGAGCCTCTGCCCAGATTGGTGAAAGTGGTGGTCCTAGGTCAGGCTAATGAAGTTGTAGTACAAAGTGGGATTACAAAAGATCCAAAAACTCTTCGCTTCGATGCCAGTGGCAAGGTTGTAGAGGTTCTTGTTAAATCAGGTGATTTAGTTGTGCCAGGGCAATCATTGGCACGCATCATTCCTAACAGTGTATCTTCTGAATCATCAGTGATGATCAGTTACCGTGCGGCGAAAGCAGAGCTTCAATCAGCCGAAGCTGACTTTAAAAGATATACCGATTTAAAAAATAAAAATTTTATCTCAGCCTCTGAATTCGATCGTCGTGTGGCGACCATTGAATCAGTCCGCGCCAAATACGAGCAATCGATTGAGAGCATTGGTTTTGTTACTTTAAGAGCTTTAGAGGGTGGCAAAGTTTCTCAGATGAACATCGCTGTTGGACAAATGGTCAGCAATCAAGATGTGGTTGGAAAAATTGCCACGCAAAAAACAAGTAAGAAGATTGAAAAAAACAATAGCAGTAGCAATAGCAATAGCAATGTCAAAAACGCTTCCAAAGCTTCGTTCAAGATTCCAACCACTGCGATACACAGTGATGGCGTGAGTGTTTACAAGTTAACTCTTGATCAAGGATCACAATCCACAGGAAAAATCAGCGCAGTCAAACTTGTATTAGGAAAGATTGATGATCAATCTGCTGAATTGGTGAGTGGCTTGGTGGCGGGTGATATCGTGATTGCTACAGGGTGGCATGCTCTGAGTGAAGGTCAACAAGTCAGAATCGCCATCGCTGAAAAGGCTCAGTGATGAGTTCTGAACGTTTCAATTTATCGCGCTGGGCGATTCAAAATAGTGCGCTGACGCGCTACTTGATGATTGCCTTGGTCTTATTGGGCATTGGCTCTTATTTCCAGTTGGGCCAAGACGAAGATCCTCCGTTTGCTTTCAGGGCCATGGTCGTTCGTACATTGTGGCCTGGTGCCACAGCGATCCAAGTATCTGATCAAGTCACCAACAAAATCGAGAGAACTCTGCAAGAAGTTCCTAGCATTGACAAGATTCGCAGCTTTTCGCATCCCGGCGAATCAATGATCATCTTTTTTGCTAAAGACAGCACGCCTGCCAAAGAAATTCCCAATCTTTTTTACACCGTTCGTAAAAAAGTTGGTGACTCAAAATCATATTTACCCATGGGTATTCAGGGTCCTTATTTTGATGATGATTTTGGTGACACATATGGTGTTATTTATGCCATGTCTGCAAAGGGTTATACGCCCCGTGAAGTGAGAGACTTCACAACCCAAATCAGACAACGTTTATTGCAAGTGAAAGACGTTGGCAAAGTAAACGTCTACGGCTTACAAGATGAAATGGTTTACGTTGAGTTGTCGCGTAAAAAGATGGCTCAGTATGGTTTGTCACCAGCAGTGGTGGCGCAGCAATTGAATCAGCAAAACACCATTGAAAGTGGTGGCAATATTGAATCAAGTTCTTTTTCAATGCCCATCCGTGTGGGTGGACCCTTTGAGAACATTGCTGATATCCAGGCGATGCCATTGCGCGCACCATCGGGCGCATCGATTCGCTTAGGTGATATTGCCCAGGTTCGCCGTGACGTGATCAATCCAGCGCAGAGCAAAGTTCGTTTTCAGGGTGAAGAGTTGGTGGCCTTGGGTATTTCCATGGCCAGGGGCGGAGACATTGTTGAGCTTGGTAAAACTTTGACCAAAGCCAGTCAGTTAATTGAAAAAGATCTGCCAGCGGGCGTGACTTTGTCTTTGATTCAGGATCAACCCAAAGTTGTTGCTGGTTCAGTCAAAGAATTTTTGATGGTTTTACTTGAGGCATTGATCATTGTGTTGGCAGTGAGCTTATTAGCTCTGGGTTTACATCGTCATCCTTGGAGAATTGATCCAAGACCAGGCTTGGTGGTTGCTATCAGTATTCCTTTGGTGATGGCAGTGACCTTCTTGGTGATGCATTTGGCCGGTGTTGGATTGCACAAGATTTCTTTGGGCTCATTGATCATTGCTTTAGGTCTTTTGGTTGACGATGCCATCATTGTTGTAGAAATGATGGTGCGCAAGATGGAAGAGGGCTACGATCGCATGAAGGCTGTGACAGCTGCCTATGAGCTGACCGCCATGCCGATGTTGACGGGTACTTTGATCACAGCGGTTGGCTTTTTGCCGATTGGTATTGCCAAGTCAGCCGTGGGTGAATACACCTTTGCTATTTTTGCTGTGACTGCTGCTGCACTGATTATTTCTTGGTTTGTATCGGTTTTATTTGTGCCATATTTAGGCTTCTTGTTGCTTAAGAAGCCAGCTCATGCGACCCCTGAGGGTGCGCAGCATGAGCATTTCGATACCCCATTCTATGAGCGTTTCAAGGTGGTGGTTGCGTGGTGCATTGATCATCGCAAAAAAGCCATCATGGCAACCATTGCAACATTCTTGTTGGGCATTGTTGGCATGAGTCAGGTGCAACAACAATTTTTCCCGGATTCATCTCGCCCAGAAATTTTGGTCGATATCTTTTTGGCTGAGGGCTCCAGTTTTGAAGCCACTGAAGCTGCCGCTAAAAAAATCGAAGCAAAAATCTTGGAGCAAGAAGGTGTCCAATCTGTCACGATGTGGGTGGGCAGTGGTGCACCACGATTCTTTTTACCTCTAGATATTATTTTCCCAAGATCGAATGCTGCACAAGCTGTGATTGTGGCTGACTTGCGTCATCGCGATCGCCTCAACCAAGTCTTGCCTCGCATTTTGGAAGATGCTGCTCCTGAAGCAAGGTTGCGCGTTAAATTGTTACCGAATGGCCCGCCTGTGACTTATCCAGTTGAATTCAGGGTCACGGGTGATGACCCCGTCAAGCTGAGAGCTGAGGCAGACCGCTTTATTGATGTGATGCGCCAGTCATCCCTTGTTTATGGTGTTAAAGATAACTGGAATGAAAACCAAGCGGTCGCCAAAATTGATGTTGATGCTGCCAAAGCGCGTGAGTTAGGTGTGCCACCTCAAGTGATTGCGCAAACCTTGGCCAGCCATTTTGGCGGGGTCACGATTGGCCAATACCGTGAAGGTGATTTATTGGCACCGATCGTTTTGCGTTTGCCTCGTGCAGAGCGCAATCAAACCAGCGACTTGAATGAAACCATGTTGACCACCCTGGGCGGTCAATCAATCCCATTGGGTCGTATCGCGACCGTGAATGTGGTGTGGGAGCCAGCCACCATTTGGCGTGAGAATCGCGAATACGCGATCACTCTTCAGGCGGATGTGATCCCGGGTGTGCAAGGACCGACTGCTACTTCAGAGCTCTACAAAGAATTCAAACCGTTGATGGCTAAATTGCCACCTGGTTACAAAGTCGACATTGGTGGCTCTGTAGAAGAAAGTTCACGTGGCCAAGATTCCATCAACGCTGGGATACCAGTGATGCTATTCATCACCTTCACATTGTTGGTGATCCAGTTGCGCAGCAGCTCACGAGCCTTCTTGGTAGTTTTGACGGCGCCTTTGGGTATCTCAGGTGTGGCTTTGACCTTACTTCTATTCAACAAGCCTTTTGGCTTTGTTGCATTGCTAGGTTTCATTGCTTTGCTTGGCATGATCATGCGTAACTCAGTGATCTTGATTGATCAAATTGAACAGGGGCGCACGGCAGGTATGCCAGCCAGAGAGGCGATCATTCATGCTTGTGTCACACGTTATAGACCGATCATCTTGACAGCCGCAGCAGCAGTCTTGGCAATGATTCCTTTGTCACGCAGTGTCTTCTGGGGGCCTATGGCAATCGCCATCATGGGCGGCTTGATCGTGGCAACTGCTTTGACTTTATTGGCCTTACCAGCGATGTATGCTGCTTGGTTCAAGATTGATAAAAACACTGCTTAAGATAAAGCCCAATAAAGAGCCTAATAAAGAAAACAAATTGATCATTTAAAGATTCATTCATATGCGCATTCCAATTCCTGAAGAAAAAACATTCGTTCATGAATCCATCATCCCAATTCGTTGGGGTGATATGGATGCCTTTGGTCATGTGAACAACGCGGTTTACTTTCGTTATATCGAACAAGCCCGCATCAATTGGTTGGATAGTCTAGGCTTGAACTTTGCTCAAGATGAGCAGGGCGTTGTGGTGGTGAATGCTTTTTGCAACTTCATGAAGCCCGTTGAGTACCCAGCAGATCTTGTGATCAAAACTTATATTGCTAATCCAACCCGAGTGGGCTTGGATACCTTCAATGTGATGTCTTTGGCAAATGACCCTGATACTGTTCGAGCAACATCAGGTGCAACGATTGTTTGGGTCGACTTTAAGACCCAGAAAGCGGCTTCTTGGCCGCCTGAATTAAAAGCCAAGTTGGCTATCTAAAAACTCAATAAATCAGCAACCCTGAAGGGCTCACTCTGGCTTTTTCAATAAAGAGGCTAAGAGGGGGTTGAGCTTTTTCTCAGAATTCTTTTTATTTGCGCCCTTGGGCTTCGGAGCTGAATTCTTCATTTGGTTGGCCACAGCCAATCCCGCGTTCTTGTAAAGGTCTGTTTTTTTCATTATTAATTTAATTAAATCATTGATTTATATGATTTTTTTATTTTAGTCTGCCTATTCATGTATTAGCAACTAATTTAGGCTATTTTGTCATTATATGAAGTGCAATCTCTTGCCAGAAATCCAAGTCTTATATAAGATATAAGTCTTAAAGATTGCTTGTTATTTGCCTATATAGAGAGGGAAACACCATGTTGAAAGCCTATCGTGATCACGTTGCCGAGCGCGCAGCTCTGGGCATTCCACCACTACCATTGTCAGCTCAGCAGACTGGTGAGTTAATTGAGTTGCTAAAAAATCCACCAAAAGGTGAAGATGCAACTTTGGTTGAGTTGATCACTCACCGCGTTCCAGCTGGTGTGGATGATGCAGCTAAGGTCAAGGCCTCATATTTGGCAGCAGTTGCTTTTGGCAAAGAAAAAACACCATTGATCACACGTGAAACAGCAACACAGTTGCTAGGCACGATGCTTGGTGGTTACAACATCTCTCCACTCATTGATTTATTGGATGACGCCGCAGTGGGCGGTATCGCTGCTGAAGGATTGAAGAAAACATTGTTGATGTTTGATCAATTCCATGACGTTAAAGAAAAGGCTGACAAAGGCAATGCCAATGCTAAGGCTGTATTGCAAAGCTGGGCCGATGGCGAATGGTTCACAAGCCGTCCTGAAGTTCCACAAAGCATGACTTTGACAGTGTTCAAAGTGACAGGCGAAACAAACACAGACGATTTATCTCCAGCACCCGATGCTTGGAGCCGTCCAGACATTCCATTGCATGCCTTGGCCATGTTGAAAAACCCACGTGAAGGCATCGAGCCTCAAGAGCCTGGCAAAGTTGGTCCAATCAAGCAATTAGCGGCTTTACAAGCCAAAGGTAACTTGGTTGCCTACGTTGGCGACGTTGTTGGTACAGGCTCATCACGTAAGTCAGCCACAAACTCAGTGTTGTGGTTCACAGGTGAAGACATTCCTTACGTGCCTAACAAGCGTTTTGGTGGTGTTTGTTTGGGTAGCAAAATTGCTCCGATTTTCTACAACACCATGGAAGATGCTGGCGCGTTACCAATCGAGTTGGATGTTAATAACATGAACATGGGTGATGTGATTGAGTTGCGTCCTTATGAAGGTAAAGCGCTCAAG
>CAYYOB010000026.1:11474-12658 GCA_964473225.1 uncultured Polynucleobacter sp.
CTGCCTTGTGCGCCAAATAATAAGGATCTACGCCAATACAATGTCCTCCAACTAAACCTGGCTTGTATTTTAAGAAATTCCATTTCGTCCCTGCAGCCTCAATGACATCAGTAGTATCAATTCCCATCCGTTCAAAAATAAGTGCGAGTTCATTAACAAAAGAAATATTTACATCTCTTTGTGCATTTTCAATTGCCTTAGAAGCTTCTGCAACTTTTAAACTTGGTGCCTTGTGGGTACCAGCAGATATAATACTGATCGCTGAGTTCAAAGTGAAGTCAGATGTTCTATTTGATGAAGTGCGTGCCGGTGGCCGTATTCCATTGATCATCGGTCGTGGCTTAACAGCAAAAGCTCGTGAAGCTTTGGGCTTGCCAGTGTCAACATTGTTCCGCTTGCCAACCAATCCTGCTGACTCTGGCAAAGGGTTCTCATTGGCACAGAAGATGGTTGGTCGCGCATGTGGCTTGCCAGAAGGCAAGGGCGTTCGTCCAGGCACATACTGTGAGCCTAAGATGACAACGGTGGGTTCTCAAGACACGACTGGTCCAATGACTCGTGATGAACTAAAAGATTTGGCTTGTTTAGGTTTCTCATCAGACATGGTGATGCAATCTTTCTGCCACACAGCCGCTTATCCAAAACCAGTGGACGTGAAGATGCACCATGAGTTGCCTGATTTCATTAGCACACGTGGTGGTGTGGCATTGCGTCCAGGTGATGGCGTGATTCACTCATGGTTGAACCGTTTGTTGTTGCCTGACACAGTGGGTACCGGTGGCGATTCACACACACGTTTCCCGATTGGTATTTCTTTCCCGGCAGGTTCTGGTTTGGTGGCCTTTGCTGCTGCAACTGGTGTGATGCCTTTGGACATGCCTGAATCTGTCTTGGTGCGTTTCAAAGGCAAAATGCAGCCTGGCGTGACCTTGCGTGACTTGGTGAATGCAATTCCTTTGTATGCCATCAAGCAAGGTTTGTTGACTGTAGAGAAGAAGGGCAAGAAGAATATTTTCTCTGGCCGCATTCTTGAAATTGAAGGCTTGCCTGATCTAAAAGTAGAACAAGCATTTGAATTGTCAGACGCCTCTGCCGAGCGTTCAGCAGCGGGTTGTACAGTTCATTTGAACAAAGAACCGATCATTGAGTACATGAACAGCAACATCACTTTGATGAAGTGGATG
>CAYYOB010000026.1:12677-12990 GCA_964473225.1 uncultured Polynucleobacter sp.
CCAATGGTTACTCTGATGCACGTACTTTGGGTCGTCGTATCAAAGCCATGGAAGCTTGGTTGGCTAAGCCTGAGTTGCTCAAGGGTGATGCCGATGCTGAGTATGCGGCTGTGATTGAAATTGATTTGGCGGATGTGCATGAGCCCATCGTGGCTTGCCCGAATGACCCAGATGATGTGAAAACATTGTCTGAAGTATCTGGTGCCAAGATTGATGAAGTGTTCATTGGTTCTTGCATGACCAACATTGGTCACTTCCGTGCTGCTTCTAAATTGCTTGAAGGCAAGCGTGATATTCCTGTGAAATTGTGGGT
>CAYYOB010000027.1:0-12665 GCA_964473225.1 uncultured Polynucleobacter sp.
GATAATTTCTTTTGATATTTCCGTCATTTGTCCAAGTCAAATTAGTAACTACATGGCTTCGCGGTTAATAACTATCCACAGGGCCAATTAAAAACTGGAGTGTTTTACTTAAACTCCGATCAGAATCAATCACCATCATGCAAGTTATTGATTTTAATATAAATATTCAATTTATAATTTTTGAAAATTTGAGCTCACAACCAAGAATCAAGGGCTTAGCACGCATCTTAAAGAAAGTTTTTCACATAGTTATCCACAAGCTTGATGCTTTTTCCCATAGACCTTTGAGCCCCACACAACTCCATCGTTTAAAGTATAGGGTATGTACACAATTCTTATTGCCGCCGGTTGGCCAGTTTGGCCCTTATTGATCACATCCATCCTCGCTTTGGCGATTCTTTTGGAAAGAATCTGGTTTTTACAGGCCAAACGGATCACACCACCCCAGCTATTAGATGGTGCCATCCAATTAGCCAGTTCTGGGGCTCTAAAACAGCCTAAAACTGCTCAGGATGCCACGAAAGCATTATCAGATGCTGCGCCCCTTGGACAGATTTTGGCTGCGGCCCTATTGGAAAAAGCAAACGGTGGCTCAGACGACAAAATCATTGCAGCGATGCAAGATGCAGCTGAGACAGTCACTCTTTTGTTAGAACGTTATTTAGGTGTACTGGCAACGATTGCAACGATTGCGCCTCTATTAGGTCTGTTTGGTACGGTTGTAGGCATGATTGAAATTTTTGGCAGCCATCAAGGCGTTGGTGCCAACCCTCAACAATTGGCCAACGGTATTTCAATTGCTTTGTATAACACTGCCTTTGGCTTGTTAATCGCCATCCCTGCTTACGCTGGTTGGAGAGGTCTCAAAGCAATGGCTGAAAAGCGCCAACGTGAGTGTGATGTGGCAGCAAAAAAATTACTTGCTCACTTGAATAGCATTTAATTAACCATCATGCTTTTTCGTCAAAATAATCGCAGCCTTTTCTCTTCAGGCAAATCAAGCTCTCCCAGCAGTCAGCAACAGGCTCCTGAGATTAACTTGATTGCCTTTATTGATGTTCTGTTGGTGATTTTGATTTTCTTGATGATTTCAACAACGTTCACACGCTATCAAGAGCTATCAATCACCTTACCAGCCGCCGAAGGTGCTGCATCAAAAAGCAAACCAAAAGATATCTCTGTTGCAATCTCTTCAGATGGTCGTGTAGCCGTTGATGGCAAACGAGTGGCGATCGAACAACTGGCCCAGAGCTTGAGTCAATCAGCAAAAAATACTGGTGGCGATAACGGCCCAGTGGTCATCATTGCCGCCGACGGCAAAGCGCCTCATCAAGCAGTGATGCAAGTGATGGAAGCTGCGCGCAATGCCAATTTGCCAAACATCGTGTTTGCTACTCAATCAAAGTCAAAGTAGCATTGGCAACATGAGCCAACAAAAACTTACGCAAAACACACAAGCTCTACAAGCGCCTGCCTTTTGGGAAAAAAGAGGTTTAAAAGCGCTTTTGCTGTGGCCTGTTTCTCTTATTTTTGGTTGGCTCACAGGTCTTAGAAGATTTCTGTATGCAATCGGCATAGTCAGAAGCCAGACCATCTCTCTTCCAGTGGTGATTGTTGGAAATATACGTGTTGGTGGCACTGGAAAAACACCCACAGTTTTAGCGATTGCAAAAGCTTTGCATCTTCATGGTTTTAAGCCAGGCATCATTTCTCGTGGCTATCAAAGCAATTCATCAAATGCTTGGTCAGCTCCAGAAGAAGTCACTCCAGAATCTTCACCAATTGAGCACGGTGATGAGCCTTGCTACATAGCCCAAGCATTGGCTGATCAAAAAACTCCGGTGATGGTTCACAGCCATCGCGTGAATGCAGCAAAAGCATTAATGATCAAACACCCTGAAGTCAATGTAATCATCAGCGATGATGGTCTTCAGCATTACAAACTCAAACGTTGGCCTGCCCGAGAAGGTGGGAGAGATATTGAACTGATCGTTCGTGATGCAAGAGGAGAAGGCAATCATTGGTTAATGCCTGCCGGACCGCTGAGAGAAAAACCAGATCGTGCGCGCGACTTCACTTTGAACATTGTTGGCACTGAAGATACAAGCAAAGCTTTGCCACCCTTCTTTCAGGACGCTCCAAATTTTGTACTACCCGTTAAAACCGATCAGCTGTATCAACTCACATCACCCAGTCGTCGGATGGCCTTGAATGAAATTACCCAACTGCTCGATCCAAACGAAGATTCTGAGAAACAGTTATTGGCTGCAGCAGGCTTGGGCAATCCGAAGAAATTCTTTGATTTATTAAGATCAACTGGTTTGAAGTTTCAAGAAATGGCGTTGCCAGATCATTTTGACTTTGCCACCAATCCATTCAAAGAAAATACTGCAAAAGTGATACTCATCACTGAGAAGGATGCCGTAAAATGCAAACAACTCAACGACTATAAGGATGATGAGCGTATCTGGATTTTGCCTATCACGGTGGATTTACCAAAAGACTTTGTTGAACAAATGGTTGAGATTTTAAAAAGACCAAAACCTTGACACGAAAACTTAAAGCATTAGATTCATTCACCGCTTCTTAAGATAATCCAATAACTCTTTAGCTGACACATCATGGACAAACGTTTACTTGATATTTTGGTCTGCCCCATTTGCAAATCTCCTCTACATCACGATGGCCAGACTAATGAATTGATTTGCAAAGCCGATCAATTGGCCTTCCCAATTCGCGACGACATTCCGGTCATGCTGGTGAATGAAGCACGCGAACTGAATGCTTCTAAATAAAACTCAGCCAAGAAAATATATCAAAGCAAAAGTCAATGAAACCTAACACCCCATTCTTGGTTGTGATTCCTGCGCGCTTAGCCTCGACTCGCTTACCCAACAAACCATTGGCTGACATTGCTGGCAAGCCAATGGTGGTCAGAGTAGCAGAGCGTGCCCTGATGTCTGGGGCCTCACGAGTAGTGATTGCAGTTGACGATCAAAGTATTTTTGATGCCTGTAAAGCACATGGCTTGGATGTGATGCTGACTAGCAAAGATCATCCAACAGGCACTGATCGATTGAGTGAAGTGGTCACTAAACTCAATTTGCAAGATGATGAAATCATTGTCAACGTTCAAGGCGATGAACCATTGATACCTTCTGACTTGATCACTGATGTTGCACAAACACTCTCAGAGCATCCTCAAGCATCGATTGCAACCACCGCCTTAGCGATTCATGATCTTGCCGAAGTAAACAATCCTAATGTGGTGAAAGTGGTCATGAACCAGTCTCATCAGGCACTTTATTTTTCACGGTCCGCCATTCCATTTAGTCGCAATCCTGAGCAATACCAAGCGCAGTGTTATCGACATATTGGAATGTACGCTTACCGAGCCAGCTTTTTAAAAAAATTCTCGCAACTTCCTCCAGCCCCCATTGAGGAAGCTGAAGCTTTAGAACAGCTCAGAGCACTGTGGCATGGTCACGTTATACAAGTTTTACTAACTGATGAGGCTCCGCCTCCAGGCGTTGATACAGTTGAGGATTTAGAGCGTGCTCGCCAAGTTTTTAATGCCCTGGGTAAATCCTAGGCTTAAAAATTAGCCTTCGAAGGCAAATAATGGGAAAATCTCCCAGATATTAGAAAGAGTCAGCAAGCTGTCAAACAATCAGCCTACTCTTATACTTTTTTAAATTTTGCATTACCTAATTCAATAATAAAAAGGGAGTTAACCATGCGATTGATCCTATTGGGCGCACCAGGCGCTGGAAAAGGCACGCAGGCTAAATTTATTTGTGAGAAGTTTGGCATTCCGCAAATTTCTACTGGTGACATGCTACGTGCAGCTGTTAAAGCTGGCACGCCACTTGGCATTGAAGCTAAAAAAGTCATGGATTCTGGCGGTTTGGTTTCTGATGAGATCATCATTGGCCTTGTTAAAGACCGCCTAACTCAAGCTGATTGCGCGAAGGGCTATCTATTTGATGGCTTTCCACGCACCATTCCTCAAGCACAAGCGATGAAAGATGCGGGCGTGCCGATTGATTACGTGCTTGAAATTGACGTACCTTTCAGCGCCATCATTGATCGCATGAGCGGTCGCCGTGTCCACGTTGCTTCAGGCCGCACCTACCATGTCACATTTAATCCACCAAAAGTGGCTGGCAAGGATGATGAAACGGGTGAAGAATTGATTCAGCGCGAAGATGACAAAGAAGAAACAGTCAAAAAACGTTTGGATGTTTATGACGCTCAAACCAAACCATTGGTTGAATACTATTCTGGTTGGTCCAAGAATGGTGATCCAGCAGCGAAAGTTCCAGCTCCTGCCTATCGCAAGATTGAAGGCACCGGTTCAGTTGATGCCATCACAGCAAGCGTTTTTGCTGCATTGAAGTAAATCAAAAAGCCTCAATAAAAAAGCCGGTGAAGCATTAGCTTGACCGGCTTTTTCTTTTCATCTTTTTACTTTTTACATTCTGTTTTTTATTTTTATATCTCGCTCTGGTGCGTAAATCCTCACAAATAGTGAGTAGGGTCCGGGATACCCGCCGATTGGAAACCTTCTTTGCGAAGACGGCATGATTCACATTGACCGCAAGCCAAGCCCTCAGCATTGGCCTGATAACAAGACACCGTTTGCGAGAAATCCACCCCCAATGACATGCCTGTTTCAATGATTTGTGCCTTGCTCATCTGAATGATGGGGGCATGAACTCTGAAGCGCGTGGACTCTTGATGAGACTCAACACCCACCTTGGTGGCCAAATTAGCCATTGCTTCAAATGATTTCACGTAATCAGGCCGACAATCTGGGTAGCCAGAGTAATCAACCGCATTAGCACCAAAGAAAATATCTAAACCACCCAAAGCTTCAGCCCAACCCAAGGCGACTGAAAGCATGATGGTGTTGCGCGCAGGCACATAGGTGATAGGTATTTCATTGTTAGCGCCAGGACTGGTTGGAACATCGTAGGCATCATCTGTCAAAGCAGAGCCACCCACAAAGCGGCGCAGATCTAAATCAATGATTTGATGCTCAACTGCACCCAAAGACTTTGCGACTCTTGTCGCAGCATCTAACTCAGATGAGTGTCTCTGACCATAACGAAACGATAAGGCATAGACAGCGTAACCAAGTTCTTTTGCAATCGCCAAAACTGTTGCCGAATCCAAACCGCCAGACAACAAAACAACGGCGGGAGCATTCGGCTTCCTAGCATGCATCATCTCAAAATTAACAGACATACGACCTTCGATTACTTCAAGCGTTTGAGCGCCTGTTTAGCCAAATCAGCAGCCTCAGCATCAGGATGCTTGGCAATTAGATTTTCTAAAGTTTTTTTACCTGCCACCTTCTGACCCGCCTCAATCTGGCTATTGGCCAAAGTTAAGAGTGCGTCAGGCGCACGTCCATGCAAAGGGTAGCGCTTTACCATTGCTTGAAGGTTTGAAATTGCTGATTTATAGTCTTTTTGCGCGTAGTCGGCATTACCCAACCAGAATTGAGCTAAAGGCCAGTAAGGACTACTCGGGTATTTTTTAACAAAAGTTTGAAACCCTGCATCAGCCTTCTTTAAGTTTCCATCCTGAAAAGCTTTTAAAGCAGTGTCATAGGCTTCTTTTTCACCAGGCTGCACTTTGCCCTGAACACCCTCAATCTCCATCTCTTGAGGCTCAAATTTTTTCATGCGCTCATTCAGATCTTGATAAAAAGTTTTCTGTTGCGCAGTTAACTCTTCAACTTGATTCTCTAAAACCTCTGAACGACCACGCAATTTAGCTGTCTCTTGATTGAGTTCCTCAAGACGACCCTGAAGTTCCACTTGGGCTTTTTGACTGGCTGAAAGTTGCGCTCGCAAATCAAGAATAGCGCGACGCGCTTCACTATCTTCCATAAAAGCAAAGCTAGAGGTGGATGTGAAAGATAAGCCAACAAAAACAACAGCGGCCAAAGCCGCTGTTGAGTTGTGCAGAAAACTAAAGCACTTTGATTGCTGCATAAATATTCTTTTCTTCAGTCAATTGAAGTGAATTAATAAACGATGTCAGCGCGACGGTTTTCTTGCCATGCTGCTTCATTGCTGCCTTGCGCCTTTGGCTTTTCTTTACCAAAGCTCACAGCTTCCATCTGTGAATCAGCAACACCTAACAATGACAATGATTTACGCACAGCCTCTGAACGACGTTGACCTAATGCCAAGTTGTACTCAGTTGTACCGCGCTCATCTGTATTACCTTGAATTTTGATTTTGCGATCTTTGTTGGCTTTCAAGTAATTAGCATGGGCTTGCAATGTTGCTTGGTACTCAGCCTTAACAGCGTAGCTATCAAAGTCAAAATAAACGCTGCGCTTAAACAACGGGCTCTTAGGATCATTCCATGGTTGTGAGCTGTAATCTGTACCGCCCGCACCATTAACGTCATCTAACTTAACGCCAGATGCACAAGCTGTTAATAAAGCTACTGACAACAATAATGTTGCACGGCGAGCAATTGAAAATTGTTTCATGAATTTCTCCAGTCTGAATATTGATAAATTAATTTGTGTACTTATTATTTATTTAGTTTTTGGCTTATTTTTCATCAAAAAAGCCTTAAAACAAGCTTTTTTAATGAATTAAGCCCTATCGTACCAAATTCAAATGAATTAAGGGCTATTTGAATACTTAGTCCATGAATGGGCCCCAAGCAGGCTCACGTATGTCAGCACCGGGCAAACTCAAGGTTTGCTTGTTTTTACCGTCAATCGATACTGCCATCAAAACTGGTTTACCCGCTGAACGAGTAGCGTAAAGAATGTATCGGCCATTGGCAGCAAAAGTAGGAGTTTCATCCCGGGTACCTTCACTCAAAGGAGTGACCTCACCAGTGGCCAAATCTTGCAGATGCAAGCGATAAGCTCCAGACACACGAGCGATGTACGCTAAATTTTTACCATCTGGCGATAAACGCGGACTTGTCACAAAAGAATGTTTAAAGGTAACTCTTTTGGGAGCTCCAGCGGCTTCGCCGGCAATCGACATTTTATAAATCTGCGGGCTGCCGCCACGATCACTTGTGAAATAAATTGACTGCCCATCTGGGGACCATTGAGGTTCTGTATCAATCGATGAACCCTTGGTCAAACGTTTTAAGCCAGTGCCATTGGCATTGATCTTATAAATCTGGGTGTTGCCATCCCTGGATAAGGCCATAGCGAGTTGACTGCCATCCGTTGACCAAGAAGGTGCGCTGTTATTACCCTTCTGGTTAGAAAGAATCGTGCGACGTCCAGTAGCTAACTCATGAACGTAAATCACTGGTTTGCGGGCCTCAAAAGAAACGTAAGCGACTTTTTTACCATCAGGTGACCAACTAGGTGAGATGATGGGCTCATTACTAGCCAATGCAGGCTTGGCGTTTTCACCATCAGAATCAGAGATCACCAAGCGATGACTCTTACCAGAACGAATTACATACGATAAGCGCGTAGAAAAAATACCGCGCTCACCCAAAATCTTCTGAATGATGTCATCAGAAATCTTGTGTCCTGCCAAACGCAAATCTTCAACGCCCACCGTGACAACCAGACCACCCAAGCTTTCGCCTTTGCGAATATCAAATAAACGATAACGAATCTCAAATCGACCATCCGATAACTTGGTGACATTGCCAACTGCTAAAGCATCAGCCCCGCGAGCTGACCATGATTGGTAATCTGGTGTGATATCCCATCCAAGCTCAGCAGAGCCGCCTTCTACGTTTCGAATCACGCCACTGCGAGTCAAATTAGAACGAACCACATCCGTTACTTTGACGGGCAGTTGATTTTCACCAACAAAGCGCATCACAGCCACCGGAAACAGTGATTGACCCACACCGGTGATTTCAATATTCATTTGCGCTTTGACGCCCACTGAAAATGCCATCAAAGCAAATATCATCAAAAAGTTCTTGGTCAGAGTTGTTTTCATCTTTGCTTCACCAATCTCATCAATCAATTTAATCTTTAGGTTTAAAGGTCAATCGTATTTGTTTGGGTACCTTACCATTATCATCTTTTGGCAAAGTTTGAGCATCATCAACAGCTCTTAAAACAGCACGATCCCAAGCAGCATCACCACTGCTCTTTAAAACTTTTCTATTCATGATTGTGCCATCAGGGGCTAACTCTACGCCAACCTCTACCGCTGGATTGCCCGCCACCAAAGATGGATTGAACACAATCAAAGGAAGTATCTTTTTGCGCACCTTATCTGCGTAACCAGGCTTGGCATTACCGCCGCCGCCCACACCATCACCAACCACACCACCTCGACCACCTGCAGCACCCTCTTTGCCTGCAGCAGACCTCAAGCGAGCTAACTGATCAGAGCGTGCTTTTTGTTGTGCTAAGGCTTCTTTGCGCTCAGCCTCAGCTTTTGCCTTTGCTTTGGCCTTTGCTTTGGCTTCTTCTTGTTTCTGTTTAGCTAATTTTTCTTGTTCGGCTTTTTGTTTTTTTAGTTCTTTGGGATCAACTTTTTTTGCGGCTTTAACTTCTTCTTTCGGCTCAGGCTTTTTCACAAGCTCTTTTTTCTTTTTCAAAGCAATGTCTGCTTTTTCATCAATATCGATCTTTGGATCAAGATTCGCTGGCGCGCTTTTGATGACCGGAACCTCATCCCAAATCTCCGCCTCAAGACCCGCAGGCGTTTGACTTTTCCAACTCAAACCAAAGGTTAAAAATCCAAACAACAGAAGATGCATTCCCAATGCCCACACAAAGGCTTTGCCGGTTCCAGGTTCTGCCTGAATTCGGTTTCTAAGTTGATTCATTGGAAATGCTGCTGCGCTCAATTCATCTCTCAGTGATGTCTCAATTGCTCTTAACCGCCAACCCTACACGCTTGATACCGTTCTCTTTTAGACGCGCCATCACGTCCATCACAATCTCATATTTGATGGATTTATCGGCAGCAATCACCATCGGTTGATCAGGTGTTAATTCAGCACGCTCACGAGCAAATGCACCAAGCTCAGCTCTTGTGACAGTTTTATCTGCCTTACCTTCACTCTTGATCAAAATAACTTCTTCAGCAGAGATATTGATCAAGACCGGTGGCATTGGTTGCACTTGTGCACCACCCACTGTTGGCAAACTGACAATGCCTGGATTGACCATTGGGGTTGTGACCATGAAGATCACCAACAACACCAACATCACATCAATGTATGGCACGACGTTGATATCAGCCATTGCGCGCCGACGACCACCAGATTTTCTAGAGATACTAGCCATGAATGAGCAATCTCCGTTTAACGAACTTGCTGTTGACGCTGCAAAATATTTGAGAACTCTTCAATGAAAGTTTCAAAACGAATCGCTAAGCGATCAATGTCAGCTGCATTGCGGTTGTATGCAACTACCGCAGGAATCGCAGCAAACAAACCAATCGCAGTCGCTACCAACGCTTCAGCAATACCAGGAGCAACGCTCGCTAAAGTAGCTTGCTGCACATTAGCCAAACCTCGGAATGAATTCATGATGCCCCACACGGTTCCGAACAAACCAATGTAAGGTGATACAGAACCAACCGAAGCCAAGAAAGGCAAGTTCGCTTCCAAGGTATCCATCTCACGCTGGTAAGCAGCTTTCATGGCGCGTCGCGCTCCATCAATCTCTTTACCCTTTAAAAACTCTTGCATACCGCTTTCAAAAATGCGCTCAAGACTCGCTGATTGGTCTTTATTGCGCATAGCACCTTGAAGCAAAGTATTCAAATCACCACCCGACCAAAAGTCTCTTTCGAAACGCTCTGTGTCCTGACGAACAGCTTTAAGAGCCAAACCTTTTCTAAAAATAATCGTCCATGAGGCCACTGACAGACCGACCAATAACAACATGACCAGTTGCACCAAAACACTGGCATTCAGAATCAAGGACAGAATTGATAAATCTTGAGTGGCTTGCATAAGCGTTTATTTCCCTAGGGTTGAGCTTAAGATTAAGTGAGGTGATTCGTTTAATTACTTGCGATGAACCGCCAAAGGACCAGATGCTTGACATGCTGGCATCATTTCAATGACGTTAATGTTTACATGCGCTGGCAATGTTGATGCCCAATAAACTGATTCAGCGATGTCAGTCGCAGTCAAAGCTTGGACGCCGTCATACACCTTAGATGCTTTTTCATCATCGCCCTTGAAGCGCACGTTTGAAAACTCTGTACCTGAACACAATCCCGGTGATACATCAGTCACGCGCACAGGCGTGCCCAATAAATCAGACTTGAGGTTCAAACTGAATTGGCGCACAAATGCTTTTGTGCCACCGTAAACGTTGCCACCTGGGTATGGGTAGCGACCAGCAATAGAACCCAAATTGAATACGTGGCCTGCACCGCGCTCAACCATGCCTGGCAAAAATGCACGTGTCATGTACATCAAACCTTTGATGTTGGTATCAACCATTTGCTCCCAATCATCCAAATCAACTCGGTGTGCCGGCTCCAAACCAAGAGCTAAACCAGCGTTATTCACCAAAACATTCACGCCTGCAAATTCCTTAGGCAGTTTTGCTGGCAATGCAAAAACCATGTCTTTATTGGTCACATCCAAAATTTCAGTGTGTAAACGGGCCTGCTGATCGGCTGGCAAAGACTTTTTTAAGGCCTCTAGGCGGTCTGCGCGACGCCCTGCTGCCACCACTTGATGACCCTCAGCCAAATAACGCTTGGCGATCGCTTGGCCAAAGCCTGCGGTTGCGCCGGTCACTAATACTGTTAACTTAGTCATTTTTGATCTCCTTACTGGTTTTTTTGTATCATTTAGGTCTGCAGAGTTTAGCGTATGCTTGCGACAAATTACTTGATTCCCATAGAAAGCCCACATCATGTTCAAACGTAGTGAAACATTGGCCAAAACTGATCCCGCATTATGGGATGCCATCCAAGCTGAAAATAAGCGTCAAGAAGACCATATTGAACTGATTGCCTCAGAAAATTACACCTCTCCAGCGGTTTTAGAGGCTCAAGGCTCACAATTAACCAATAAATATGCTGAAGGCTACCCTGGTAAGCGTTATTACGGTGGCTGCGAGTATGTAGACGTTGCCGAACAATTGGCGATTGATCGTTTGAAACAGATTTATGGCGCTGAAGCAGCCAACGTTCAGCCTCACTGTGGCGCATCTGCCAACGAAGCAGTTTTTTTGGCGTTTTTGAAGCCTGGTGACACGATTCTAGGCATGAGCTTGGCCGAAGGTGGTCACTTGACTCACGGCATGGCTCTTAATATGAGCGGCAAGTGGTTCAATGCCATTTCTTATGGTTTGAACGCTCGTGAAGAAATCGACTACGACGCGATGGAGCGTTTGGCACGTGAGCACAAACCAAAACTAATCATTGCTGGTGCATCTGCTTACTCATTGCACATCGACTTTGAGCGTTTTGCCAAAGTTGCTAAAGAAGTGGGCGCGATTTTCATGGTGGACATGGCGCACTACTCTGGATTGATTGCTGCGGGTGTTTATCCAAACCCAGTGCCTCACGCAGACATCGTGACATCTACAACGCACAAGAGTTTGCGCGGTCCTCGTGGCGGCATCATCTTGATGAAAGCAGAACACGAGAAAGCCATTAACTCAGCGATCTTCCCTGGTTTGCAAGGCGGTCCATTGATGCACGTGATTGCTGCCAAAGCAGTTGCTTTCAAAGAAGCTTTAGAGCCAAGCTTTAAAGAGTACCAAAAGCAAGTATTGGTGAACGCCAATGCAATGGCACAAACTTTGATCAAGCGCGGCTTGCGCATCGTTTCTTCAGGAACACAATCACACGTGATGTTGGTGGATCTTCGCGCCAAGAAAATCACTGGTAAAGAAGCAGAACGTGTTTTGGGTGAAGCTCACATCACTTGTAACAAAAATGCGATCCCTAACGATCCTGAGAAACCATTTGTGACAAGCGGTATTCGTTTGGGCTCACCAGCGATGACCACCCGTGGTTTCAAAGAAGCTGAAGCCATTCAAGTGGCTAACTGGATTGCTGATGTTCTAGATAATCCTAACGACGCTGCCAACATTGCTAAGGTTCGTGAGCAGGTATCAGCTCTCACCAAACGCTTCCCTGTTTACAGCAACTGATCCAGGGAATAAAAGAAGCTCATGCATTGTCCTTTTTGCAAACACTCTGATACACAAGTTCTAGACACTCGCGTATCGGAGGAAGGCGACGTCATTAAACGACGTCGTCGTTGCGAAAAGTGCGATAAACGTTTTACAACGTATGAGCGTCCTGAGCTGGCACTCCCAGCCATTGTTAAAAAGAATGCCAGTCGCGTTGAATACAATCGCAGCAAGATTGTTGACTCGATGGGCATTGCACTGCGTAAGCGCCCTGTTTCCGCAGAAGCCGTTGAAGAAGCGATCAGAAATATCGAAGAGCGCTTACTGGCCACTGGCGAGAAAGAAATTGCCAGCGATCGAGTTGGTGAACTTGTGATGCGCGAACTCAAGCGCCTTGATAAAGTCGCCTACATCCGCTTTGCTTCTGTCTACAAGAGCTTTGCAGACATCGAATCATTCGAAAGCGCTCTCAAAGAGCTGAAATAGAACTGAAGTAATTTCAGAAATTTCTTACAAGTCAATCATCCGTAGCTGATTTTCAAGAAGGTCTTGACTTGGCATCATTGCTTGATGTCATCCA